>NZ_JBYIVZ010000074.1:0-46970 GCF_057710365.1 Streptomyces sp. bgisy027
TAGGCCGTCGCGGCCTTCAACGGGCGTGCCGGGTCCGTCATCAGCTCGGTGTCCATCGGCGTGCCCGACTCGATCAGTCGCCGCCCCTGCGCGAGATCCCTCGGCCGGCCCACCGCCAACAGGGCGACGAGGCGGTCGCCGCGCAGCCAGCAGACCGACCACGCCGGGCCCGACGGGTCGCCGCGCCACAGGGTCGTGTCGGCGGCGGCGTGATGACCGGCGTACTGCACGAAACGGCCGAACTGCTCGGACCAGAAGTACGGCACCGGGTCGTAGACCGCCGGGCTCTGGCCGAGGATGTCGGCGGCGACCGTGCGCGGGCCCTGGAGGGCGTTGTCCCAGTGGTGGACCAGCAACCGCTCGCCGTAGCGCCCGGAGGGGAAGGACGCGCAGTCGCCGACCGCGTAGACGTCCGGCACCGAGGTGCGCAGCCGCTCGTCGGCGACGACCTCGCCGTGCGCACCGAGCTCGATGCCCGAGCCGGCCAGCCAGGCCGTGGCGGGCCGGGCCCCGATGCCGACCACGACCGCGCCCGCGGGCACCCGCGAGCCGTCGTCGAGGATCACCGCGCCGGGCTCGACGGCCGCCACGCGCGTGTGCGTGCGCAGGACCGCCCCGCTCTCCGCGTACCAGGCGGTCATCGGCGCGGCCACCTCCGCGGGCAGTGCCCCCGCCAGCGGCCGGTCGGCGGCCTCCACGACCGTCACCGCGCACCCCGCCTCGCGCGCGGCCGTCGCGAACTCCGCGCCGATCCAGCCCGCGCCGACCACCACGATGTCGTGCTGCCGGGCGAGCACCGGGCGCAGCCGCTCGGCGTCGTCCAGGGTGCGCAGCAGATGCACGCCGGGCACGCCCTCCACGCCCGGCAGCCGGATCGGTTCGGCGCCGGTGGCCAGCACGAGGACGTCGTACGGGACGGGCCCGGCCTCGGTGTCCAGTTCGCGGTCGGCGACGCGGACGCCCAGCACCTCGCGCCCCAGGCGCAGGTCGATGCCGAGCGACTCGAAGTCGACGTCGAAGGCGGATCCCTCGGCCTTGCCGAGCAGCACCGCCTTGGACAGGGGCGGCCGGTCGTACGGCTGGTGGGGCTCGGCGCCGATCAGCGTGACGGTTCCGGTGAAGCCCTGTTCGCGCAGGGCCACCGCCGTCTGCACACCGGCCATGCCGGCGCCGGCGACGACCACTGACCGCTGCGACTGCGTCGTCTGCTCGCTCACCTGATCACCATAGACAACTGACAATTCGTCAGTCAGGAGTCGTGCTCAGTGACCTGCTCCACAACGCTGGTGCCGCTGCCGGTCTGCGACTCCCACTCCCAGGTCTCCTCCAGCCGCACCCGCCCGTCGGCGAGCTCGACCACGGTCGACACGCAGTGCCCCGAGGACGTCGCCCCGTCCCGCTTCAGCTGCACGTACCGGAAGTCCAGCCGGTCGCCGTCCCGGGTGCCCACGAGATGCCCGCGCACGACGTCCCCGCCGGCGTACTCGGCCCAGATCTCGCCGTCCTTCTCGTGGTACGCGAACCGGGTGCGGGTACCCACCTGACCTGGTGCCTGGTCGGCGACGGGCGCCAGGACGAGACCGTCGAGCGAGCGGGCCATGGGCACGGGCTCCCTTACTGAGACAGACACGGGCGGGCTAGGGTGGCCAACGTAGAGCACTCGCGGGAGCCCGGACGCACCGGGCTGAGAGGGAGGCTGGCGGCCTCCGACCGTACGAACCTGATCCGGGTCATGCCGGCGAAGGGAGGGGCTGGACGCCCATGTCGCGTACGCGAACGTCAGACGTCCTCGTCATCGGGGGCGGAATCATCGGCCTGGTCACGGCGTGGCGGGCCGCGCAGCGCGGGTTCGCCACGGCGGTGGTGGACCCGGAGCCGGGCGGCGGGGCCGCCCAGGTGGCCGCGGGAATGCTGGCCGCCGTCACGGAACTGCACTACGGCGAGCAGACCCTGCTCGGCCTGAACCTCGCCTCGGCCCGCCGCTACCCGGACTTCGCGGCCGAGCTCACCGACGTCACCGGCCACGACCTCGGCTACCGCCGGTGCGGCACCCTCGCCGTCGCGCTGGACGCCGACGACCGCGCCCATCTGCGCGAACTGCACGCCCTGCAGCGCCAGTCCGGGCTGGACTCCGAGTGGTTGTCCGGGCGCGAGTGCCGGCGCCTGGAGCCGATGCTCGCGCCGGGCGTGCGCGGCGGACTGCGGGTGGACGGCGACCACCAGATCGACCCGCGGCGGCTGACCGGGGCGCTGCTCGCCGCGTGCGAGCGGGCCGGTGTGGTCCTCCACCGCGCCTGGGCCGAGCGCGTCGACGTCGTACGGGACCGGGCCACCGGAGTCACCACGACGGACGGCACCGCTCTGACCGCGGACCAGGTGGTCCTCGCCGCCGGCAGCCTCAGCGGGCGGCTCGCGGGCGTCCCCGACGCCGCGGTGCCGCCCGTGCGGCCGGTGAAGGGGCAGGTGCTGCGGCTGACCGTGCCGCAGCGGTACGCGCCGTTCCTGAGCCGGACCGTGCGGGCCGTGGTGCGCGGCAGCCAGGTCTACCTGGTGCCGCGCGAGAACGGCGAGCTGGTCGTGGGCGCGACGAGCGAGGAGCTGGGCTGGGACACGACGGTGACCGCGGGCGGCGTCTATGAGCTGCTGCGCGACGCCCACGAGTTGGTGCCGGGCATCACCGAACTGCCGCTCACCGAGACGCGGGCGGGTCTGCGCCCCGGCTCCCCCGACAACGCGCCGCTGCTCGGCCCGACCGAACTGGCCGGGCTGTCGCTGGCCACCGGGCACTACCGCAACGGCGTGCTGCTCACGCCCGTCACCGGGGACGCCCTGGCGCACGTCCTGGCCACCGGTGAACTGCCGGAGGAGGCACGCGCGTTCACGCCGAGGCGCTTCAGTCCCGCCGCACTCACGGAGCAGCCCGCATGAGCGTCCAGGTCACCATCTCGGTCAACGGCGAGCGCCGGCACATCGAGCCGGGCACGGCTCTCGACACGCTCGTCTCGTCCGTCACCACGGCGCCCTCCGGAGTGGCCGCCGCCCTCAACGAAACCGTCGTCCCGCGCGCGCAGTGGCCGTCGACGCCCCTCTCCGAGGGCGACCGCGTCGAGGTCCTCACCGCCGTCCAAGGAGGCTGAACCATGGCCGACGATCCCTTTGTCATCGGCGGTACGTCCTTCGCGTCCCGCCTGATCATGGGCACCGGCGGCGCGCCCAGCCCGGACGTCCTGGAGCGGGCTCTCGTGGCGTCCGGGACGGAGCTGACGACCGTCGCGATGCGGCGGGTCGACGCCTCGGTGCACGGCTCGGTGCTGTCCGTGCTGGAGAGGCTCGGGATCCGGGTGCTGCCGAACACCGCGGGGTGCTTCACCGCCGGAGAGGCCGTGCTGACGGCCCGCCTCGCGCGCGAGGCGCTCGGCACGGATCTGATCAAGCTGGAGGTCATCGCCGACGAGCGGACGCTGCTGCCGGATCCGATCGAGCTGCTGGACGCGGCGGAGACGCTGGTGGACGACGGTTTCACGGTGCTGCCGTACACGAACGACGACCCGGTGCTGGCGCGCAGGCTCCAGGACGCCGGCTGCGCCGCGATCATGCCGCTCGGCTCCCCGATCGGGTCGGGGCTCGGCATCCGCAACCCGCACAACTTCCAGCTGATCGTGGAGCACGCGCAGGTGCCGGTGATCCTGGACGCGGGCGCCGGTACGGCGTCGGACGCGGCGCTCGCGATGGAGCTGGGGTGCGCGGGCGTGATGCTCGCCTCGGCCGTGACGCGGGCGCAGGAGCCGGTGCTGATGGCCGACGCGATGCGGCACGCGGTGGAGGCGGGGCGGCTGGCGTACCGGGCGGGCCGGATCCCGCGCCGTCACTTCGCCGAGGCGTCCTCTCCGCTGGCGGGGATGGCACGGCTGGATCCGGAACGCCCCGCGTTCTGAACGCGTGTTCGACGAAGTCATCCGGCCAGTGAGGCATCCGTCACAGGTCGGCTCCAGTCCCGCTCCGATCACGTCCGAACGGGCGGGACTGTCAGCGTCGGCTCGTACACTCGCCTGCGTGGATACGACCCTTCAGGACCCCTTGGTCGGGCAGGTGCTCGACGGCCGGTATCGCGTGGACGCGCGGATCGCGGTCGGCGGGATGGCCACGGTCTACCGGGCCCTGGACACCCGTCTGGACCGCGTGCTCGCGCTCAAGGTGATGCACCCCGCGCTGGCGGTCGACGGGGTGTTCGTCGAGCGGTTCATCCGGGAGGCGAAGTCCGTCGCCCGGCTCGCGCACCCCAATGTCGTGCAGGTCTTCGACCAGGGCACCGACGGGTCGTACGTCTATCTCGCCATGGAGTACGTCGCGGGCTGCACCCTGCGCGACGTCCTGCGTGACCGCGGGGCGCTCCAGCCCCGGGCCGCCCTCGACATCCTGGAGCCGGTGCTCGCCGCGCTCGGCGCCGCGCACCGCGCCGGGTTCGTGCACCGGGACATGAAGCCCGAGAACGTCCTGATAGGGGACGACGGACGGGTCAAGGTCGCCGACTTCGGCCTCGTGCGGTCCGTGGACACCGTGACCAGCACCACCGGCGCCGTGCTCGGCACCGTCTCCTATCTCGCGCCCGAGCAGATAGAGCAGCCCGGCACCGCGGACGCCCGGGTCGACGTGTACGCCTGCGGTGTCGTCCTGTACGAGATGCTCACCGGCGAGAAGCCGCACGACGGGGACTCCCCCGCCGTGGTGCTCTACAAGCACCTGCACGAGGACGTCCCGCCGCCGTCGGCGGTCGTCCCGGGGCTGGCGTACGAGCTCGACGAGCTGGTCGCGTCGGCCACCGCGCGCTCCCCGCGGATCCGGCCGTACGACGCCGTGGCCCTGCTCGCGCAGGCCCGCGAGACGCGTGCCCGGCTCAGCGCGGACCAGCTGGACGCGATGCCGCCGCAGGCACTCTCGGCGGAGCACAGCAACTCCGACGACCGTACGAGCGTCATCCCGCGCGGACTCGACATCCAGCGCCCGCTGCCGGTGAACGGGGACGAGCCCCGGGCCGACTTCAACCGGACCAGCCGGCTGGAGAGCCCGCCGCCTCCGCCGCCCGCGCACCGATCGCGCACCTCGCGCCGGCCGCGCGGCCCGATGATGATCGTCGCCGCGGTGCTGCTGGTCCTCGGCCTCGGCGTCGGCGTCTGGTACATCAACTCCGGCCAGTTCACCCAGGTCCCGCCGCTGCTGTCCAAGACCGAGGCACAGGCCCGGGACCGGCTGGAGGAGGCCGGGCTCGACGTCGGCAAGGTGGAGCGCGCCTACAGCGACACCGTCAAGCGCGGCACCGTCATCAGCACGGACCCGGACACCGGCACCCGCATACGGCACAACGACTCCGTGAAGCTGGTCATCTCGGCGGGCCCGGAGACGGTGAAGGTGCCCGACATCGAGGGCTATCCGCTGGCCAAGGCGAGGACCGAGCTCAAGGAGAGCGGCCTCCAACCGGGCATGGTGAAGCGGGAGTTCAGCGACGACGTCACCAGGGGCTCCGTGCTCTCCTCGGACCCCGGGACCGGCACCGAGGTCCGCTCCGGCTCGGCGATCACGCTGATCGTCAGCAAGGGCAGCCCGGTGGACGTCCCGGACGTCACGGGCGAGGACCCGGCCGACGCCAGGGCCGAGCTGGAGGAGGCCGGCCTGAAGGTGAAGATCGCCTCCGCGCGGGTCAACTCCGAGTTCGACGCGGGCCAGGTCGCACAGCAGTCACCCGCGGAGGGCAAGCAGGCCGCCGAGGGCGACACCGTGACGCTGACGCTGTCCAAGGGCCCCGAGATGATCGAGGTCCCGGACGTGGTCGGCGACAGCGTCGACGACGCCAAGGCGGCGCTTGAGGGGGCCGGCTTCGAGGTCGACGAGGACCGCGGTCTGCTCGGCCTGTTCGGCGACACGGTCAAGAAGCAGTCGGTCCAGGGCGGCGAGACGGCACCCAAGGGGTCGACGATCACGATCACCATCAGGTGACGGACGCTGCGCTGGGCCTGCGCCGAGCGCCGATGGACGTGCCACCTCATGCCGTCGGGCGACTGCGGTCCGGTGGGAGTTGCTCGCGCAGTTCCCCGCGCCCCTGGGTGGGTGCAGTCACCCGACCGCGGAAAGCGCCCCACCCCCATGCGACCCTTGACCGGTGATAACTCAGCGCAACCCCGTCGGCGGGCACGTCCCCGTGGCCGGTGGCCTCGCCTCCGTCGGGCTCGGCTACGCCCGCGACCTCAGGGCCGAGACCGTCCAGGTCTTCGTCGCCAACCCGCGCGGCTGGGCCACCCCCGCCGGGAACCCGCGGCAGGACGAGGAGTTCCGTGCGGTGTGCGAGGCCGAGTCGATCCCGGCGTATGTGCACGCGCCGTACCTGATCAACTTCGGCTCGCACACCGAGGCGACCGTCGAGAAGTCGGTGGAGTCGCTGCGGCACTCGCTGCGGCGCGGTCGGGAGATCGGCGCGCTGGGCGTGGTCGTGCACACGGGCAGCGCGACCGGCGGCCGGGAGCGCCCGGTGGCCCTGAGGCAGGTACGCGAGCACATGCTGCCGCTGCTGGACGAGCTGACCCACGACGACGACCCGTTCCTGCTGCTGGAGTCGACGGCGGGCCAGGGCTTCTCGCTCTGCTCCCGGACCTGGGACTTCGGGCCGTACTTCGAGGCGCTGGACGCCCATCCGAAGCTGGGCGTGTGCCTGGACACCTGCCACATCTTCGCCGCCGGCCACGACCTGACCGGCCCGTCCGGCATGCACCAGACCCTGGACCTCCTGGTGGACACCGTCGGCGAGGGCCGGCTGAAGCTGATCCACGCCAATGACTCCAAGGACGTCGTCGGCGCCCACAAGGACCGGCACGCGAACATCGGCGCAGGTCACATCGGTGAGGACCCGTTCCGGGCGCTGATGACGCACCCGGCCACCGAGGGCGTACCGCTGATCATCGAGACGCCCGGCGGGAAGGAAGGGCACGCGGCGGACGTGGAGCGGCTGAAAAAACTTCGCGATTCGTAGCCCGTCACGGAATACCCCAGGGGGGTATATGGTTCCTGCTCGGTGCAGGAACCGTGACCTGACATTGGGGCAGTGATGCGGCACGAAGCACACAGGGCACACGATCACCATCAGCAGGCGGTCGCCGCCGGCAGCTGGGCGATGGCCGCCCAGGCGACCCTGCACTGCCTCACCGGCTGCGCCATCGGCGAGGTGCTGGGCATGGTGATCGGCACCGCGTTCGGCTGGGGCAACGTGCCGACGCTGATCCTGGCGATCGTCCTGGCCTTCTTCTTCGGCTACGCGCTCACCCTGCGCGGTGTGCTCAGGGCGGGCCTGAGCCCGGGGGCGGCGCTCAAGGTCGCGCTGGCGGCGGACACCCTGTCCATCGCCGTGATGGAGCTGGTCGACAACGGCGTGATCGTGCTGTGGCCGGGCGCCATGGACGCCGGGCTCGCCGACCCGCTGTTCTGGTCGGTGCTGGCGATCGCGCTGGCCGTCGCCTTCGCCCTGACCACGCCGGCCAACAAGTGGATGATCGGCCGCGGCAAGGGCCACGCGGTGGTCCACCAGTTCCACTGAACCCCGGCGCGGGGACCAGGAGTCAGAGCTCGGGGCCGTCCCCGGGCTCTTCCTGGTACGAGTAGCGCTGCTCCCGCCAGGGGTCGCCGATGTTGTGATAGCCGCGTTCCTCCCAGAAGCCGCGGCGATCGGCGGTCATGTACTCCACGCCCCGGACCCACTTGGGTCCCTTCCAGGCGTACAGATGGGGGACGACCAGACGGAGCGGGAAACCGTGCTCCGCCGTGAGCAGTTCGCCGTCCTTGTGGGTGGCGAAGATGGTGCGCTCGGAGGCGAAGTCGGCGAGGCGGAGGTTGGAGCTGAAGCCGTACTCGGCCCACACCATCACATGAGTGACCGCGGGCGCGGGCGGGGCGAGCTCCAGGATCGTCCGTGCCGGGATGCCGCCCCACTCCGCACCGAGCATGCTGAACTTCGTGACGCAGTGCAGATCGGCCACGACGGTGGTGTACGGCAGGCCCGCGAACTCCTCATGGGTCCAGCAGCGCTTCTCGCCGTCGGCGGTGGCCCCGAACACCCTGAACTCCCAGCGTTCGGGCCGGAACTTCGGGACCGGACCGTAGTGCGTGACCGGCCAGCCGCGCTGCATCCGCTGCCCCGGCGGAAGCTCGGAGTGTGCTGCTGCTCCAGTTTCGCGCTCCACCGGCTGACCCATGACTCCATCCTGACAGACCCGAAGGGGTGCACCTGACCCCACCCTCCGTAAATCAGTTCAAACCGGACTAAGCATGCACTTACTTACTAAGTGAAGACTTACTGGACGATCTTTCCCGCCGGTGCAATCATGCGGCGCAACCTGCCAGTTCCCCCGCTTGGAAGGAGCCTCTGCGATGCAGGGCGACCCCGAGGTCCTCGAATTCCTGAACGAGCAGCTGACCGGCGAGCTCACCGCGATCAACCAGTACTGGCTGCACTACCGGATCCAGGACAACAAAGGCTGGACCAAGCTCGCCAAGTACACGCGTGAAGAGTCCATCGATGAGATGAAGCACGCGGACAAGCTCACCGAGCGCATCCTCATGCTGGACGGCCTGCCCAACTACCAGCGGCTGTTCCACGTCCGGGTCGGCCAGACGGTGACCGAGATGTTCCAGGCCGACCGGCAGGTCGAGGTGGAGGCGATCGACCGCCTCAAGCGCGGCATCGAGGTGATGCGCAGCAAGGGCGACATCACGTCGGCGAACATCTTCGAGTCGATCCTCGAGGACGAGGAGCACCACATCGACTATCTGGACACCCAGCTCGAACTGATCGAGAAGCTCGGAGAGGCGCTCTACCTCGCGCAGCAGATCGAGCAGCCCGGCTAGGCCGCGTCCGCCAGGTCGGTGAGAATCGGCTGACCCTGGTCGGCCAGCTCACGACGAGGGCACGCGCCCCGTCCCAGGATCGCCTGAATGCGGCGTACACAGGACCCGCAGTCCGTGCCGGCCTTGCAGGCCGAGGCTATCTGGCGGGGAGTGCAGGCGCCGTCCTCCGCGTGCTTCTTGACCTGCTGCTCGGTGACACCGAAGCAACTGCAGACGTACACGCGGTTCACCTCCCGGCGGGATCGATGTGCCATCCCCTTGATCGGTGAGGCTAACCTAACCTTACCCGGCTCACGGGAACCGCAAAAGTGCTGCGGGGCGCGGATCGAATGTGATCCGCGCCCCACTCATGTCCCCGTAACAGGCGACCCCGTCACTGGTCCCGGTACATCTCCGCGACGAGGAAGGCCAGGTCAAGCGACTGGCTGCGGTTCAGCCGGGGGTCGCAGGCCGTCTCGTAGCGCTGGTGCAGGTCGTCGACGAAGATCTCGTCGCCGCCGCCCACGCACTCCGTGACGTCGTCGCCGGTGAGCTCCACGTGGATGCCGCCGGGGTGGGTGCCGAGGCCCTTGTGGACCTCGAAGAAGCCCTTGACCTCGTCGAGCACGTCGTCGAAGCGGCGGGTCTTGTGACCGGAGGCCGCCTCGAAGGTGTTGCCGTGCATCGGGTCGGTCACCCAGGCCACCGTGGCGCCGGACGCCGTGACCTTCTCGACCAGCTCGGGGAGCTTGTCGCGGACCTTGTCCGCGCCCATGCGGACGATGAAGGTCAGCCGGCCCGGCTCACGCTCGGGGTCCAGCCGGTCGATGTACTGCAGCGCGTCCTCGGCCGTCGTCGTCGGGCCGAGCTTGACGCCGATCGGGTTGCGGATCTTCGAGGCGAACTCGATGTGCGCGTGGTCCAGCTGCCGGGTGCGCTCACCGATCCACACCATGTGGCCGGAGACGTCGTACAGCTGCCCCGTGCGGGAGTCGACCCTGGTCAGCGCGGACTCGTAGTCGAGCAGCAGCGCCTCGTGCGAGGCGTAGAACTCGACCGTCCGGAACTCCTCCGGGTCGGCCCCGCAGGCGTGCATGAAGTTCAGCGCCTGGTCGATCTCGCGGGCCAGCTGCTCGTAGCGCTGGCCGGACGGGGACGACCTCACGAAGTCCTGGTTCCAGGCGTGCACCTGGCGCAGGTCGGCGTAGCCGCCGGTGGTGAAGGCGCGCACCAGGTTGAGCGTGGAGGCGGAGGCGTTGTACATCCGCTTCAGGCGCTCGGGGTCCGGGACGCGGGCGGCCTCGTTGAAGTCGAAGCCGTTGACCGAGTCGCCGCGGTAGGTGGGCAGCGTGACGCCGTCGCGGGTCTCGGTGCCCTTGGAGCGCGGCTTGGAGTACTGGCCGGCGATGCGGCCGACCTTCACGACCGGCACCGAGGCGGCGTACGTCAGCACGGCGCCCATCTGGAGGAGGGTCTTGAGCTTGTTGCGGATGTGGTCGGCGGACACCGCGTCGAAGGCCTCGGCGCAGTCGCCGCCCTGGAGGAGGAACGCCTCTCCCTTGGCGACGGCCGCCATCCGGGCGCGCAGCTGGTCGCACTCGCCCGCGAAGACGAGCGGCGGATACGACTCGAGGTCCGCGATCACTGCGCGCAGAGCCTCGGTGTCGGGGTACTCGGGCTGCTGCGCCGCGGGCAGGTCTCGCCAGGTGTTGCCAGCGCTAGCGCTGGTCTTAGCGTTCACGGTCACGCCTCAACATTACGGGGTCGTGTCGGGGGTCCAGCCCCATGCCCAGCAATTGAGACACCGCGTACACGACTCGGACATGAGGTACTGTGCCTGGCATGTTCGCGCACTCGACCCAGAACTGGTGGTGGACCGCTCATCCGGCGGCCCACTGACTGCGCGTACGAAAGACTTCGCGAAGGCCGCCCGAGGGGCGGCCTTCGGTGTTTCCCGGGCCGCTCCTCTCCGCCGAACCCACTGATCCACGGAGAAGGAGCCCGGACCCATGAATCTGCTCGGCTTGCTGGACGATCCCCGCCCGTTCGCCCTGCTGCGCCGCCGCGCGCCCGGCCGCGCCGTCGAGGAGGGCGAGACGGTCGAGGTCCTGATCGGTCCGGTGTCCACCTGCGACCGCCTCGCCGACCTCCCCGACGAGGGCCTGGCGCTGGTCCCCTTCCGGCAGATCCGCGAGCGCGGTTTCGACGTCCGCGACGACGGCACGCCCCTTGCGGTGCTCACCCCCGAGGAGTCGTACGGCATTCCGCTCGCCGAGGCGCTGGAGCAGCTCCCGTCGCACGACGTGCGCGTCGAGGGCGGCGGCTTCGACGTGGCCGACGAGGAGTACTCGAAGATCGTCGGGCGGGTGCTGCGGGACGAGATCGGGCGGGGCGAGGGCGCCAACTTCGTGATCCGGCGGACGTACGAGGGTGAGATCCCGGGGTTCGGACGCGCCGACGCGCTCGCGCTGTTCCGGCGGCTGCTGGAGGGCGAGCGGGGGGCGTACTGGACGTTCGTCGTGCACACCGGGGAGCGGACACTGGTGGGCGCCAGCCCTGAGGTGCACGTGCGGATGTCCGGCGGCACGGTCGTCATGAACCCGATCAGCGGGACGTACCGCTACCCCGCCGAGGGCCCGACGCCGGAGCACCTGCTCGACTTCCTCGCCGACGGCAAGGAGATCGAGGAGCTGTCGATGGTCGTCGACGAGGAGCTCAAGATGATGTGCACGGTCGGCGACATGGGCGGGGTCGTCGTCGGGCCCCGGCTGAAGGAGATGGCGCATCTCGCGCACACCGAGTACGAGCTGCGCGGGAAGTCCTCGCTGGATGTGCGCGAGGTCCTGAAGGAGACCATGTTCGCGGCCACCGTGACCGGATCGCCCGTGCAGAACGCGTGCCGGGTCATCGAGCGGCACGAGGTCGGCGGGCGCGGGTACTACGCGGGGGCGCTGGCCCTGATCGGCCGGGACTCCGGCGGCGCCCAGACCCTCGACTCCCCCATCCTCATCCGCACCGCCGACATCGACGCCGACGGCGGGCTGCGGGTGCCGGTCGGCGCGACCCTCGTGCGCGGCTCGGATCCGGCGAGCGAGGTCGCCGAGACGCACGCGAAGGCGGCGGGTGTGCTGGCGGCCCTGGGCGTACGGCCGGGTCGGCCGCGGGAGGAGCACACGCGCGTGTGTCTCGCCGACGATCCACGCGTGCGTGCCGCGCTCGACGGGCGCCGGGCCTCGCTCGCGCCCTTCTGGCTGCGGATGCAGGATCGGTCCGAGGAGCTGTCCGGGCATGCCCTGGTCGTCGACGGCGAGGACACCTTCACGGCGATGCTCGGCCATGTGCTGCGCTCCAGCGGCCTGGAGGTGACCGTGCGGCGCTACGACGAGCCGGGGCTGCGGGAGGCCGCGCTCGCGCACGAGGGGCCGGTCGTGCTGGGCCCCGGGCCCGGTGACCCCTCCGACCTGGACGACGCGAAGATGCGCTTCCTGCGGGAGCTCGCGGCCGAGGTCATCGGCGCGAACCGGCACGGCGTGGTCGGCGTCTGCCTCGGCCATGAGCTGATCGCCGCCGAGCTGGGGCTGGACATCGTGCGCAAGGAAGTGCCGTACCAGGGCGCGCAGACGACGATCGACCTGTTCGGGCGGCCGGAGACGGTCGGCTTCTACAACAGCTTCGTGGCGCACTGCGACGACGAGGTGCACGCGGAGCTCGCCGAGCACGGCATCGAGGTCAGCCGGGCCGGCAACGGCGAGGTGCACGCCGTGCGCGGGCCCGGCTTCGCCGGGGTGCAGTTCCACCCGGAGTCGGTCCTGACGCTGAACGGCGCCGCCGTCGTCCGTGATCTGGTGGGTCAGCTGCGGGGCACGAGCACGTTCTCCGAGCGGCGGGCGGCCTTGTAGTCGAGGACGTTCCGCAGGGTGGTCTCGACGATCTGGCTGACGGCGTCCTCGGTGTAGTACGCCTGGTGCGAGGTGACCAGGACGTTCGGGAAGGTGACGAGCCGGGCCAGGGTGTCGTCCTCGATGGCCTGGAGCGACTTGTCGAGGAAGAAGAGCCCGGCCTCCGCCTCGTAGACGTCGAGGCCGACACCGGTGAAGCGGCCCTCGCGCAGTTCGGCGACGAGGGCCGCGGTGTCGATGAGGCCGCCGCGGCTGGAGTTGATCAGGATCGCGTCGTCCTTCATCGCCTTCAGGGCATCGGCGTCGATCAGCCGACTGGTCTCCGGCATCAGCGGCACATGCAGGCTGACCAGGTCGGACTCGGCGAGAAGGCGTTCCTTGGCGACGTAGCGCATGCCGAGCTGCATACAGGCGGGGTTCTCGGCGACGTCCCAGCCGAGCAGGTTCATGCCGAAGCCGTGGGCGATGCGGGCGAAGGCCTCGCCGATCTTTCCGGTGCCGAGGACGCCGGCGGTGCGGCCGTGCATGTCGCGGCCCATCAGGCCGTCGAGGCGGAAGTCGAAGTCACGCGTGCGCGTGGAGGCGCGCACGATACGGCGGTTGACCGCCATGGCGAGGGTCCAGGCGAACTCGGCCACGGAGTAGGGCGAGTAGGAGGAGACCCGCGAGACGGTCATGGCGAGGCGCTCGGCGACCTTGAGGTCGATGTTGTTGAAGCCGGTGGAGCGCTGGGCCACCATCCGGGTGCCGCCGGCCGCGAGGGTCTGCAGGACGTGGTTGCCGAGGTCGCAGTTGACGCTGGTGCAGACGACCTCGTAGCCGGCCGCGATGGGCGCGGTGTCCTCGTTGAGGAAGACGTCCAGGCAGCGGACCTCGTGGTGACCCCGGAAGGCCTGCTCGATCAGGGGTTTCTCGTCAGCCTGCACACCGAAGGCGAGAATCTCCAAGGCTGCTCCCGTCGCACTGGGCCGTGGGCCATGGGCCGAATATACGGCCCATGGCCCAGCGCCGCCGGGCGGAAGCGGTCGGCTCGGCGGATCAGCCGAAGAAGACCCCGACCTCTTCGTACAGCTTCGGATCCACCGTCTTGAGCTTGGCGGTGGCGTGCGCGATCGGGACGCGGACGATGTCCGTGCCGCGCAGGGCGACCATCTTGCCGAAGTCGCCGTCGCGGACGGCCTCGATGGCGTGCAGTCCGAAGCGGGTGGCCAGCCAGCGGTCGAAGGCGCTCGGGGTGCCGCCGCGCTGGATGTGCCCGAGGACCGTCGTACGGGCCTCCTTGCCCGTCCGCCTCTCGATCTCCTTGGCCAGCCACTCGCCGACCCCGGACAGCCGGACGTGTCCGAAGGAGTCCAGCGACTCGTCCTTGAGCACCATGTCGCCGTCCTTGGGCATGGCGCCCTCGGCGACGACCACGATCGGGGCGTACGACGCCTTGAAGCGCGAGGTGATCCACGCGCAGACCTTGTCGACGTCGAAGCGCTGTTCCGGGATGAGGATGACGTTGGCGCCGCCGGCCAGGCCGGAGTGGATGGCGATCCAGCCGGCGTGACGTCCCATCACCTCGCAGACGAGGACGCGCATATGGGACTCGGCGGTGGTGTGCAGCCGGTCGATGGCCTCCGTCGCGATGCCGACGGCGGTGTCGAAGCCGAAGGTGTAGTCGGTGGCGGACAGGTCGTTGTCGATGGTCTTCGGCACGCCGACGCAGGGCACGCCGTAGTCGTCGCAGAGGCGGGTGGCGACGCCGAGGGTGTCCTCGCCGCCGATGGCGATGAGCGCCTCGACCTCCTGCTTGGCGAGGTTCTCCTTGATACGGCGGATGCCGTCCTCCTGCTTGAGGGGGTTGGTGCGCGAGGAGCCGAGGATGGTGCCGCCGCGGGGCAGGATGCCGCGCACGGCGGGGATGTCGAGACGGACGGTGTCGTTCTCGAGCGGACCTCGCCAGCCGTCCCGGAAGCCGACGAAGTCGTAGCCGTACTCCTGCACGCCCTTGCGGACGACGGCCCGGATGACGGCGTTGAGACCGGGGCAGTCGCCGCCTCCGGTCAGTACTCCGACCCGCATGGAAATGTCCCTTCGCCGCGGTTGCCTGGTGAGGCCACGCTAATGGTGAGCCAGGTCACAACGGGATGGGTCGGAACGGCAATTCCGGTGAATGGCCGGGTGGCCGGTTTACACGCCGTCAAGCCGGCGCCGCCGGATCACTCGTCGTCGAGGCCGCGCTCGATCGCGTACCGCACCAGCTCCACCCGGTTGTGCAACTGGAGTTTGCCGAGGGTGTTCTGGACGTGGTTCTGCACCGTGCGATGGGAGATGACCAGGCGTTCGGCGATCTGCTTGTAGCTCAGGCCCTTGGCGACGAGCCGCAGCACCTCGGTCTCGCGGTCGGTGAGCTGCGGGGCACCGGGCTGGTCGGCGTCCTGGGCGGCGGGCGCCGGTTCGGAGGCGAGCCGGCGGTACTCGCCGAGCACCAGACCGGCCAGGCCCGGCGTGAACACCGGGTCCCCCACCGCCGTACGGCGCACCGCGTCGAGGAGTTCCTCGGTCGAGGCCGACTTCAGCAGATAGCCGGTGGCGCCGGACTTCACCGCCTCCAGCACGTCGGCGTGCTCGCCGCTCGCGGACAGGACGAGGACGCGCAGGGCGGGGTTGTGGCCGACGAGTTCCTTGCAGACCTGGACGCCGGGCTTGGCGGGCAGGTTCAGGTCGAGGACCAGGACGTCGGGAGCGGCGGCCTTGGCGCGGCGCACCGCCTGGTCGCCGTCGCCCGCCGTGGCGACCACGTCGAAGCCGGACTCGCTCAGGTCGCGGGCGACCGCGTCGCGCCACATGGGGTGGTCGTCGACCACCATGACCCTGATCGGGCCGCGCTGCTCGCTCGTGGTGTCCGTCATCGCTGCTCCGCCTTCCCCCGTGAAGCGCTGGTGGCCTTGGGTACCTTCAGTTCCACCTCGGTGCCCTGGCCCGGCACCGAGATCAGTTCGGCGCTGCCGCCGAGCTCGCGCAGACGCCCCCGGATCGACAGGGCGACGCCGAGCCGCCCCTCGCCCTCGGCCTGCGCGAGCCGACCCTCCGGGATGCCGGGTCCGTCGTCCCGCACGGTGACGATCACCTCGCCGGGCTCGTCCTCGACGAGGATCCACGCGCGTGCCTGCTCGCCGGCGTGCCTGCGGACGTTGTCCAGGGCGGCTCCGACGGCCGCGGCCAGTTCCCGCGCGGCGGCCGGCGCCAGCGTCACCGGCGCCCCCGGCTCGGCGAGGCTGACCCTCGCGCCGGCGTACGGGGCGAGCAGCACACGCAGGTCGACGGGGCCGTCGGAGTCGTCGGGCTCGTCCACGGCCCGTACGAGGGCGCCGTCGGCGGCGTCCTCCGACACCCGCGACACGGGTACCAGGCCGCCGGAGACCAGGGTGCGCAGCGCCACCTCCTGCTCGCCGGCCAGCCGGCCCAGCTCGGCCGCCTCGCCGCCGATGACGGCGCCGCGCCGCTGCACCATGGCGAGCACCTGGAGCACGCCGTCGTGGATGTCCCGGGCGAGTCGCTCCCGCTCCCGGGTCGCCGCCTCGATCTCCAGGGCGCGGGCCAGGGTGCGCTCGGAGGCGCGGGCGACCTCGACGACGTAGCCGATGGCGATGGAGGCGATCCAGACGAGCAGCACCATGTGGACGGTGTCGCGGGTCGGTACGCCGGAGCGGTGGATCAGGTTGGCGGCGGCCACCAGCGTGGAGGCGAACGCGGCCCAGCGCCAGCCGCCCTTGATGGCGAACGCCAGCACGGCGCCCGCCGTCCATATCGACGGCAGGGTCGGGGCGCCGGCCTCGATCCGCTCGGGCGACTCGGCGATCCGCGTGAGGAGGATGCCGGTCAGGGCCATGGTGAGGTCCGCGGCGAGGAAGCGCTTGGTGCAGCTCGCGGCGTTCGCGACCCTCGGCAGGGTGGCCAGCGTCCACACGGCCAGGACGGCGAAGTAGGCGATGGCCACCCAGGGGCGGGCGACCTCGTCGTAGGCGCTGACGAACAGTCCGACGGCGTAGACCATCGTCAGTACCCGGTATCCGGTGAGCGCGCGCCACAGCGGCTGCTCGACGGACATCCGCATGACCCGCTCGCGCCTGGCCATGCCCCCACCCCCTTGTCGTCGGAACGCCCCGGCCAAGACTGCCCTGTCCCGGCCCGGACCGCTCCGCCTCGTCCGCCCGCTTCTCCTGCCGACCCGCTACTTCTCCTGCTGGGCCTTCTTCGCCTGTTCCTTCTCGGCCTTCGCCGCGTCCGCGATCTGCCGCTTGGCGGCGGTCGCGTACATGTCGACGTACTCCTGGCCGGAGAGCTTCATGATCTCGTACATGACCTCGTCGGTCACCGCGCGGAGCACGAAGCGGTCGTGCTCCATGCCCTGGTACCGGCTGAAGTCGAGGGGCTCGCCGATCCGGATGCCGGGCCGCATGAGCTTGGGCACGACCTTGCCCGGCGGCTGGATCTTCTCCGTGTCGATCATGGCGACCGGGATGACCGGCGCGCCGGTGGCGAGCGCCACGCGCGCGAGGCCGCCGGGCTTGCCCCGGTAGAGCCGGCCGTCGGGCGAGCGCGTGCCCTCGGGGTAGATGCCGAACAGCTCGCCGCGCTCCAGGACCTCTATGCCGCTCTTGACGGCGGCCTCACCCGCGCCGCGCGCCCCGGAGCGGTCCACGGGCAGCTGGCCGACGCCCTTGAAGAAGGCGGCCGTCAATCGGCCCTTGACGCCGGGGGTGGTGAAGTATTCGGCCTTCGCGATGAAGGTCACCTTGCGGTCCAGGACCGCGGGCAGGAAGAACGAGTCGGAGAACGACAGGTGATTGCTCGCCAGGATCGCGGCGCCCTCGGCGGGAATGTTCTCCAGCCCTTCCACCCATGGCCGGAAGGCGACCTTCAACGGTCCCCCGATGGCCACCTTCATCGTGCCGTACAACAACCGAGTGCCTCCTGTGTCTGTCGATCAGACCTTAACCCGGAGCGCCGTCAATGAGCCCGACGGCCCTGGTCGGTGTCAGTGCGGTCGCGTACGGTGAAGCACACCTGGCTCTATCGGCACGCGGCTGCGCCGCGTGGGTTGATGTCATCGCTGTCGTCCATGTCGTCCTTCTCACGAACAGGAGACCGTAAGGTGCCGGTCCTTCCTGGAGCCGAGCCGTACCGCCGAGACGGCGGGGAGGTCGGGGTCCTCCTCTGCCACGGCTTCACCGGTTCCCCGCAGTCGCTGCGCCCCTGGGCGGAGTACCTCGCCGAGCGCGGGCTCACCGTCTCGCTGCCGCTGCTGCCGGGGCACGGCACCCGCTGGGAGGACATGCGGCTCACCGGCTGGCAGGACTGGTACGCCGAGGTGGACCGCGAGCTGCGCGTCCTGCGCGACCGCTGCGCGCGGGTCTTCGTGGCCGGTCTGTCCATGGGCGGCGCCCTGGCCCTGCGGCTCGCCGCGAAGCACGGGGAGGACGTGGCCGGGGTCGTGGTCGTCAACCCGGCGAACAAGGTGCACGGCCTGTTCGCGTACACCCTTCCGGTCTCCCGGCATCTCGTCCGCACGGTGCCGGGGATCGCCAGTGACATCGCCAAGGAGGGCTCCGCCGAGCTCGGGTACGACCGGGTGCCGCTGCACTCGGCGCACTCCCTGCGGAACTTCTTCCGGCTGGTCGACGGCGAGTTGCCCCAGGTCACCCAGCCGCTGCTGGTGCTGCGCAGCAGGCAGGACCACACCGTGCCCGCCGTGGACACGGCCCGGATCCTGAGCCGGGTGTCCTCCACGGACGTAACGGAGATCGTGCTGGAACAGAGCTATCACGTGGCGACGTTGGACCATGATGCGGACCGGATCTTCGAGGAGAGCCTCGGATTCATCGACCGGCTCGCGACCGGCGTCGGCAAGGAAGGGACGACCACACGTGGCTGAGCACGACTCCGATCGCGAGAGGCGTGAGGACAGCGATCCCGAGGAGCAGCACGTTCCGTTCGACGAGGACGCCGCCTGGGCCGCGATCGTCGCCGGGTTCGGCGAGGAGCCGAAGGACCCGCCGGGCTCGAAGCCCTTCAAGTCGGTCGAGGACCTGGCACTGCTGGAGACCGAGGCGAACGGCGAGACGAGCGGTGCCCCGGCCCCGGAGCCCAAGGGCGAAGAGGGCGACAAGGGCGAGGCCGTCCGGCCGGCCGACGAGCCCGGCCAGGAGAAGCCGGCCGGGCCGCTGGGCAGCTCGGTGTCCTTCGCGCCCGGCGTCGGACCGCGCGACTACAGCGTGGCCGAGCCGTCCGAGGACGACTTCGAGCCCGACGACGAGGGCCACTTCGTGCCGCCGGAGCCGCCGCCGCTGCCCGCCGCCGACGCGACGGCGAAGTTCGCCTGGCTCGCGGTGGTCGGCGGGCCGGTCCTGCTGCTGCTCGCCGTGCTGTTCGGGTGGGAGATGACGTGGTGGCTGGCCACCCTCGGCATCGGCGGGTTCCTGGGCGGGTTCGCCACCCTGGTGATGCGGATGAAGACCGATGACGAGGGCGACGACGACCCCGGCCGGGGTGCCGTCGTCTGACCTACTGCGCTGCGGGGACTCTGAGGGCGGCCAGGACCGGAAGGTGGTCCGTGGCCGCCCTCAGGTCTGTCGGCGTCACCCCCGGCCGGCCGGCCGGGACGCCGCAGCCGAGCACCTCGACACCCTTGGTGGCGAAGATCGCGTCGATGCGCTGGTGCGGGTCGGCCGGAGTCGAGGAGTACTCACCGCCCCAGGGCGCGGTGGCCCAGCAGTCCTGCAGGCTCTCGGCGAGCAGGCGGAAGGTGCGGCCGGTGGGGCGGTCGTTGAGGTCGCCGCCGGCGATGGCGTGCTCCGTGCCCAGGCCGGCGAGGCGGTCCAGGAGCATGCCGCCCTGCTGGAGGCGCTCGTCCTTCCGCAGCGAGAGATGGCAGCTGAGCACGCCGAGGCGAGCGCCGCCGAAGCGGACCACGGCCGTGGCGAAGCCGCGCCGGTGGAGTCCGGGGGTGAGCGGGAGGAGCACGTCCTGCGTCCGCTCCACGGTCGCCCTCAGGTTGCACAGGATCGCCGGGCCCGCGGCGGTGGCGCCGCCCGTGAGGACGACGAGGTCCGAGGCGCGGGCCAGGCGGGCGAGCTTCTTTCGCCAGCGGAAGAAGCGGGGGGCTTCCTGGATCAGGACCAGGTCGGGGGCGCAGGCACGGATGACGCGGGCGAGGGCGTCGGTGTCGTCACGCAGGGAGCGGATGTTGTAGCTGAGGACGCGGATGACTGCGGAGCCGTCGGGTTCGGTTCGGGATTCGGGCAGCAGCGCCATGTGGATCAATGTACGCCCCCCGACTCGGGGCGCGAGGCTTGTGCGCGACTGCCGGTTCGTCGTGGCCGGTCGCGCCACGTGACGGAGTCACACATCGATACAGCCCCGCGCCCCTGGGTCGGCACGGTGGGCGCACCTCGAAAGGCGACCGCTACATGATCGGGTCCGGCTCCCGGGCCAGGTCGGCCGCGCCCACCAGGCCCGCGTCGTTGCCGAGTTGGGCGGCGATGACGTCGGCGACCGGGCGCCAGTTGCCGCCCACCAGCCAGCGCTTGTAGGACTTGCGGATGGGGTCCAGGACCAGTTCGCCCTCGTCCGAGAGGCCGCCGCCGACGATGAAGGCGGACGGGTCGAACAGGGAGGCCAGGTCGGCGAGGCCGGCGCCGGCCCAGCGGGCGAGCTCACGGTAGGAGTCGACGGCGACCGGGTCGCCCTGGCGGGCGGCCATGGAGATGTGCTTGCCCTCGATGCCGTCGGGGCTGCCGTCGCCCAGGGCGAGCAGGATCTCGGCGTTCTCCGGGGTGGCGTTGGCGCGCTGCTTGGCGTACCTGACCAGGGCGCGGCCGGAGGCGTACTGCTCCCAGCAGCCCTGCGAGCCGCAGCCGCACAGCAGCCCGTCCGGGACCATCCGGATGTGGCCGAACTCGGCGGCGACGCCGTAGTGCCCGCGGCGCAGCTTGTTGCCGATGATGATGCCGCCGCCGAGACCGGTGCCCAGCGTGATGCAGATGACGTTGCGGTGGCCCTTGCCGGCGCCGAACTTGTACTCGCCCCATGCGGCCGCGTTGGCGTCGTTCTCCACGACGACCGGGAGGCCGACGCGGGCCTCGACCTTCTCCTTCAGCGGCTCGTTGCGCCAGTCGATGTTCGGCGCGAAGTAGACCTCGGAGCGCTGGCGGTTGACGTAACCGGCCGCACCGATGCCCACACCCACGATCTCGTGCCCGGCCCGTGCTCCCTCGACGGCGGAGGCAATGGCGTCCACGATCCCGTCGGGCGTGCCCGGGGTCGGCACCTTGTGGGTCGAGAGGATGTTGCCTTCCTCGTCGACCACACCGGCCGCGATCTTGGTACCGCCGATGTCGACGCCGATGGTGAGTCCCATGAATCCCTCAGTTTCGGTCGAGCCCCGCTACGGCCAACCGTACCCGAGGCCCTCCCCTCGGGTGCCCGGCGTCCGTCCGGCGGACCGGGCGCAATGAGGGAGTCGTGCGCCGTCAGTCCAGATCGATGCGCTGGCCGGGGCCGGTGCCCTCGCCGGGGTCGCGCTTGTCGTCGTCGAGTTCGTCCAGTTCCTGGGTGTCCTTCGGACGGCTCGTCCAGCGCTGTTCCTGGTTCTGGACGGCGGAGCGGTAGGCGGCGAGCAGTTCGTTGCCGGCCGCTGCCAGGTGGTCGAAGACGTCCGGGTTGCGGTCGATGACGGGCTCGACGGCGGCCTTGGCCTGCTCCACGACCTGCTTGACCACCTGCTGGGCGGCGGGTCCGGCGACCGCGCCGAGCAGCGGCGACTGGATGGTCGAGAGCTTGTCCGCGACGGCGTCGACGAGCTTGCGCAGTTCCTCGGCGGCGGAGCCGGGCGGCACTCCGTGCTCGGCGCGGCGGCGGGCCTTCTCCGCCTCGAGGTCCTCGGCACATGCCGTCGCCCAGGCGTCGGCGTCGGTGGCCCGTGCCTCGTCGACGGCCTCGGGCTCGGTGGCGTCGGACGGGGGGAGCTCTTCGCTCATGACGGACTCCTGACTACGGTTCGTCCCTACGACGTTACCCGAACGGGCGTACCTGGTTCACCGGGACCGCGGCCAGAGGTCCGGATCCGGCGCGAACCGGATCCGCAGCTCGCCGTCGCGCAGCGCGGCCCCGTCCACGGCGCACCGGCGCAGGGCGGACGGCAGCGGCACGATGCGCCGGAACTGCCCGGCGGTGACGACGAGTTCGTCGCCGCGCCGGATGAGGTCGAGCTCGTCGCGGGCGGCGCCCGGCAGCGGGATGTGCCAGACCAGGACGCCGTCCTCGGCGAGCCGGTCGGTGACGGGCCACCCGACGGTGGAGGACGTGCCGTTGACGGCGGGCGTCGTGAGCGCGGCGAGGTCGTCGGCGCCGCGGGGGTCGTGTCCGAGGTGGGCGACGCGGTGGACGTCGTACGCCTCCTCCCAGTCCTCCAAAGTCTTGCGCTGCTGGGCGACGGGGCCGGCCAGCCAGCTGCCGGCCGCGGCCTCCGCCTCCGGCAGGACCCGGTTGGCGATCAGCAGTTCGGGGCGCAGGCCGCGCAGGGCGAGGGCGAGGCCGGCTGCGCGCACGGCGTCGCCGCCGCCGGGGCCGGGTTCGGCGACCAGCCGTACGACGGTGTCGCGGTCGGCGAGGACGGCCTCCACGGCGGCGAGCTCGACGTCCCAGCGGGCGGTGGTCTCGTACAGCCACTCCGCGGGCATCGGCACGCCGGCCAGCCGGCCGAGGACGGGCCGCAGCGCCCGGGCCGCCTGCCGCTCCGGCGGGAGGAGGCGGCGCAGGTAGCGGCGCAGTTCCTCGGGGAGGGAGAGCAGGGCGAGGGCGTGCGGGGTCGCGGGCAGGTCGACGACGAGCAGGTCGTGGGCCTCGGTGAGGGCGGCGTCCCGCAGCGCCCGCAGCAGCGCGAGTTCCTCCGCGCCGGGGAGGGGGGTGACCTCCTCCGGGTCGAGCCGGGAGGCGCCGAGGAGGTCGAGAGCGGTGGTGGCGCGTTCCTGGAAGGCGGCGAGGTCGTCCCGGAATCCGGTGGCGGCGTCGGGGCGCCAGGCGGTGAGCGTCTCGGCGACCCGGGTCGGGGTCGCGCCCGTGGCCACGCCGAGAGCCGCACCCAGGGTGTCGGTGCGGTCCGCGCTGAGGACGAGGGTGCGGGTGCCCTCACCGGCGGCGGCGAGCGCGGTGGCGGCGGCGACTGTCGTACGACCGCTGCCGCCCGGGCCTGTGATCAGGATGGTGCGCATGGGGGTGAACCGTAACGGACGCCGGGTTCAGCCCTGTTGCGCGGTGCCCGGCGTTGCGGCCGGAGCGGGGGCGGGTCACGCAGCCCGGCGCCGGCGGGGTGCTGCCTGCGCCCACCCGGAACAGGGCTGCGACGCCCTCAGGGGCGCGGGGCTCTGCGCGACCGGCCACGACAAAGCCGCACCCGGCAAGCTGCCGCCACCCCCACGGCCAGTGGCCGCTACCTGCCCGACTCGACCCGCTTCTTCAGCCCCGCCAGCGCACGGTCGATGATGACCTTCTCGGCCTTGCGCTTGATCATCCCCAGCATCGGGATCTTGACGTCGACCGTCAGCTGGTAGGTGACCTCGGTGGAGCCGGCGCCGGCCGGCTTGAGGATGTACGAGCCGTCGAGGGAGCGCAGCATCTGGGACTTCACCAGCGTCCAGGACACCTCGTTCTCGCCGGTCCAGGTGTACCCGAGGACCTGGTCGTCCTTGATCGCGCCGGCGTCCATGACGAGGCGGACCTGCTCGGCCCGGCCCTCGGCGTCGGCCTTGAGGACCTCCGCCTCCTTCACCTCGCCGGTCCAGTCCGGGTAGCGGGCGAAGTCGGCGATCACCCCCATCACGTCGGCCGGTGCCGCCTCGATCGTGATGCTCGAGCTGGTGTGTTCCGCCATCGCCGTGGCTCCTCCAGATGCGGGCCGGTAGGGAAGTCGTGGTGCGCACGCGTGCGCAGCGTGAAGGCTACCGCGCGCCTCACCGGCCGACTCCACCCCCACCTGCGCGATTGTCGCGAAAGCGCCCACCGCACCCGAATTCGCTCACCATTCCAGTGCCCATGGCGTGCCGGACGCCGCGAAGTGCCCCACGTTCACGCACTCCGTGGCCCCGATCCGCATCCGCGGCACCAGCGGCTGGTGGACGTGTCCGAAGAGGGAGTAGCGCGGGCGGGTGCGGCGGATCGCCGCCAGCAGCGCCTTGCTCCCGCGCTCGAACCGGCGGGCCACCGTGTCGTACACGAGTTCCGGGACCTCCGGCGGAATGTGCGTGCACAGCACGTCCACCTCGCCGACGGCCTCGATCTTGGCCGCGTACTCCTCGTCGCTGATCTCGTACGGCGTGCGCATCGGGGTGCGCAGTCCGCCGCCCACGAAGCCGAAGGTCCAGCCGCCGATCTCGACGCGCTGCCCGTCCAGCACCGTCGTGCCGGGCCCGGCGTACTCCGGCCACAGGGGCGGCATGTCGACATTGCCGTAGGTGGCGTACGTCGGTGTGGGGAACGCCGCGAACAGCTCGGCGTACTGCTTGCGCACCGCCTTCTCGATCGCCGCGCGCCGGTCGGCGCCGATCCCGGCCCACAGCCGCGCCCCGAACTCCCGCGCCTCCTCGAAGCGCCGGGCGGTACGCAGTTCCACGATGCGGTCGGCGTTCTCCACCCCGAACAGGTCGGGGAAGATGCCTCGCGAGTGGTCCGCGTAGTCCAGGAACAGCACCAGGTCACCCAGGCAGATCAGGGCGTCCGCGCCCGTGCCGGCCCGGGCCAGGTCACGGGCGTTGCCGTGCACATCGCTGACCACATGAACGCGGGTCCTGCGGTTTCGGGGCGGTGTCGGTGCCATGGCGATCAAGGGTAGGCGTGTGCGGCATACGTGAACAGTGGCAGCCGAACCGGCGGTTACTGGCCAGTCGTCAGAGCGCTCGACTACTGTGCGCGCAGAAACACCAATCCGTGTGACGCAGCGAACATCTCGCCGGGACCCCCTGTCGAAGAAGCCATACCGGCGGGTAACGTCCGGTCGGTCCAGTCGTGCTCTGGATTTCAACTTGTGAATCCCTGAGCACTTGCCCGAGCCGTGGACCGGACCGTCGCATCACACAACGTCGTGGCGCCGGCGCCCTATGAGGAGCAGCAGTCTTGCGCGAGTTCAGCCTTCCGGCTTTGTACGAGGTCCCTGCGGACGGGAACCTGACCGACATCGTCCGCAGAAACGCCGCGCAGCACCCGGACGTGGCCGTCATCGCCCGCAAGGTGGCAGGTGCCTGGCAGGACGTCTCGGCCACCACGTTCCTCGCGGAGGTGCGCGCGGCCGCGAAGGGGCTCATCGCCGCCGGCGTCCAGCCGGGCGACCGGGTGGGCCTGATGTCCCGCACCCGCTACGAGTGGACGCTGCTCGACTTCGCGATCTGGTCGGCCGGCGCGGTCACCGTGCCGGTGTACGAGACCAGCTCACCGGAGCAGGTGCAGTGGATCCTCGGCGACTCGGGCGCGACCGCCATGATCACGGAGCTGGACGGTCACACCGCCGCCGTCGAGTCGGTGCGCGACCGGCTGCCCGCGCTGAAGCACGTGTGGCAGATCGAGGGCGGCGGCGTCGAGGAGCTGGGCCGGCTCGGCCAGGACATCAGCGACGCGACGGTCGAGGAGCGCAGCTCGCTGGCGAAGGCCGACGACCCGGCGACGATCGTGTACACCTCCGGCACCACCGGCCGCCCCAAGGGCTGCGTGCTGACCCACCGCAGCTTCTTCGCGGAGTGCGGCAACATCGTCGAGCGGCTGCGCCCGCTGTTCCGCACCGGCGAGTGCTCGGTCCTGCTGTTCCTGCCGCTGGCGCACGTCTTCGGGCGCCTGGTGCAGGTCGCGCCGATGATGGCACCGATCAAGCTGGGCACCGTCCCGGACATCAAGAACCTCACCGACGAGCTGGCCTCGTTCCGACCGACGCTGATCCTGGGCGTCCCGCGCGTCTTCGAGAAGGTCTACAACTCGGCGCGCGCCAAGGCCCAGGCCGACGGCAAGGGCAAGATCTTCGACAAGGCCGCGGACACGGCGATCGCCTACAGCCAGGCACTGGACACGCCGTCCGGCCCGCCCGTCGGCCTGAAGATCAAGCACAAGGTCTTCGACAAGCTGGTCTACGGCAAGCTGCGCGCGGTCCTCGGCGGCCGGGGCGAGTACGCCATCTCCGGCGGCGCCCCGCTGGGCGAGCGGCTCGGCCACTTCTTCCGCGGCATCGGCTTCACGGTCCTGGAGGGCTACGGCCTCACCGAGTCGTGCGCTGCGACCGCGTTCAACCCCTGGGACCGGCAGAAGATCGGCACGGTCGGCCAGCCGCTGCCGGGTTCCGTGGTGCGCATCGCGGACGACGGGGAGGTGCTGCTGCACGGCGAGCACCTGTTCAAGGAGTACTGGAACAACCCGGGCGCGACCGAGGAGGCGCTGGCCGACGGCTGGTTCCACACCGGTGACATCGGCACCCTGGACGAGGACGGCTACCTCCGCATCACCGGCCGCAAGAAGGAGATCATCGTCACCGCGGGCGGCAAGAACGTCGCCCCGGCCGTGATCGAGGACCGCATCCGGGCGCACGCCCTGGTCGCGGAGTGCATGGTGGTCGGCGACGGCCGGCCGTTCGTGGGCGCGCTCGTCACCATCGACGAGGAGTTCCTGGAGCGCTGGTGCGCCGACCACGGCAAGCCCGCCGGCTCCACCGCGGCGTCCCTGCGCGAGGACGCCGACCTGCTGGCCGCGATCCAGTCGGCGATCGACGACGGCAACGCCGCGGTGTCGAAGGCGGAGTCGGTGCGCAAGTTCCGCATCCTGCCCGCCCAGTTCACGGAGGACTCGGGCCATCTGACGCCGTCGCTGAAGCTGAAGCGCAACGTCGTGGCGAAGGACTACTCGGACGAGATCGAGGCGATCTACCAGAAGTAGTCCCCCCGGCACACGAGTTCACGGCGCGGATCCTTCACGAGGGCCCGCGCCTTCGTGCGTGCGCCCTCCGGTCAGCTGCCGGGAACGCCCGTCACAGCAGCGCTTCGAGTTTCTCCGCCAGCAGGTCCCAGCGCCACTTCTCCTCGACCCACTCCCGGCCCCGCTCCCCCATTCTGCGGCGCAGTTCGGCGTCGCCGAGAAGGGCGAGGACGCGCTCGGCGGTGTCCGCGGCGGAAGCGCCCCGCACGACCCAGCCCGTCTCCCCGTCGAGCACGGCGTCGGGCGCCCCGCCCGAGTCACCCGCCACGACCGGGAGTCCCGTGGCCGAGGCCTCCAGGTAGACGATCCCGAGGCCCTCGACGTCCAGGCCGCCCCGCCGGGTCCGGCACGGCATCGCGAAGACGTCACCGGCGCCGTAGTGCGCGGGCAGCTCCGCCCAGGGCACCGGGCCGGTGAAGTGGACCGAGCCGGCCACGCCCGTGTCGTGGGCCAGCCTGCGCAGGTCCTTCTCGTACGGCCCGCCGCCGACGATCAGCAGCACGGCCTCCGGCTCGGCGGCCAGGATCCGCGGCAGGGCCCGGATCAGGGTGTCCTGCCCCTTGCGCCGCACCAGCCGGGACACGCACACCACGACCGGCCGGTCCGTCAGCCCGAGCCGCGCGCGCACCTCGTCGCCGCCCGACCCGGGATGGAAGGTCTTCTCGTCGACCCCCGGCGGCAGCTGGACCATCCGGGAGGCCGCCCCGGGTGTCAGGGCGGTCGCGATCCGCGAGCGCGTGTACTCGCCGAGGTAGGTGATCGTGTCGGTCGCCTCCCCGATCCGCCCGAGCAGCTGCCGGGCCGCGGGCAGCTGGGCCCATCCGGCCTCATGGCCGTGGGTCGTGGCCACCAGCCGCCGGGCGCCCGCCCTCCGCAGCGCCGGCGCCATCAGGCCGAGCGGTGCCGCGGCCCCGAACCACACCGACGTGCACCCGTGCTCGCGCAGCAGCCCGACCGCCCGCCGGGTCGCCCCCGGCGTCGGCAGCAGCATCGTCGTACGGTCCCGTACGACCGTGAAGGGCTGCTCGGCGTCGAAGGCGGCCGTGGCCTCGGCACCCTCGTGGCCCCGCTTCCAGGTCGAGGCGTAGACGACGAGGCGCTCCGGGTCGAGCCGCAGCGCCATGTTGTGCAGGAACGCCTGGATACCGCCGGGGCGGGGCGGGAAGTCGTTCGTCACGATCAGGGTCTTGTGCATCGCCGCCGACCTTACCGAAGGGCCCGTTCACAGCCGGGCCCGGCCACGTCGGTGGCCCGCGCACAGCCGGAGGGGACATCATGTTCCATTCAAGGCGGGCACCGAACGGCAGGGGATTTCGTGGAGACGACGGGCACGCGGCGGTCCCTTGCGTGGCTTCTGGGCGTCTGGGGCCTGACCAGGGTCGTCCTGCTGCTCTTCGTGTTCAAGGTGTACGTCTTCCCCGGCCCCGACGTCACCAGCGACGTCTCGGTCATCTACCAGGGCTGGTACGACGTGCTGCGCACCGGCACCTTCCCGCTGGACGACGTCACCTGGCAGTACCCGCCCGCCGGCGCCCTCGCCGTACTCTCCCCCGCGCTGGTCTTCTGGCTGGACTACCCGTCGGCGTTCTTCGTCCTGGCGTTCACCGCCGACCTGGCGGTCCTGCTGCTCCTGCTGAACGCGGGCCTGCGCCCGGGCCTGACCCCGCGCGGCGCCGCGGTGTGGGTGGCGGGCGTACCGCTGCTCGGACCGACCGTGTACGCGCGCTACGACGTGATGGTCACCGCCGTCGCCGTGGCCGCGCTGCTCGCGGGCGCCCGCCGTCCGCGGCTGATGGGGGCCCTGACGGCCTTCGGGGCGATGCTGAAGGTGTGGCCGGTGCTGCTGCTCCTCGCGGCCCGCAGCCGCGCCGCCTGGGCCTGGGCCGCGGTGACCGCCGGTGCGCTGGCGGCGGTGTTCGCGCTCGCCATGCCGGGCGCCTTCGCCTTCCTGACCTTCCAGCGCGACCGCGGCACCGAGGTGGAGTCGCTGGGCGCGCTGGTCTTCCATGTGGCCCGGCAGTACGGCTGGAGCGGCGAGGTGCTGCTGAACTACGGCTCGGTGGAGTTCCTCGGCCCGTACGTCGACGTCGTCAGCACGGCCGCCCTGGGCTTGAGCGGCCTGGCCTTCGGCTGGCTGCTGCTGTGGCGGCTGCGGGCGCGGCGGTTCGAGGCGCACACGCTCGCCGAGGCGGCCTTCGTGGCGGTGCTGATGTTCACGACGACGAGCCGGGTGATCAGCCCGCAGTACATGGTGTGGCTGGTCGGCCTGGCGGCCGTGTGCCTGTGCTTCCGGGAGAGCCGGATGCGGCTCCCGGTCGCCCTGGTCCTCGCGGCGTGCCTGGCCACGGTCCTGGAGTTCCCGCTCTGGTTCTCGCACGTCGTCGCCAGCGACGGCCTCGGCGTCACGCTGCTGTTCCTGCGCAACGGCCTGCTGGTCCTCGCCACCGTCCTCGCGGCCCGCGTGCTCTGGCGCTCGACGGTGACCCGCCCCGCCGCCGTCGCCGTACCCGCGCAGCCCACCCGGCCGAGGGAAACGTCCCTGCCCTCCTGAGCCCCGGCCCGCCGCCTCAGCCCAGCTGTGCCCGCAGATACTCGCCCCACTGGGCCGTGAAGTCCTCCAGCGAGGTCCCGAGCACGTCCTTCATCGCGCCCTCGACCGCCCCGGCCCGCCGCTCGTGGCCGCCCACGGCACGGTAGAACTCGGCGAGTCTGACCTCGCCCCAGCGGTCGGCGATCATGCGGCAGGCCATCCAGCCGCCCTCGTACGCCTGGGCCAGCTCGGTCGCGTCACCGGCGAAGCCGAAGTCCGCGTCCAGCGGGAGGCTTCCGGGCACCCGGCCCTCGGCCACCGCGCGCCGCAGCTCGGGGGCCGCCTGGGCAGGGGAGCGGCCGCTGCCGAGGTAGCCGACCCAGTCGGCGTAGCCCTCGGAGAGCCACAGCGGGGTGGCGGGAGTGGTGTGGGTGCGGGTGGCCACGTGTGTCGTCTCGTGGGTGAGGACGACCTGCTTGCCGGTGTCGCCGAGAACGCCGTACGCGTCGGGGTTGAGGATGATCCGGTCGGCGGGGGCGCCGGCCGGGGCGCCGGTCTCACCGGTGGTGACCGCGGCGATCCCGCGGTAGGAGGACGCGGGCGCGCCGAGCAGCCCCGCCATGTCGGAGAGCGACCCCGGTACGAGGACGACGACGTGCCGGGCCCACTCCGTGCCCCACGCCTGGGCGACCGCCGGCACCGCGTGGTCGGCCAGCGACGCGTAGGACCGCAGCCGGGCGGCGGACTGCCCGACGCCCAGGACGAGGCTGTCCTGCCCGTGTACGGCTCCGACCTCGCCCTGGTCCCACAGCTGCTCGGCGGAGCCCTTGGCGGGCTTGTCCGACTCGACGTACCAGCGCCCCCCGGCGTCCAGGTCCAGGCGCAGGGTGCGGCCGGCCCGGACGGGAGCGCGGTCGTAGCCGCGGACGCGGTAGCGGAGCTCGGCGTCGGCGACGGCGGTGTCGCCGGTGCGGCGCAGCCCGGTCAGGCGGTAGGACCAGTCGGCGAGGGGCATCGCCCGCAGATTGCCGAACCAGCCGCGGGCACCCGTGCGCAGATAGGCGGCCTCGTCACGGTCGAGGACGGCGGTGGCCCGCCGGTCCAGGAGGCTCTGCACCTCGGCGCGGGCGCTGTCGGTGGCGGGCCCTCCGCCGCAGCCCACCAGCCCGATCAGCAGCAGGCAGACGGCGACGACGACTCGTGCTCCCGACGCCCGCCTTCGACCAGCCACTTCCCGATCGTACGGCGGCGGGGGCGCCGACGTCAGACCCTGGTGACCGTCGCCCCGGGGATCATGCCCACCGGGTCGTAGCGCACGGGCGCGCCCGGGTAGGGCGCGTGGATCACCTGGCCGTTGCCCATGTACATCCCGACATGGCTGGCGTCGGAGCGGTAGGTGACGACGTCGCCGGGCCGGGCCTCGGAGAGCGGGACCTGCCGGCCGGCGTACCGCTGGCCCTGCGAGGTGCGCGGCAGGGAGACGCCGGCCTGGGCGTAGGACCACTGGATCAGGCCCGAGCAGTCGAAGCCGGAGGGTCCGTTGGCGCCCCAGATGTACGGCCTGCCCAGCGCCGACCGGGCGGCGGCGACGGCGTCCGCGGCACGGCCCGAGGCCGGGCCGGAACTGCCGAAGTCGGGCAGGTCCGTCCGGCCGCTGCGCGAGGCCCGGTCGTAGGCGGCGCGATCGCTCGCCGTCAGGGAGTTGAGGAGCGTGCGGGCCTCGGCGAGCTTGCGCTCGACGGTCCGCTTGTGACCGGCGACGGCCTTGCGGCTCTTCTCCAGCTCGACGAGCTTCCCGGTGGCCTCGGCGCGCTCCTGGGCGAGTTCGCGCATGGCGTCCTGGAGCTCTTTCAGTTCACCGGCCTGGTGGGCGCTGATGCGGGCGAGCGCGGCGGCCTTGTCGAGGTAGTCCTCGGGGTCGTCGGAGAGCAGCAGGGCGAGGGAGGGGTCGAGGCCGCCGGAGCGGTACTGGGCGCCGGCCAGCGAACCGAGCACGTCCCGCTTGGAGTTGATGTGCTCCTGCTGCCGGGCGATCCGGTCCTGGGCCCGGCCCACCTGCTCACGGAGCGCGTCGGCACGCTCGTCGGCCTTGTTGTAGGCCTCGGTGGCCTTCTCGGCCTCCTCGTAGAGGCGGTCCACCTTGGCCCGGGTGTCGTCCTGTGGCGCGGCCGTGGCCGGAGTGACCCCGAGGGCCGCGGCGGCGGCCGACATGACGCAGAGCGCTGCGTTGGCGCCCCGGTCGAACCCGGGCGATGCAAGGCGACGATGGGACCCCATGGGAAGCCGCTCTCCTCTCATGTGCCGGACGCCACCGGTCTCCCCCGGCGCCGGGGGAAACGCGGCGGACATTGACGCCCTCTCCGGCCCGAAGGCAGGAGATTCTGGTCCGCACCGACTCGCTGATGCCACCTCGGGTTCCTGTTTCACAGGCCGCCGCCATCCCATGAGGGCTGGTCCTACGTGGCCTCCGCAGGCGTGACTTTCCGCCCGTCCGGCGGTAGGTCCGCCAACTTCCGTCGACGAACGCGGTGATGCTAGCCATGCGAGCGGATCGCGACCAACGACCCGTTGCGGGCACACAAAGTGACGCCCCGCCTCTGACGCAGGTCATCGGCGGGGCGTGGGGTCAGGCGGGGGTGCCGCAATTCGCTCGTTCGGGCGGCACCCTGTGTTGATCTTGCGGGCGTCGAGCCGGGATCAGATCCGGACGCCGAACTGGAACGGCATGTTGTTGATCGACTCGTAGCGCACGACCGTGCCGGTGCGCGGGGCGTGCAGGATCTGGCCGTTGCCCGCGTAGAAGCCGACGTGGTGCCGGTCGCCGTAGAAGATGACCAGGTCGCCGACCTTGAGGTCGGACTGGCTGTAGATCTGCGTGCCGGCGGTCGCCTGGGCCTGCGAGGTGCGCGGGATGGAGACGCCGGCCTGGGCGAAGGCCCAGGAGGTCAGGCCCGAGCAGTCGAAGGAGGACGGGCCGGAGGCGCCGTAGACGTAGGGCGAGCCGATGACGCTCTGGGCGGCCTGGAAGGCGGCCATCGCGCGGCCGGAGGCGGCGCCGGTGTTGCCGAGGTTCACCCGCTCGGCGGACGAGCGGCTGGCGCGCTCCTCCTCGGCGGCCATGGCGGCCTTCTCCGCGGCCGTCAGGGTGTTGAGAAGCTTCTGGGCCTCGGCGAGCTTGGCCTGAACCTGCCTCTTCTTCTTGCCCAGTTCGGTGCGGGTGGAGGAGAGGTCCTTGAGCTTCTCGGCGGCCTCGGCGCGCTGCTGGGCGAGCTCGCGCTGCTTCTCCTGGACCTTCTTCAGCGACTCGACCTGCTGAGCGCTGAGCTGGTCCATCGTGGACGCCTTGTCCAGGTAGTCGTCCGGGTCGGACGACAGGAACAGCTGGACGGAGGAGTCGATGCTGCCGGTGCGGTACTGGGCGGCGGCGGCCAGGCCCATGGAGTCGCGCAGCTCGTTCAGGTCTTCCTGACCGCGGGCCACGTTGTCCTGGATGGTGGAGATCTCCTTCTGGAGCTTCCCCTGCTTCTCCTTGGCCCCGTTGTACTCCTCGGTGGCGTGCTCCGCCTCCTCGTAGAGCTTGTCGACCTTGGCCTTGACCTCGTCCTTGCTCGGCTTCTCGCTTGGGGCGGCGTTGGCCGCCTGCGAACTGATGGCCACGGCTGCAGCCGCCGCGGTGGTGAGCACGGTCACGCGCGCTCGGCTCGGCTGCTTCGGTCGACGGTGGGACGCCACTGAGGTGAAACCCTTCTTGTGAGTGATCACCCGCTCGGAGGTTCGACGCCAGACCCTAGTGACCCTCCTGTGATCAGATCAAATCCTCACAAGAAAAATCTCGTCACACACTGCATTCTTTACACACAACTCACATGGTGTGATGCGCGATTGACACTACGTTGCGCGACGGTCCACCCAATTCGGGCATTACCCCTGCACGTTGCGCGATTCAGGACAGTCGCTTCAGAAGCACCGCAGAAGCCACCGGGCGCGCGCCGGCGCGCGCCACGCCGTCGGCGACCTCGCGGTCGGTGGAGGCGACGATGACCGGACGACCGGGCGGCTCGGCGCGCACCAGCTGGCGGATCAGTTCGTCGGCGGTCACGCCGGGCTTGGAGAACAGCACCCGCACGCCGCGTGGCGGCGCGAGCAGCACCGGCGCGGCCAGCTCGGCCCCGTCGAAGACACAGGTCACCTCGGCGCCGGTCTGTGCGGCGAGCTGCGAGAGCTGGCCCAGCAGCCGCAGCCGCTGCTTCTCCAGCGGCATCTGGGGATAGCCGGTCTTGGTGACGTTGTAGCCGTCGACCACCAAGTGGGCCTGCGGCAGGGCGAGAAGCTGGTCGAGGATCGCGGGGTCGTTCTCGGACAGGGCCCGCGCGGCGATGTCCTTCGGGGTCATTCGTCCGGGTTCGACCGCGTCCACGGTCTCGGCGGGGCGCACCGAGACCGGCGGCAACGCCAGCTCCCGGCGCAGTCCTTGGGTGGCGTCCAGCAGGGTGTCCAGAAGCAGCCGGACGCGCATGTCCTCGACACTGCGCCCCTCGCGTGCCGCTCTGCGCGTGCCCTCCAGGGCGGCCTCGGCCTCCCCGAGCCGCGCCTTGAGCCGCCGGGTCTCGCTCTCGGCCGCGGAGACCTGCGCCTGCCCCTCGGCCCGCACGGTCTCGATCTCGCCCTGCACCTTGCGCAGGGCGGCCTCGCCGCGCTTGACGTCACTGAGGGCGGAGCGCAGCTTCCGGTGAAGTGATTCGGCTTCCTTCTTGGCCGCGTCCAGCTCGGTGCGCAGCCGCTCGGCCTCGTCCCGGGTGTGCTCCCGGGCGTGGGCCAGCTCCTCGCGCAGCCGCTCCAGCTCGGCGCGGGTCTCTTCGTCGGCGCGCTCGGCGTCGGCCCGCTGGGCCTCCTCGCCGGCCGCCGTGACCAGCTTGACCCAGCCGGTGGGCCGCAGAACATAGGCCGCGGCCGCCACGTCGAGCGGATCCGCGGCCGGAGGCGCCGAACCTGAGTCGAGAGCGCCGGTGAGCTCCGGCTGGACCTCTCTGAGCTTCTCGCCGATGCGCTGGCGGAACAGCGGATCGGTCTCCAGCGCGGCGGCCATCGCGTTGCCGGCGAACTTGGCCCGCCGGTTCGGCGCGAATCTGGCGTACTGGCGAAGCTGCGCGGGCAGTTCGCCGACGGTCAGCCCGCCGAAGCCGTCGGAGACGATCTGGACGACCTTGCGCCGCACGCCGTCGGGCAGCGGACGGTCGAGCACCTCGGCGGCGCCGTCGCCCGGCCCCCCGCCTTGTGTCTCCACCATCCGTCACACCTCGATATCCGTGCGGGGCCGTCCCCGATCGTCAGGAGCCGGCGCCCGGCCTGTCCACGAGTTCCACCTTGTCCACCGCGTTGCACCAGCGGCAGCGCACCGACTCGATCGTCTCACTGAGCACCTCGCGCTCCTCGACCTTCGGCTCGCCGGCCAGATCGAGGTGCAGGTACTCCACGACCTTGGACGAACGCGTCACGTCGAAGCGGGTGAGGTTGCCACAGAGGGTGCAACGCCACCGCGTCGTGTCGGTCGGCAGGGGAACCGTCATCGTGACTGCGCTCTTTTCTCTAGGCCTTCTATTGTCGGCCACGCGCCGCACTGCGGTGCGTGTGGCTCGTAACCCTACGGCCTGGCGGGTACTCGCCGCCCGTCCGTCCGCGGCGGCGAGGCGGTCTGTGCGACTGCGTCCGGTTACGTCATGCTCTGTGTTCATGATCGGCAACTGGAGCGTGGCGCATTTCCGGGCTCGGTTCGGCAGGGCCGCGGGACGCTCGGCCCTCGCGTCGCCGGCGCCGGTGACGCACGGGCTGATCACCCTGTGCTGCCTGCTCTTCCTGCTGAGCCCGGCGGCGGGACTCAATCCGGCCTACGGCGCCGGCGAGGAGCTGATCGCCGCGCAGCAGGCCTATTTCCATCGCTGGGGCGTGGTGCCCGCGGAGCTGTTCGAGGGCGCGCCCCGGGCCGTCCTCACTCCCGCGACGGCCCTGTTCGTGCACGGCAGCTGGGTGCACCTGCTCGGCAACATGCTCTTCCTCTACGTCTTCGGCGCGATGACCGAGGGGCGGATGGGCCGCGTCCAGTTCACACTGTTCTACCTCGGCTGCGGCTATCTGGCCCTGCTGGGCTACGCCGCCGCCAACGACGACTCCACCCAGTCCCTGGTCGGCGCGTCCGGGGCGATCTCGGCCGTCCTCGGCGCGTTCCTCTTCCTCTTCCCCGGAGCGCGGGTGACAAGCCTGCTGCCGTTCCTGCTCTTCCTGCCGCTGCGCTTCCCGGCCTGGGTCGTGCTGCCCTTCTGGGCGGCCCTGCAGTGGGTGGCGGCGGGGCGGGCGACGCAGGGGCCCGGGGTGGCGTATCTGGCGCACCTGGTGGGGTTCGGGCTGGGCTTCGGCTACGCGTGGGCCCGGTTCGGGCGGCCTACTAGAGTGAAAGCCGCCCCAGCTCCGGCCCCCGAGGGAGAGAACCAGCCGTGATCACCGCGATCGTCCTGATCAAGACCAGCGTGGACCGGATCCCCGAGATCGCGGAGCGGATCGCTTCGCTGGAGAACGTGACCGAGGTCTTCTCCGTCACCGGCACCTACGACCTGATCGCCATGGTCCGGGTGAAGGAGCACGAGGAGCTCGCCGAGGTCATCCCGGGCCGGATCAGCAAGATCCCCGGCGTCGAGGGCACGGACACGCACGTGGCGTTCCGCACCTACTCCCAGCACGACATCGAGGCCGCCTTCGCCATCGGCCTGGACAGCTGACACCAGGGGCCGCCGCTCAGGACGAGGAGCTTCATCCCGGGCTCGTCCTGAACGCCGGGCGCGGTGGGCGGGACCGCCCGCACGGCCCTCTCGCACGGGACCGCGGCCCTCACCGCCGTCGTGGCGATCCCGCTCGCCGTCGCCGCGACCAGCTTCGCCCTCACCTACCAGCCGAGGGCGCCCGAGGTGCCGCCCAGGGTGGAGCCGGACAGCGGCTCCCCCACGCCGACGCCGAGCGACGAGGTCGTCTCCCGGCCGCCGGTGACCGACAGCCCCGCGAGTGACGACGGTGACGACGCCTCCGACGAAGACCTCGGTGAAGACCGCTGAGCGCTCCGCCGGGCAGCGGCGCCGGGTCGTCGGTCGACCGCGGGTTCGTGGTGGCTGGCCGCACAGTTCCCCGCGCCCCTGCGGGACGCGGCTGACACGCCCCGGCTCCGGGCGCCGGCGGCCTCCACACGGGTCCGGGGCACGCTCGACCGGCTCTCCGGCGAGATCCGCTGGGCGAAGGTCGCCGTCGCGCGGGCGGGCGGCGAGACGGAGGCCGCGTTCTTCGTGGCGTTCCACCCCGTGCGCCAACAGGCCGCGGTGATCGAGGAGTTCCGCATCCTGCTCGCCGTCTCCGGCGTCGCCCCCATGATCCCGCCGGGCGTCCGGCTACCGGCTCACGCGGAGGTGTCCGGCACGCAACGGCCGTCCTCGGTGCGGTAGTTCCACTTCGCGCCGTTGGTCACGAGCTCCTTCACGGCGTTCACGAACCGCTCGACGTGCTCGTCCGGCGTACCGGCACCGAAGCTGACGCGGATGGCGTTGAGGGACTTCTCGCCGGGTGCCGCCTCCGGGGCGCCGCACTCGCCCTGGGCCTGCGGGTCGCTGCCGAGCAGGGTGCGGACCAGCGGGTGGGCGCAGAACAGGCCGTCCCGGACGCCGATGCCGTACTCGGCGGAGAGGGCGGCGGCGAAGTGGGAGCTGTTCCAGCCCGCGACGACGAAGGAGAGCACGCCGACGCGGGCGGCGTCGTCGCCGAAGAGGGAGAGGACCCGGACCTCGGGCACCTCCGCGAGGCCGGCCCGCACCTTCTCGATCAGGTACTGCTCACGGGCGACGAGCTCGTCGAAACCGGCCTCGGTGAGCGCCTTGCAGGCGGAGGCGATGGAGTAGGCGCCGATGACGTTCGGGGAGCCCGCCTCGTGCCGGGCGGCGCTGTCGTGCCACTCGACGTCGACCCCGCCGTCCTCACGCCGGGACACCTTGCGGCTGGCGCCACCGCCCGCGAGGTACGGCTCCGCCGCGCGCAGCCAGTCGGAGCGGCCGGCCAGGACACCGGAGCCGAAGGGGGCGTACAGCTTGTGGCCGGAGAAGGCGATCCAGTCGACGTCCAGGTCACGGACGCTGACCGCGTGGTGCGGGGCCAGCTGGGCGGCGTCCAGGACGATCCGGGCGCCGTGGGCGTGCGCGGCGGCGGCGAGCTCGCGCACCGGCCACAGCTCGCCGGTGACGTTCGAGGCGCCGGTGACGCAGACCAGGGCCGGGCCGTGGCCCCCGTCGATCGACACGGCGCGGTCGGCGAGGGCGCGCTCCAGGTTCTCGACGGCCTCGCGGTGGGTGCGCGGGGCGTTGAGGTAGGTGACGCGGGCGTCGCGCCAGGGCAGCAGGGAGGCGTGGTGCTCGGTCTCGAAGACGAAGACCTGGCAGTCGGCGGGGAGGGCGGCGGCGAGGAGGTTCAGCGAGTCGGTGGTGGACCGGGTGAAGACGACCTGGTCGTCGTCGCGGCAGTCGAGGAACTCGCCGACCGTCCGGCGGGCGTTCTCGAACAGGTCGGTGGAGAGCTGGGAGAGGTAGCCGGCCCCGCGGTGGACGCTGCCGTAGTACGGCGCGTAGGCGGCCACGTCGTCCCAGACGCGCTGCAGGGCGGGGGCGCTGGCGGCGTAGTCCAGCGCGGCGTAGGTGACTTCGCCGCCGGTGACGAGCGGGACGGTGACATCCCGTCCCAGAACGGGCAGCGGGGAACAAAGGGTCTGGACGGAGGCAGCGGTGGAGACAGACATGACGGAACTCCCGTGAGAGCAAAGAAGAAAGTGAAGGTGGGTGCGCGGAGGCGGGGCTCGGCGGCCCTATCGCATTCGCTTGCTCACGGAAGACTCCCTCGAACGACCAGGACCCCTGGTTTCGAGAGGGGCCCGCGCTTGCCGTAGACCTCGCTGCCTACGGCCTGGTCTTCACCCGGGGCACCCCGCCACGGACGGAGGGTTGCCGGACAGTCGGCCGGGGCCTCATGACTGTCACTCATGACCTGGTACAGGAACGTACGCGAGATGATCGTCGTCCCGCAACCCGTGTCCGGATCGCGGGACGACGTCACGCACTCACTGGGCGTTGCTCGCGGCGACCCACCGCTCCAGCGTCCGCTTCGCGGACCCCGAGTCGATGGACTCCGCCGCCTTCGCCATACCGGCCCGGATCTGCTCCGTCAGCGGCCCGTCGCCGGGCTCCAGCGCCACCAGCGCCGCCGCCGAGTTCAGCAGTACGGCGTCCCGCACCGGCCCCGTCTCGCCGTCCAGCAGGCGCCGGGCGACCTCGGCGTTGTAGGACGCGTCGGCGCCGCGCAGCGCCTCCACGGGCACGAGTTCGATGCCGACGTCGCGCGGGTCGAAGGCCTCCTCGGTCACCTTGCCGTCGCGTACCACCCACACCCGCGAGGTGGCGGTGGTCGTCAGCTCGTCGAGGCCGTCGTCGCCGCGGAACACCAGCGAGGAGTTGCCGCGTTCGGCGAAGACGCCCGCGACGATCGGCGCCATGCGCGGATCGGCGACGCCGACCGCCTGGGCCCGCACCTTGGCGGGATTGGTCAGCGGACCGAGCACGTTGAAGGTCGTCCGGATGCCCAACTGCCCGCGCGCCGCGGCCACATGGCGCAGCGACGGGTGGAACTTCACCGCGAAGCAGAAGGTGATCCCGGCCTGCTCGGCGACCTGTGCCACCCGGTTGACGGGCAGCTCCAGATTGACGCCGAGCTTCTCCAGCACGTCCGAGGCGCCCGACGCCGACGACGCGGCCCGGTTGCCGTGCTTGACGACCTTCGCGCCGGTGCCCGCGATGACGATCGCCGACATCGTGGAGATGTTGACGGTCTTCGCGCCGTCGCCGCCCGTGCCGACGATGTCGACGGTCGGCCCCGGCACCTCGATCACGTTCGCGTGCTCGTACATCGTCCGGACCAGTCCGGTGATCTCCTGCACCGTCTCGCCCTTGGCCCGCAGCGCCACCACGAACCCGGCGATCTGCGCGTCCGTCGCCTCGCCGCGCATGATCAGGTCCATCGCCCACGCGGTGTCGTCGGCGGACAGGTCCCGGCCGTCCAGCAGGCCGTTCAGCAGCAGGGGCCAGGAGCGGCCCGCCGCGGTGTCGCCTCCAGCGGGGGTCACAGCGCTCATAAGCCGCTCCAGGTTCAGGCGTCCCGCACTACGGGACGCGAGTCTCAACGAGTCCACCCTATCCAGCCCCGGGACGCGGAGAAGGGCCCCGTCCGAAGATCGGACGGGGCCCTTCTGCCGTGGCGTGGCGTGCGCAGCGATCAGTGGTGGCCGTGGCCGCTCGTGATCTCCTTGTACTCCTCGACGGTCGGCTTGGGGATCTGGCCGTCCTCGCCGTAGTAGGACCTGCTGAGCTTGGCGCGCAGCTTCTCGGAGCCCTTCACCTTGCGCTCGACGCCGTTCTCGTCGACCGCCGGGCCGATCCGGGCCGGCTCGTACTGCTCGTGCGCGGTGAGCGTGTACAGCGCGTCCTGGCTGAGCGGCTCGTGGACCTCGATGAACTCACCGTGCGGCAGGCGCTTGATGATGCCCGACTCGCGGCCGTGCAGCACCTTGTCCTTGTCCCGGCGCTGGAGGCCGAGGCAGATGCGCTTGGTGACGATGAACGCGAGGACCGGTCCGGCGAAGAAGCTGATCCGTACGAACCAGGTGACGGCGTTGATCGACAGGTGGAAGTGGGTGGCCCACAGGTCGTTGCCACCGCCGACCAGACCGATCATGTACACCGTGATCCAGGCGACGCCGAACGCCGTACGCGTCGGGGCGTTGCGCGGGCGGTCCAGGATGTGGTGCTCGCGCTTGTCGCCGGTGACCCAGGACTCGATGAACGGGTAGAGCGCGATCGCCCCCAGGACCAGGCCGAAGAGCACCAGCGGGATGAACACGCCGAGGACCAGCGTGTGACCCCAGAAGTTGACCTCCCAGCCCGGCATGTACCGGACCAGACCCTCGGCGAAGCCCATGTACCAGTCGGGCTGGGCGCCCGTGGAGACCATGTCCGGCCGGTAGGGACCGATGGCCCAGACCGGGTTGATCTGCGCGACCGCCGCGATCACCGCGATGACACCGAAGACCAGGAAGAAGAAGCCTCCGGCCTTGGCCATGTAGACCGGCAGCAGCGGCATGCCGACGACGTTCTTGTTGCTCTTCCCGGGACCCGCGAACTGCGTGTGCTTGTGGTAGAAGACCAGGATCAGGTGGCCGACCACCAGACCGAGCATGATGCCCGGCAGCAGCAGGATGTGGATCGAGTAGAAGCGGGCGACGAAGTCGACGCCCGGGAACTCGCCGCCGAAGAGGAAGAACGAGATGTACGTGCCGACGATCGGCATGGACAGGATCGCGCCCTCGGTGAAGCGGACACCGGTTCCGGAGAGCAGGTCGTCCGGGAGCGAGTAGCCGGTGAAACCGGTGAACATGCCCAGGACGAACAGCAGGAAGCCGAACAGCCAGTTGATCTCACGCGGCTTGCGGAACGCGCCCGTGAAGAACACGCGCATCATGTGCACGAACATGCCCGCGAGGAAGATCAGCGCGGCCCAGTGGTGGATCTGCCGGATGAGCAGACCACCGCGCACGTCGAAGGAGATGTGCAGCGTGGAGCTGAACGCCTCCGACATGAGCTGTCCCTGGAGCGGGACGTAGGAGCCGTGGTACTCCACCTCGTTCATCGACGGGTGGAAGAACAGCGTCAGGTACACACCCGTGAGGATGATGATGATGAAGCTGTAGAGGCAGACCTCACCCAGCATGAACGACCAGTGGTCGGGGAAGATCTTGCGCATGTTGGCCTTGGCCAGGGAGTAGATCCCCAGCCGGCCGTCGGCCCAGTCGGCGACGCGCTCGCCGGCCGGTGCCTTCCCGCGAGAGCGGGACTCGGTGGTCTCTGTAGTGCTCATCCGCGCTCCCAGAATGCAGGACCGACGGGCTCCGTGAAGTCGCCGAGCGCCTCAAGGTAACCCTCGTCGTTCACCCCGATGCGCAGCTGCGGCAAGGGGTGACCGGCCGGGCCGAAGATGACCTTGGCACCGTCGGCGAGGTCGAAGGTGGACTGGTGGCAGGGGCAGAGCGCGTGGTGCGTCTGCTGCTCGTACAGGGAGATCGGGCAACCGACGTGGGTGCAGATCTTCGAGTACGCGACGATGCCCTGGTAGGACCAGTCGAGTTCCTGCTTGTCCTTGATGTCGTCCGGCTGGAGCCGGACGATCATCAGAGCCGCCTTGGCGATCTCGTTCTGGAAGTCGTGGTCGTGCTCCTCCAGGCCCTCCGGCTTGGCGAAGGTGAGGGAGCCGACCGCGACGTCCGCGGGACGCAGCGGCTCGTTGGTGTTCATGTTCACGAGCAGCTTGCCCTTGGACCACAGGGTGTGGCGCAGCTTGGTCCCGGGCAGCGGGCCGAGGTCACGCAGCAGGACGACGCCGGAGAGCGGGAACAGGGCGAGCGCACCGAACATCGTGTTGCGGATCAGCTTGCGCCGACCCAGCGCCGACTCCTTGGCGCCCTGCTTGAAGTCGGCCATGACCTTGGCCTTGACCTCGGGCTCCGCGGCGATCGGGTGCCGCTCGTCCGCGACCTCCTCGTCGGACATCAGGGTGCGGGCCCAGTGGACCGCGCCCGCGCCGATGCAGAAGAGCGCCGCGCCGAGGGTCAGACCCAGCGCGAAGTTTAGCGCGTTGAGGTGACCGATCGGGAAGACGAAGATCGACTTGTCGTGCGGGATCGCCACGTAGGAGGCGATGAAGCCCACGGTGGCGAGCATCGAGACCGTGAACAGCAGGGCGACCGTGCGCTCGGACCGCTTGGCGGCCCGCTCGTCGATGTCCTGGATCCGGTGCTCGTGGGGCGGCAGGCCGGGGTCGGCGAAGGGGTGCTTCTCGTCCGCTACCGCCACGGTGGCGTCCTGCTCAGCGGGCAGGTTCTCTTCTGGAATGTCTTGGCTACTCATGACTTCTTGGCCTTTGCGGTCCGAGCGGCGACCCAGATGGCGACCGCGATCAGGGCACCGAGACCGAAGATCCAGGAGAAGAGACCCTCGCTGACCGGCCCGAGGCCGCCCAGCTCCAGGCCGCCCGGATTGACCGTCTCGTCACTGTTGACCGCGTGGAGGTACGCGATGATGTCCTTCTTGTTCTGCTCCGACAGCGTGGTGTCGGGGAAGGACGGCATGTTCTGCGGGCCGGTCTGCATGGCCTCGTAGATGTGCTTGGGGTCGACACCCTCGAGGCTCGGGGCGTACTTGCCCTTCGTCAGCGCGCCGCCCTTGCCGGTGAAGTTGTGGCACTGGGCGCAGTTGTTGCGGAAGAGCTCACCGCCCTTGGCGATGTCCGCACCTTCCGGTCCGTACTGCTCCTCGGTGGGGACGGACGGACCCGCACCCAGAGAGGCGATGAACGCGGCGAGCTGGTCGATCTCGGCCTGCGAGTAGATGTTCTTCTTCGCCGGGACCTGGGCGCCCTGGGAGGTGGCGGCCGGCATACGGCCCGTCGACACCTGGAAGTCGACGGCGGCAGCGCCGACGCCCACCAGGCTCGGGCCGTCGGAGGTGCCCTCACCATTGGTTCCGTGGCAGCTGGCGCAGCCGACGGTGTAGAGCTTCTTGCCCTCCTCGATGGTGAGGGACTGGGCGGTTTCCTCGGCCTGCGCCTTGTCCGCGGGAGCGAACACGGCGTACAGCCCCCCCGTGCACGCCAGCGCGAGGAGTAGGACGACGACTGCCGCCAGCGGATGGCGTCGTCGTGCGGAGAGCTTTTTCACGGATTACCCCGGTGTCAGGATCTTCTGCGTCGATGCTTCTGTTAGGTGCGTTGTGGAACGCGCGCGGGATCGGGCCCGGCTACTTGATCATGTAGATCGTGGCGAAGAGGCCGATCCAGACGACATCGACGAAGTGCCAGTAGTAGGACACGACGATCGCGGCGGTCGCCTGCTCGTGCGTGAACCTCCGGGCCGCATAGGTACGGCCGAGGACCAGCAGGAAGGCGATGAGTCCGCCCGTCACATGCAGTCCGTGGAAGCCGGTGGTCAGGTAGAAGACCGAGCCGTACGGGTCGGACGAGAGCGAGATGCCCTCGTGCCGGACCAGCTCGGTGTACTCGTACACCTGACCGCCGATGAAGATCGCACCCATGATGAAGGTGACGATGAACCAGCCCCGGAGCTTCTTCACGTCACCGCGCTCGGCGGCGAAGACGCCGAGCTGGCAGGTGAGGGAGGAGAGCACCAGGATCGTGGTGTTCGTCGCCGAGAACGGGAAGTTCAAGGCCTCGGCCTTCTCACTCCAGAACTCGGGTCCCGTCACCGATCGCAGGGTGAAGTACATCGCGAAGAGGGCCGCGAAGAACATCAGCTCGGAACTCAGCCAGATGATGGTTCCGACGCTGGTGAGGTTCGGCCGGTTGACCGACGGGTGCGCGTGCCCGGTTTCTACTGTCGTTGCTGTCGCCACGACCGACATTATGTCGGTCGCTTATCCCGCCCTCACTCCGGGGGGTGCCGTTCGGAGTGTCTTGGCCGTTCGTACCGGTGTTGACGTGGTGTTCAAGGGAGTAGCATCCGCCGCATCGGGTCTTTCCGTACGACACTTACGTCTCGGAGGAAGCATGCAGCCGACCGCCACGGTGCTGGTCTACAGCGACGACTCCAACACCCGCGAGCAGGTGCGGCTGGCGACCGGGCGAAGGCCCGCTCCGGACGTCCCCGTGGTCGAGTTCGTGGAGTGCGCGACCCCCGCAGCAGTCGTCAGGGAGCTGGACAGGGGCGGGATCGACGTCTGCGTCCTGGACGGCGAGGCCGTGCCGATGGGCGGCATGGGGGTCTGCCGGCAGATCAAGGACGAGGTGTTCAACTGCCCGCCGGTGCTGCTGCTCATCGGGCGGCCGCAGGACGCGTGGCTGGCCACGTGGAGCCGTGCCGAGGCGGCTGTGACGCTGCCTGTGGAGCCTGTGGAGTTCGCGGAGGCGTTGGCGGGCCTGCTGCGCACGAAGAGGCTGCAGAGCGCGTAGGGGGCTGCCGGGCGCCGAAGGATTCGGGGGCGCGGCTCCGTGGGCGGCTGCGGGTCCGCTGCGGCCGGTCGCGCCCGCGTGGCGGAGCCGCATGTCGATACCGCCCCGCGCCCCTTGAGGGCCCCGGCCGTCCTGCCTAGACGCTCTGCGGCCGCAGCCGTGCGCGTTCCGCGGGGCTCGGGCCGTCCGGTGTGCCGGCCACCAGGGCGCTGCCGTTGCGCCATTTCTTCCAGTCCAGGTTCCAGTCGCCGAAGCCGTTGCCGAACGGCTCCATCGTGTTGCCGTACGAGTTCACGACCTTGACGATGTCGCCCTCGCGGACGTTGTCGAAGAACCACTCGGCGTTGGCGGTGCTCATGCCGGTGCAGCCGTGGCTGACGTTGGCGTAACCCTGGGAGCCGACCGACCAGGGGGCTGCGTGCACGTATTCGCCGCTCCAGGTCACCCTGGTGGCGTAGTAGACCGGCAGGTCGTAGGACTCGGAGGAGCCCTCGGCTATGCCGATGCTGGTTCCGCGCATCCGTACGAAGTACTCCTTGCCCAGGACCACCTTGACGCCGTTGCGGGTCTCGAAGCCGGGCTTGCCCGTCGTCACGGGTATGGACCGCACCTCCTCGCCGTTGCGGTAGAGCGTCAGCTGGTGGGTGGAGGCGTCCGTGACGGCTATGACCTGGTCGCCGATGGTGACCTTCAGGGGCTTGCCCTTGCCGCCCCGGAGACGGTCGCTGATCCTGACGCCCTCCAGGTCGCTGCGGGCCTGGACGGTGGCGCCGGCGGGCCAGTACTCCTTGGGCCGGTAGTGGAGCTTCTTGTCGTCCACCCAGTGCCAGTTGCCCTCCACCGCGGGGACGGAGTCGACCCGCAGGGCCCGCTCGACTATGGCCCGCTGGTTCTTGTCCTTGACGGGCCGGCTCAGTTCGGCGGTGATGGGCTGGCCGACGCCGTACTTGCCCGCCTTGGGCCCGAACGTCACCGTCAGGTGCTTCTTGCTGGCCGGCTTGCTGGTGTCGAAGGTGAGGACCTTGCGGCCGGGGGCGCCGTCCTCGTCCTCGGTGCTCACGCGGACCGTGTAGCGGGCGTCGGCGGCCAGCGGGGAGGTGCTGTGCCACCTGGTGCCGTCGGCGGAGAGTTCGCCCGTCACATAGCGCCCTGCGGCGTCCTTGGCGGTGACGTCGGTGATCCGTCCGTCGGAGTCCTCCGCGGTGATCTCCAGGGGCTTGTCGGGGTCGGCCTTCTCGCCGTCGCCCGAGGGGCCGTTGAAGGCGATCTGGTCGGCCGCGTCGTACGGCTCCGCGGACAGCGGATTGCCGTCGTTGCTGCATGCGGCGGCGCTCGCGCCGAGTGCTGTCAGCAGGAGCGTGCAGCCTATGACGGTGCTCTTGCTCGGTGTTTTGCTCATGGCCTCACGCTAGGAAGCGGCGTCGGCGGCGGCGCGCCGGAGGACACGTACGGGTGACATGCGTTGCGGCAGAAGAAGGAGCCCGGACCCTCCTGGCGGAGTGTCCGGGCTCCTGTGAGCTCAGCTTGTGCTACTGGGTGCGGTTCTCACCGCGGTAGTACTCGAAGACCCAGCCCCAGAGACCGACGAGGATCAGCGGGGCCGAGAAGTACAGCAGCCACCAGCCGACCGCGATCGCCAGGAAGGCGAGCGCGCCGCCGATCCCGAGGGAGAGCGGCTGCCAGCTGTGCGGGCTGAAGAACCCGACCTCACCGGCGTCGTCCGCGACGTCCGCTTCCTTGTTGTCCTGCGCACCCGCGTCGACCCGCCGGGCGGTGAAGCCCAGGTAGAAGCCGATCATGATGCACAGACCGAAGGCCAGGAAGAGGGCCGTGGTACCGGCCGGCTCCTTCGACCAGACGCCATAGACAACCGCCATGGCGAGGACGAAGACGCTCAGCCACATGAACATCCTGCCCTGGATCTTCACTTGCCGGCCTCCTTGCCACCAGCCAGAGCCTTGTCACCGTGAGGCGCGTTCTCGAGCTGGTCGAGGGCCGCGATCTCAGGGTGATGCAGGTCGAACGCCGGGGATTCGGAACGGATCCGCGGCAGAGTGAGGAAGTTGTGCCGCGGCGGCGGGCAGGACGTCGCCCACTCCAGCGAGCGGCCGTAGCCCCACGGGTCGTCGACTTCGATCTTCTTGCCGTACTTGGCGGTCTTCCACACGTTGTAGAAGAACGGCAGCAGCGACGCGCCGAGCACGAACGAGCTGATCGTCGAGATCGTGTTCAGGGCGGTGAAGCCGTCCTGCGCCAGGTAGTCGGCGTAACGACGCGGCATGCCCTCGGCGCCCAGCCAGTGCTGGACCAGGAAGGTGCCGTGGAAGCCGACGAACAGCGTCCAGAAGGTCATCTTGCCGAGCCGCTCGTCGAGCATCTTGCCCGTGAACTTCGGCCACCAGAAGTGGAAGCCGGAGAACATCGCGAACACGACGGTGCCGAAGACGACGTAGTGGAAGTGCGCCACCACGAAGTACGAGTCGGACACGTGGAAGTCCATCGGCGGCGAGGCCAGGATGACACCCGTCAGACCACCGAAGGTGAAGGTGATGAGGAAGCCGACGGCCCAGAGCATCGGTGTCTCGAAGGACAACGAGCCC
>NZ_JBYIVZ010000075.1:0-44003 GCF_057710365.1 Streptomyces sp. bgisy027
GGCCGGCAGCCCTAGGCCAGCCAGTCGTCCACCCCCGCCAGCAGCTTGCCCTTCACCTCCTCGGGCGCGGCCGACGCGCGCACCGACTGCCGGGCCAGTTCCGCCAGCTCCTGGTCCGTGAAGTCGTGATGGCGGCGCACGAGGTCGTACTGGGCGGCGAGCCGCGAGCCGAAGAGCAGCGGGTCGTCGGCGCCGAGGGCCATCGGCACGCCCGCGTCGTACAGGGTCCGCAGCGGGACGTCCTCGGGCTTCTCGTAGACGCCGAGGGCGACGTTCGAGGCGGGGCACACCTCGCACGTCACGCCCCGGTCCGCGAGGCGCCTGAGCAGCCGCGGGTCCTCCGCCGCCCGCACCCCGTGCCCGATCCGGTGCGCGTCCAGGTCGTCCAGGCAGTCACGGACCGAGGACGGGCCGGTCAGCTCGCCGCCGTGCGGGGCCGACAGCAGGCCGCCCTCGCGGGCGATGTGGAAGGCACGGTCGAAGTCCCGAGCCATGCCCCGGCGTTCGTCGTTCGACAGCCCGAAGCCGACGATGCCGCGGTCGGCGTACCGCACCGCGAGCCGCGCCAGCGTGCGGGCGTCCAGCGGGTGCTTCATACGGTTCGCGGCGACCAGGACGCGCATCCCGAGCCCCGTGTCCCGCGACGCCGTCTCCACCGCGTCCAGGATGATCTCCAGCGCCGGGATCAGACCGCCCAGCCGGGGCGCGTACGACGTCGGGTCGACCTGGATCTCCAGCCAGCCCGAGCCGTCCTTGATGTCCTCCTCCGCGGCCTCCCTGACCAGGCGCTGGATGTCCTCCGGCTGCCGCAGGCACGAGCGCGCCGCGTCGTACAGGCGCTGGAAGCGGAACCAGCCGCGCTCGTCCGTCGCCCGCAGTTTCGGGGGCTCCCCACTGGTCAGCGCGTCGGTCAGGGCCTCGGGCAGGCGCACACCGTACTTGTCGGCCAGTTCCAGCACGGTCGTCGGCCGCATCGAGCCGGTGAAGTGCAGGTGCAGATGGGCTTTCGGCAGTTCAGAGACATCACGTACACGCTCCATTCCAGGATCCTGCCGTACGCCCGCGCCGTCCCGGTAGCGGTTTCCCCTTTAGTGGTCTTGCTCGCACAAACAAATGGGGCCGCCTCCGAAACCGGAGGTGGCCCCACGGGCGGAAGGCGGACGTCAGTCCGTGGCCTCCGCGAGCAGCTTCTGGATGCGGCTCACGCCCTCGACGAGGTCCTCGTCACCGAGCGCGTACGACAGCCGCAGATAGCCCGGCGTACCGAACGCCTCACCCGGGACGACCGCTACCTCGGCCTCCTCCAGGATCAGCTCGGCCAGCTCGACGCTGCTCTGCGGGCGCTTGCCGCGGATCTCCTTGCCGAGCAGGGCCTTCACCGACGGGTACGCGTAGAAGGCGCCCTCGGGCTCCGGGCAGACCACGCCGTCGATCTCGTTGAGCATCCGCACGATCGTCTTGCGGCGGCGGTCGAAGGCCTCACGCATCCTCGCGACCGCGTCCAGGTCGCCGGAGACCGCGGCGAGGGCGGCCACCTGCGCCACGTTCGAGACGTTCGACGTCGCGTGGGACTGGAGGTTGGTCGCGGCCTTCACCACGTCCTTGGGGCCGATGACCCAGCCGACCCGCCAGCCCGTCATGGCGTACGTCTTGGCGACACCGTTGACCACGATGCACTTGTCGCGCAGCTCGGGGAACAGCCCCGGCAGGGAGACCGCGGCGGCCTCGCCGTAGACGAGGTGCTCGTAGATCTCGTCCGTCAGCACCCACAGGCCGTTGTCGACGGCCCAGCGGCCGATCGCCTCGGTCTCGGCCTCGGTGTAGACGGCGCCGGTCGGGTTGGACGGCGACACGAAGAGGACGACCTTCGTCCGCTCGGTGCGGGCCGCCTCCAGCTGCTCCACGGAGACGCGGTAGCCGGTGGTCTCGTCGGCGACGACCTCGACCGGGACACCGCCCGCGAGGCGGATCGACTCCGGGTACGTCGTCCAGTAAGGCGCCGGGACGATGACCTCGTCGCCCGGGTCGAGGATCGCGGCGAAGGCCTCGTAGATGGCCTGCTTGCCGCCGTTGGTGACGAGGATCTGCGAGACGTCGGGCTCGTAGCCGGAGTCGCGCAGCGTCTTCGCGGCGATCGCGGACTTCAGCTCCGGCAGACCGCCGGCCGGTGTGTAGCGGTGGAACTTCGGGTTCTTGCAGGCCTCGATGGCGGCCTCGACGATGTAGTCCGGCGTCGGGAAGTCGGGCTCACCGGCGCCGAAGCCGATCACCGGACGCCCGGCGGCCTTGAGGGCCTTGGCCTTGGCGTCCACGGCGAGTGTGGCGGACTCGGAGATCGCGCCGACTCGGGCGGAGACCCGGCGCTCGGTCGAAGGGGTTGCAGCGCTCATGGGCCCCATCGTTTCAGACAGGAAACGCGGGCGGCACGCGGGTTTCACGGACTGAACATCGACTGAACATCCGTCCGGATCCGGCCCTCGGCCTGGGCGATCTTGCGTCGCGGCACCGCCAGACCCCTGGCGATCTTTCGCCTATCAAGGCCCCATCGGGCACTTTCTGTTCGACGGCGCGCCCCGGACCACGTACACTCTCACCTCGTTGGCCTTCAGCAGCCCGCAGTCGCACAGTGCACAGCGAGCACTCGACCGGATGCGGTACGTTGGGGGACACACAAAGGGTCGTAGCTCAATTGGTAGAGCACTGGTCTCCAAAACCAGCGGTTGGGGGTTCAAGTCCCTCCGGCCCTGCTACACACACCTTCGCCAGGATGTGTGCGCATGTACGTACAGCATTGCAACGCCGTGCGGCTCGGACCGGGCGCGGCACGGCCACGACCCGGGATCAGGTGAGGACGGATGGCGGACGCCGTGGGCTCCATCGATACGCCTGACGCCCAGGATGAGGCGCAGGAGAAGAAGGCCCGCAAGGGCGGTAAGCGCGCGAAGAAGGGCCCGCTGAAGCGGCTCGCTCTCTTCTACCGCCAGATCGTCGCGGAGCTTCGCAAGGTCGTCTGGCCGACGCGCAAGCAGCTGACGTCGTACACCACCGTGGTGATCTTCTTCGTCACCGTCATGATCGCCCTGGTGACCGTGATTGACTATGGGCTCGACCACGCCGCCAAGTACGTTTTTGGCTGAGCCGAGAGCGAAGGGCGCCGTTGGTTACCGGCGCCCCTTTCGCATGTTCCACCCCTATGCATCCAGGAAGAAGCAGCCACCGTGTCTGACCAGAACCTGAACGACGCCGTCGAGCCGGACGAGTCCGTGGAAGACGAGCTCGACATCGTCGAGGGCGCGGACGAGGACCTGGACGAGGTCGAGGTTGCCGACGCCGAGGCGGGCGAGCCGGCCGAGGAGGCCGCGCTGCACGTCGAGGACGCCGAAGACGCGGAAGAGGCCGTCGAGGAGGAGGCCGAGCCGGTCGACCCCATCGCCGCCCTGCGCGAGGAACTTCGCACGCTGCCCGGCGAGTGGTACGTGATCCACACCTACGCCGGTTACGAGAACCGCGTGAAGACCAACCTGGAGCAGCGCGCCGTCTCGCTGAACGTCGAGGACTACATCTTCCAGGCCGAGGTGCCGCAGGAAGAGGTCGTCCAGATCAAGAACGGCGACCGCAAGACGATCAAGCAGAACAAGCTGCCGGGTTACGTCCTGGTCCGTATGGACCTCACCAACGAGTCCTGGGGTGTCGTCCGCAACACTCCCGGCGTCACCGGCTTCGTGGGCAACGCCTACGACCCGTACCCGCTGACCCTGGACGAGATCGTGAAGATGCTCGCCCCGGAGGCCGAGGAGAAGGCCGCCCGCGAGGCCGCCGAGGCCGAGGGCAAGCCCGCTCCGCAGCGCAAGGTCGAGGTCCAGGTCCTGGACTTCGAGGTCGGCGACTCGGTCACCGTCACTGACGGTCCGTTCGCCACGCTGCAGGCCACGATCAACGAGATCAACGCCGACTCCAAGAAGGTCAAGGGCCTGGTGGAGATCTTCGGCCGCGAGACTCCGGTCGAGCTCTCCTTCGACCAGATCCAGAAGAACTAGCGGCACAGCAGCTCTGAACGAAGGGCCTCCCGTCGGCGGATTCCGCTGGTGGGAGGCCCTTTCGTCGTATGCGGCGGGGCAGGTGCCGGCGGCGTTCCAGCCGGCTTCTCAATAAATGTGTGTTGCACCACAACCATCGGACGCCCCTGCCGGTCTGACTTGATGACCGAAACGCGTGGACAGTGTATTTCACGGTGATCACCCACCTTTGTGGCGCTTTGCGCTGCGCTGCTCGCTGCCCGCGCCGACTCAGAAGTGACGACCCAGAAGTGGGGGGAACTTCCTCATGCGCACTCGCACCTTCCTGGTCGTGGCGGCCGCGTCCGCCTGCGTCCTGCTGCCGACGACCTCCGCGGTCGCCGGCACCGGACCCGCCCCGTCTCCCAACAAGCAGAACCAGAGCGCCCGTTCGGCCGCCCCGTCCGAGGCGGGCAACCCGCTGAGCGCCAAGGCGCAGGCGGTAGGCGTCTGTTCCGACGCCTACCAGATCGGCACCACCGCCTACATCAACCGAGGCGGCGCGCACGCCGCCTCGGTCAAGCAGTTCTACTCGCCCAGGTGCAAGGCGAACTACGGCTACGTCTGGGTCTGGCAGAGCTTCCGCGACAAGATCAAGGACTACGACGTCAGCACCGGCGTCTACAGCTACTCCCGCGACGAGGTCGTCGGCCAGGACTGGTGGAACGCCACCAACAGCCAGGAGTTCTGGTCCTTCCCGGCCGACACGGTCAGCGAGTGCACCGCGGCCATCGGCACGCTGCGTGCCCCCGGCGACCCCGTGCCGGGTCAGGCCACCACGTCCAAGCGCTGCTGACCCCGCTCTCGCCCCCTTGCGGGCCCCGGCCGACGCGCGACGGCCGGGGCCCGTTCCTGTCCCGGGGCGCGGGCCGCTGGGGCCGACCGCTGTCAGGGGGCGGGCGACCAGCGGCCTGAGCTGCCGGTTTTGGCCCTGACGCGTTACCCGTTATCGTTGTGCGGTATGCCTCCATCCGGATGATCCGGACGTTCACCGTTCAAGGTGACCTCGGGTACGGATGGCGGCGGATCACCTCTCACTAAGGACCCGGAGAGAGCATGCCTCCCAAGAAGAAGAAGGTCACGGGGCTCATCAAGCTCCAGATCCAGGCCGGTGCCGCCAACCCGGCTCCGCCGGTCGGCCCCGCGCTGGGCCAGCACGGCGTCAACATCATGGAGTTCTGCAAGGCCTACAACGCCGCGACCGAGTCGCAGCGCGGTTGGGTCATCCCGGTGGAGATCACGGTCTACGAGGACCGCTCCTTCACCTTCATCACCAAGACCCCGCCGGCCGCGAAGATGATCCTCAAGGCCGCTGGTGTCGAGAAGGGCTCCGGCGAGCCGCACAAGACCAAGGTCGCCAAGATCACCGAGGCGCAGGTCCGCGAGATCGCCACCACCAAGATGCCCGACCTCAACGCCAATGACCTGGACGCCGCGTCCAAGATCATCGCCGGCACCGCCCGTTCCATGGGCATCACGGTCGAGGGCTGACCTCAACCTCCCCAGCAGAAGTGAGTGGCGGGGCCTGCTCGGCCCGGACCACAACTCCTAAGACAACACAGGAGCAGTAGTGAGCAAGCGCAGCAAGTCTCTCCGCGCTGCGGACGCCAAGGTCGACCGGGACAAGCTCTACGCCCCGCTCGAGGCCGTCCGTCTCGCCAAGGAGACGTCCACGACCAAGTTCGACGGTACCGTCGAGGTCGCCTTCCGCCTGGGTGTCGACCCGCGCAAGGCCGACCAGATGGTCCGTGGCACCGTGAACCTTCCGCACGGCACCGGTAAGACCGCCCGGGTCCTGGTCTTCGCGACCGGTGACCGTGCCGAGGCCGCGCGTGCCGCGGGCGCCGACATCGTCGGTGCCGACGAGCTCATCGACGAGGTCTCGAAGGGCCGCCTGGACTTCGACGCCGTCGTCGCCACCCCCGACCTCATGGGCAAGGTCGGCCGCCTCGGCCGTGTCCTCGGCCCGCGTGGTCTGATGCCGAACCCGAAGACCGGCACCGTGACCCCGGACGTGGCCAAGGCCGTGACCGAGATCAAGGGCGGCAAGATCGAGTTCCGCGTCGACAAGCACTCGAACCTGCACTTCATCATCGGCAAGTCGTCATTCGACGACACCAAGCTGGTGGAGAACTACGGCGCCGCGCTGGAGGAGATCCTCCGTCTGAAGCCGTCCGCCGCCAAGGGTCGCTACATCAAGAAGGCCGCCATCACCACCACGATGGGCCCCGGCATTCCCGTCGACCCGAACCGCACCCGCAACCTCCTCGTCGAGGAGGACCCGGCCGCGGTCTGAGCAGGCAGCTCACCAGGCTCGAAGACGGGCCCCGCACCCTTCCCGGGTGCGGGGCCCGTCCCCTTTGCCGCCCCCCGTTTGTCAGTGCCCTGGGTTAACGTGCATTCACGGGATTCGCGCAGGGGGGACGGATGACGAGCACGAGGGCGCGCCGTTCGGCGTTCTGGGTCGCGCTGCTGACCGCGCTGGCGGCCCTGGCCGCCTGCACCTCCTCCGACCGCTCCGGGGAACGGGACCGCCCCACGCCCTCCCGCGCGGTGACGGCCGCCCTGCGCACCGTCGAGCGCTCCACCGACGGAGCCGAATCGGCGCGCGTCCGCTCCACGACCACGGTGGGCTCGGCCCTGTCCATGAAGGCCCACGGCACCCTCGCCTGGCACGACGGCCTCACCGGCGCCCTCACGATCACGTACACCGGCGGCACCACCGCCGAGACGATGCGCCGCCTCGGCACCACCTCGATGCAGGCCCGCTATCTCCCCGACGCCTACTACGCCCGCATGGGCGAGGCGTTCGCCGAGAAGACCGACGGCAAGCACTGGATCAAGTACGCCTACGAGGACCTGGAGCGTCTCGCCGGCAGCTCCGGAGCCGATCTCGCCGACCAGATGCGCGGCACCGTCCCGCACACCTCGGTGAAGCTGCTGCTGTCCTCCACGGACGTACGCAAGGTGGGGGAGGAGACGGTGAGCGGTAAGCGCACCACGCGCTACTCCGGCACGGTCCGGGTCGCGGGCGCCACCTCGCAGACCGTCGACATATGGGTCGACGACCGGGACCTGCTCGTCAAGAAGGTGGAGAAGGGCCGCACGGTCACGGGGCAGCTGACCCAGACCGCGTACTACAGCGACTACGGCGTGAAGGCCGCGGTCGAGAAGCCCCCGGCGGGGGACACCGCGGACCTGGAGGAGCTGCTGGAGGAGGGGGCCCTCGGCGGGACCTCGTGAGCCCGGCACGGCCGGGTATTCGCAGGACTGTCCGGGGTTCTTGGGGCTACGCTCCCGATCTTGCTGTGCGCCCGTCGGGCGCCGGCCGAGCGTTCCTTGGGGGAATCGATGAGGCTTTCCGTACGGGCCGCCGTGCCCGCCGTCGTGCTGCTCCTCGCCGGCTGTGGAGGCGGTGCCGGGGCCGACCGGGACGCCTCGGGCTCCTCGGTCGGCGACGCCGTGGCCAGGGCCGTGGAGAGGACGGAGGGCGTCACGTCGCTGCACTACAGGGTGACGGGCCGCTTCCCGGAGCGCGGGCGCATAGCCGACGAGGGCACGGTCCGCACGAAGCCGCTGACGGCCAGCCTGCGGACGGCCGATCTGAGCGGCGCCGAGCGGGGCGAGACCGAGCTGCGCCTGGTCGACGGGGTGCTGTACGGCAGTGCGACCGGCGACATGGTCGAGGAGATGGGCGGGCGGCACTGGATCAGCTACGGCCCGGCCGCCCACTTCACCACCCACGGCGGCCTGCGGATGGACGTCGGCGCCCTGCGGGACTCGGTCGCCCGCAACCCGGCCCGGGAGGCCGCCTTCCTGGCCGGTGCGCCGGACGCGAAGCGGGTCGGCGACGAGAAGGTCGACGGGACCGGGACCACGCACTACACGGGTACGGCCGCCGTCGACGAACTGCGCGCCTCGCTCGACGAGGTCCAGGACAAGGCCGCCCGCGAGGGCCGCGGGCGCAGTCTCGACCAGTACGAGAAGGCCGGCGTGGACGAGCTCACCCTGGACGTCTGGATCGACGGCGACGACCATGTGAGACGGCTGCGTACCCAGGGCTTCGGACGGCACGGTGAGCTCGATCTCACGGTCACCTTCCTCGACTACGGCAAGCCGGTGACGGTCCGCGCACCCCGCCCCGACGACACTGCGGACCTGCGGAAACCGCTGGAGAAGTAGGGGGAGCCGGCGGCCGTGGGGACCGATTTGCCTCACGGTGACCGTGTCCCGTACTCTCCTACAGAAGCCAAAGACCGCTGGTCGTTGCCGTGTGCTCGCAAGAGGGCGCGGTGGCCGAAGGATCCGCTGAACCGCGGACGACCCGCGCAGGTGACTGTGGAAGTGCTCCCGGAGTTCGCTGCTCACGTTGCGAATGCCCGGTCGAGCTACGCCCCGTGCGCCTGCGCCGGGGCGTTTCGTTTTCCCCAGCCCCTTCCGAGCGGTCGTCATCACCCGGAAGGAGGCCGACGCTCATGGCAAGGCCCGACAAGGCTGCCGCGGTAGCCGAGCTGACGGAGCAGTTCCGCAGCTCGAACGCCGCCGTGCTGACCGAGTACCGGGGTCTCACCGTGGCGCAGCTCAAGACGCTGCGTCGTTCGCTCGGTGAGAACGCCCAGTACGCCGTGGTGAAGAACACGCTGACCAAGATTGCGGCCAACGAGGCCGGGATCTCGACGCTCGACGACCTGTTCAACGGTCCGACGGCGGTCGCCTTCGTCACCGGTGACCCGGTGGAGTCGGCGAAGGGTCTTCGTGACTTCGCCAAGGACAACCCGAACCTCGTCATCAAGGGCGGTGTCCTTGACGGCAAGGCGCTGTCCGCCGACGAGATCAAGAAGCTTGCGGACCTCGAGTCCCGCGAGGTTCTGCTCGCCAAGCTGGCGGGCGCCCTGAAGGGCAAGCAGACGCAGGCTGCTCAGGTCTTCCAGGCGCTCCCGTCGAAGCTCGTCCGCACCGTGGACGCGCTTCGCGCCAAGCAGGACGAGCAGGGCGGTGCCGAGTAATTCGGCTCGCATCATGATCGCCGCCTGAGGCAGTCCGCCTGAGGCAGTGGTCGTAGCGGGCCGAGCGTACGCCCGCCAGACATGTACATCCGGCACCAGCCGAAATTAGTGGAAGGAAAGCCATCGTGGCTCTCACCCAGGACGAACTGCTCGCCGAGTTCGAGGGCATGACCCTCATCCAGCTCTCCGAGTTCGTGAAGGCGTTCGAGGAGAAGTTCGACGTCACCGCCGCTGCCGCCGTCGCCGTCGCCGGCCCGGCCGGCCCGGCCGCCGCCGCCCCGGCCGAGGAGGAGAAGGACGAGTTCGACGTCATCCTCACCGGTGCCGGCGACAAGAAGATCCAGGTCATCAAGGTCGTGCGTGAGCTGACCTCCCTGGGTCTGAAGGAGGCCAAGGACCTCGTGGACGGCGCCCCGAAGCCCGTTCTCGAGAAGGTTGCCAAGGACGCCGCCGAGAAGGCCGCCGAGTCCCTCAAGGGCGCCGGCGCCTCCGTCGAGGTCAAGTAACACCTCTCGGCCGAGTACGGCCGTAGCGCTGCTGAATTGGGCCTCCTGAGGCTGTAACGCAGTCGCACCGAAGAGCGATCATCCATTCGGGTGGTCGCTCTTCGGCGTTCCTGGGGGCGCGGCCACGGTTGCCTTGCGCCCGCTTCGGCGGCGGGTATGGTGATCTTCGTCGTGTCTCCGGGCCCCCAGGGTTCGGGCATGGGGGCCTTGACGAACCGCACGCAGCGCGCAATTCTCAGGACGCGTCGCCACAAGGATCCGAATCCGAGGCATGGATCGGCGACGAAGAGGGCAGTATCAACGTGCATTGAGGGCGAGCATGCCGAGGGCGTTGAGAACAACGAGGGTCGCGAAAAACCCGCACTGGACATCAGTGTGCCAAGTGGCTACACTGACCCTTTGCGCTGCCTGTTAGCTGTCCCCTGCCCGTCACCAGGGGCATGCCCTCGCTTGAGCATCGATGACCGGACCATCCCTGACCTGGCCATTCTTTGGTCGGAGAAGGAAACCCGTGTCTCTGTGCACCGGTGAGGGGCCGGTACGCGCGTAGTGAGTCCGAGCCCTCGGAAGGACCCCCTCTTGGCCGCCTCGCGCAACGCCTCGACCGCGAATACGAACAACGGCGCAAGCACCGCCCCGCTGCGCATCTCCTTTGCAAAGATCAAGGAGCCCCTCGAGGTTCCCAACCTGCTCGCGCTGCAGACCGAGAGCTTTGACTGGCTGCTCGGCAACACCGCCTGGCAGAGTCGGGTCGAGGAGGCTCTGGAGTCCGGTCAGGACGTCCCCACCAAGTCCGGCCTCGAGGAGATCTTCGAGGAGATCTCCCCGATCGAGGACTTCTCCGGGTCGATGTCGCTGACGTTCCGCGACCACCGTTTCGAGCCTCCGAAGAACTCGATCGACGAGTGCAAGGAGCGCGACTTCACCTACGCCGCCCCGCTCTTCGTGACGGCGGAGTTCACCAACAACGAGACCGGTGAGATCAAGTCCCAGACGGTCTTCATGGGCGACTTCCCGCTCATGACGAACAAGGGCACCTTCGTCATCAACGGCACCGAGCGTGTCGTGGTGTCGCAGCTGGTCCGTTCCCCCGGTGTCTACTTCGACTCCTCCATCGACAAGACGTCCGACAAGGACATCTTCTCGGCCAAGATCATCCCGTCCCGGGGTGCCTGGCTGGAGATGGAGATCGACAAGCGCGACATGGTCGGTGTCCGTATCGACCGCAAGCGCAAGCAGTCCGTGACCGTCCTCCTCAAGGCCCTCGGTTGGACGACCGAGCAGATCCTGGAGGAGTTCGGCGAGTACGAGTCCATGCGCGCCACCCTGGAGAAGGACCACACCCAGGGCCAGGACGACGCGCTGCTCGACATCTACCGCAAGCTGCGTCCGGGCGAGCCCCCCACGCGTGAGGCCGCGCAGACGCTCCTCGAGAACCTGTACTTCAACCCGAAGCGCTACGACCTCGCCAAGGTCGGCCGCTACAAGGTCAACAAGAAGCTGGGTGCGGAGGCTCCGCTCGACGCGGGCGTCCTGACCGTCGAGGACGTCATCTCGACGATCAAGTACCTGGTGAAGCTGCACGCCGGTGAGACCGAGACGGCCGCGGACAACGGCCAGACGATCGTCGTCGAGACCGACGACATCGACCACTTCGGCAACCGCCGTCTGCGCAGCGTCGGCGAGCTCATCCAGAACCAGGTCCGCACCGGTCTGGCCCGTATGGAGCGCGTCGTCCGTGAGCGCATGACGACCCAGGACGTCGAGGCGATCACGCCGCAGACCCTGATCAACATCCGGCCGGTCGTCGCCTCCATCAAGGAGTTCTTCGGCACCAGCCAGCTGTCGCAGTTCATGGACCAGAACAACCCGCTGTCCGGGCTGACGCACAAGCGTCGTCTGTCCGCGCTCGGCCCGGGTGGTCTGTCCCGTGAGCGGGCCGGCTTCGAGGTCCGTGACGTTCACCCGTCGCACTACGGCCGCATGTGCCCGATCGAGACCCCTGAAGGCCCGAACATCGGTCTGATCGGCTCGCTCGCCTCCTACGGCCGGGTCAACGCGTTCGGCTTCGTCGAGACGCCGTACCGCAAGGTCGTCGACGGCCAGGTCACCGACGAGGTGGACTACCTGACCGCCGACGAGGAGGACCGCTTCGTCATCGCGCAGGCCAACGCCACGCTCAACGACGACATGCGGTTCGCCGAGGCCCGCGTCCTGGTCCGCCGCCGTGGCGGCGAGGTCGACTACGTCGGCGGCGAGGACGTCGACTACATGGACGTCTCGCCGCGCCAGATGGTGTCGGTCGCGACCGCCATGATCCCGTTCCTCGAGCACGACGACGCCAACCGTGCCCTCATGGGCGCGAACATGATGCGTCAGGCCGTGCCGCTGATTAAGTCCGAGGCCCCGCTCGTCGGCACCGGCATGGAGTACCGCTCCGCCGTCGACGCCGGTGACGTGGTCAAGGCCGAGAAGGACGGTGTGGTCCAGGAGGTCTCCGCGGACTACATCACCACCGCCAACGACGACGGCACGTACATCACGTACCGCCTGGCCAAGTTCTCCCGGTCCAACCAGGGCACCTCGGTCAACCAGAAGGTCATCGTCAACGAGGGCGACCGGATCATCACGGGCCAGGTGCTCGCCGACGGTCCCGCCACCCAGAACGGCGAGATGGCGCTGGGCAAGAACCTGCTCGTGGCGTTCATGCCGTGGGAGGGTCACAACTACGAGGACGCGATCATCCTGTCGCAGCGCCTCGTGCAGGACGACGTCCTCTCCTCGATCCACATCGAGGAGCACGAGGTCGACGCCCGTGACACCAAGCTCGGCCCCGAGGAGATCACCCGGGACATCCCGAACGTCTCCGAGGAGGTCCTCGCCGACCTCGACGAGCGCGGCATCATCCGCATCGGTGCCGAGGTCATCGCCGGCGACATCCTCGTCGGCAAGGTGACCCCGAAGGGCGAGACCGAGCTGACCCCCGAGGAGCGCCTGCTGCGCGCGATCTTCGGTGAGAAGGCCCGTGAGGTCCGTGACACCTCGCTGAAGGTGCCGCACGGCGAGACCGGCAAGGTCATCGGCGTCCGCGTCTTCGACCGTGAGGAGGGCGACGAGCTTCCCCCCGGTGTGAACCAGCTGGTGCGCGTCTACGTCGCGCAGAAGCGCAAGATCACCGACGGTGACAAGCTCGCCGGCCGTCACGGCAACAAGGGCGTCATCTCCAAGATCCTGCCGATCGAGGACATGCCGTTCCTGGAGGACGGCACCCCGGTCGACATCATCCTCAACCCGCTGGGTGTCCCGTCCCGAATGAACCCGGGACAGGTCCTGGAGATCCACCTCGGCTGGCTCGCCAGCCGCGGCTGGGACGTCTCCGGCCTCGCGGAGGAGTGGGCGCAGCGCCTCCAGGTGATCGGCGCCGACTCCGTCGCCCCCGGCACCAACGTCGCGACCCCGGTCTTCGACGGTGCGCGTGAGGACGAGCTCGCGGGTCTGCTCCAGCACACCATCCCCAACCGCGACGGCGAGCGCATGGTGCTCCCGACCGGTAAGGCGCGGCTGTTCGACGGCCGTAGCGGTGAGCCGTTCCCGGACCCGATCTCGGTCGGCTACATGTACATCCTCAAGCTGCACCACCTGGTCGACGACAAGCTGCACGCCCGCTCGACCGGTCCGTACAGCATGATCACCCAGCAGCCGCTGGGTGGTAAGGCCCAGTTCGGTGGCCAGCGCTTCGGTGAGATGGAGGTGTGGGCGCTGGAGGCTTACGGCGCCGCGTACGCCCTCCAGGAGCTGCTGACCATCAAGTCCGACGACGTCACCGGCCGCGTGAAGGTCTACGAGGCCATCGTCAAGGGCGAGAACATCCCCGAGCCCGGCATCCCCGAGTCCTTCAAGGTGCTCATCAAGGAGATGCAGTCGCTCTGCCTGAACGTGGAGGTGCTGTCCAGCGACGGTATGTCCATCGAGATGCGTGACACCGACGAGGACGTCTTCCGCGCTGCGGAGGAGCTCGGCATCGACCTGTCCCGGCGCGAGCCGAGCAGCGTCGAAGAGGTCTGACGGGAGTCCGGCGGGGCCCTTACCCACAGGGCCCCGCCGACCCCCAGGCCCCCGTTTCAGACCCCAAGACTTACAACCCTGAGAGGGATTGACGCATAGTGCTCGACGTCAACTTCTTCGATGAGCTCCGGATCGGTCTGGCCACCGCTGACGACATCCGTCAGTGGAGCCACGGCGAGGTCAAGAAGCCCGAGACCATCAACTACCGCACCCTCAAGCCCGAAAAGGACGGACTCTTCTGCGAGAAGATCTTCGGTCCGACCCGGGACTGGGAGTGCTACTGCGGCAAGTACAAGCGTGTCCGCTTCAAGGGCATCATCTGTGAGCGCTGCGGCGTCGAGGTGACTCGCGCCAAGGTGCGTCGTGAGCGGATGGGCCACATCGAGCTGGCCGCGCCTGTCACGCACATCTGGTACTTCAAGGGTGTCCCGAGCCGGCTGGGCTACCTGCTCGACCTGGCTCCCAAGGACCTCGAGAAGGTCATCTACTTCGCGGCGTACATGATCACGTACGTCGACGAGGAGCGCCGTACCCGCGACCTGCCCTCCCTGGAGGCGCACGTCTCCGTGGAGCGTCAGCAGGTCGAGAACCGTCGCGACGCCGACCTCGAGGCCCGCGCCAAGAAGCTCGAGACCGACCTGGCCGAGCTGGAGGCCGAGGGTGCCAAGGCCGACGTGCGCCGCAAGGTGCGCGAGGGTGCCGAGCGCGAGATGAAGCAGCTGCGCGACCGTGCGCAGCGCGAGATCGACCGCCTCGACGAGGTGTGGACCCGGTTCAAGAACCTCAAGGTCCAGGACCTCGAGGGCGACGAGCTCCTCTACCGCGAGCTGCGTGACCGCTTCGGCACGTACTTCGACGGCTCGATGGGTGCCGCGGCGCTGCAGAAGCGCCTGGAGTCCTTCGACCTCGACGAGGAGGCCGAGAAGCTCCGCGAGATCATCCGTACCGGCAAGGGCCAGAAGAAGACCCGTGCGCTCAAGCGCCTGAAGGTCGTCTCCGCGTTCCTGCAGACCAGCAACAGCCCCAAGGGCATGGTGCTGGACTGCGTCCCGGTCATCCCGCCGGACCTCCGCCCGATGGTGCAGCTGGACGGTGGCCGCTTCGCGACCTCCGACCTGAACGACCTGTACCGCCGCGTGATCAACCGCAACAACCGTCTGAAGAGGCTGCTCGACCTCGGCGCGCCCGAGATCATCGTCAACAACGAGAAGCGCATGCTTCAGGAGGCTGTTGACGCCCTCTTCGACAACGGTCGTCGCGGCCGTCCGGTGACCGGCCCCGGTAACCGTCCGCTGAAGTCTCTCAGCGACATGCTGAAGGGTAAGCAGGGCCGCTTCCGTCAGAACCTGCTCGGCAAGCGTGTGGACTACTCCGCGCGTTCCGTGATCGTCGTCGGTCCGCAGCTGAAGCTGCACCAGTGCGGTCTGCCCAAGGCGATGGCGCTGGAGCTCTTCAAGCCGTTCGTGATGAAGCGCCTGGTCGACCTGAACCACGCGCAGAACATCAAGAGCGCCAAGCGCATGGTGGAGCGCGGCCGCACGGTCGTGTACGACGTCCTCGAAGAGGTCATCGCCGAGCACCCGGTTCTGCTGAACCGTGCTCCCACCCTGCACCGCCTCGGCATCCAGGCCTTCGAGCCGCAGCTGGTCGAGGGCAAGGCCATCCAGATCCACCCGCTCGTCTGCACCGCGTTCAACGCGGACTTCGACGGTGACCAGATGGCCGTGCACCTGCCGCTGTCCGCGGAGGCGCAGGCCGAGGCCCGCATCCTGATGCTGTCCTCGAACAACATCCTCAAGCCCGCCGACGGTCGTCCGGTGACGATGCCGACCCAGGACATGGTCCTCGGTCTGTTCTTCCTCACCACCGACTCCGAGATGCGCAACGTCAAGGGCGAGGACCGCTCCTTCGCGTCCGTGGCCGAGGCGATCATGGCCTTCGACGCGGGCGAGCTCTCGCTCCAGTCGAAGATCGACATCCGCTTCCCGGTCGGTACCATCCCGCCCCGCGGCTGGATGCCGCCGGCGCAGGAGGAGGGCGAGCCGGAGTGGCAGCAGGGTGACTCGTTCCGGCTGCGGACGACCCTGGGCCGCGCGCTCTTCAACGAGCTGCTGCCCGAGGACTACCCGTTCGTCGACTACGAGGTCGGCAAGAAGCAGCTCTCCGAGATCGTCAACGACCTCGCCGAGCGCTACCCCAAGGTCATCGTGGCGGCGACGCTCGACAACCTGAAGGCGGCCGGCTTCTACTGGGCGACCCGTTCCGGTGTCACCGTGGCCATCTCCGACGTCGTCGTTCCCGAGGCGAAGAAGGAGATCGTCCGCGGCTACGAGGCGCAGGACGAGAAGGTCCAGAAGCAGTACGAGCGCGGTCTGATCACCAAGGACGAGCGCACGCAGGAGCTCATCGCGATCTGGACCAAGGCGACCAACGAGGTCGCCGAGGCGATGAACGACAACTTCCCGAAGACCAACCCGATCTTCATGATGGTGAACTCGGGTGCACGAGGCAACATGATGCAGATGCGTCAGATCGCCGGTATGCGTGGTCTGGTGTCGAACGCGAAGAACGAGACGATCCCGCGTCCGATCAAGGCGTCGTTCCGTGAGGGCCTGTCCGTGCTGGAGTACTTCATCTCCACGCACGGTGCCCGTAAGGGTCTGGCGGACACCGCCCTGCGTACCGCCGACTCGGGTTACCTGACCCGTCGTCTGGTGGACGTCTCCCAGGACGTCATCATCCGCGAGGAGGACTGCGGCACCGAGCGCGGTCTGAAGCTGCGGATCGCCTCGAAGAACGCCGCAGGCGTTCTGGTCAAGGCGGACGACGTCGAGACCAGCGTCTACGCCCGCATGCTCGCCGAGGACGTCGTCATCGACGGCAAGGTGATCGCGCCGGCCAACGTGGACCTGGGCGACGTGCTCATCGACCAGCTGGTGCACCACGGTGTCGAGGAGGTCAAGACCCGTTCGATCCTGACCTGCGAGTCCCAGGTCGGCACCTGCGCGATGTGCTACGGCCGTTCGCTGGCCACCGGCAAGCTGGTCGACATCGGTGAGGCGGTCGGCATCATCGCCGCCCAGTCCATCGGTGAGCCCGGTACCCAGCTGACGATGCGTACCTTCCACACCGGTGGTGTGGCCGGTGACGACATCACCCAGGGTCTGCCGCGTGTCGTCGAGCTCTTCGAGGCCCGTACCCCGAAGGGTGTCGCCCCGATCTCCGAGGCCACCGGCCGCGTGCGGATCGAGGAGACCGAGAAGACCAAGAAGCTCGTCGTCACCCCGGACGACGGCAGCGACGAGACGGCGTACCCGATCTCGAAGCGTGCCCGACTCCTGGTCAGCGAGGGCGAGCACGTCGAGGTGGGCCAGAAGCTCACCGTGGGTGCCACCAACCCGCACGACGTGCTGCGCATCCTGGGCCAGCGTGCCGTCCAGGTCCACCTGGTCGGCGAGGTCCAGAAGGTCTACAACTCGCAGGGTGTGTCGATCCACGACAAGCACATCGAGATCATCATCCGGCAGATGCTGCGCCGCGTGACGATCATCGAGTCCGGCGACGCCGAGCTGCTGCCCGGTGAGCTGGTCGAGCGCTCGAAGTTCGAGACCGAGAACCGTCGTGTGGTGCAGGAGGGCGGTCACCCGGCCTCCGGTCGTCCGCAGCTCATGGGTATCACCAAGGCCTCGCTGGCCACGGAGTCCTGGCTGTCGGCGGCGTCCTTCCAGGAGACGACGCGAGTCCTCACGGACGCGGCGATCAACGCCAAGTCCGACTCGCTCATCGGCCTCAAGGAGAACGTCATCATCGGTAAGCTCATCCCGGCCGGTACGGGTCTGTCCCGCTACCGCAACATCCGGGTCGAGCCGACCGAGGAGGCCAAGGCCGCGATGTACTCGGCCGTCGGCTACGACGACATCGACTACTCGCCGTTCGGCACCGGCTCCGGCCAGGCCGTTCCGCTGGAGGACTACGACTACGGTCCGTACAACCAGTAAGGCGTGCGTCTGACGCACTGAAGGGCGGTCACCTCCCGGGGTGGCCGCCCTTCGGCGTGCCCGGGGGCGTGTCGGGGTTTTCTCGGGGTGGACCCCGATGCCTGAAGTGCCGGTTCGGCGCATGATGGAGAGACTCCGACATGTACGGGGGAGGTGCTCTCCATGGCGCAACCGTCGTGGCAGCCCTGGCAGCCGTGGCAGGGCGGTGGTGCTCCGCAGCCGTGGACCGGGCCAGGCACCCCGGCGACACCGTCGATGCTTGCCTCGCACGCCGACCGCGAGCGGGCCGTGGACGTGCTCAGGGCCGGCTACGGCGAGGGACGTCTGGAGCAGCCCGAGTTCGAGAAGCGCGTCACGCGCGCCTACACGGCCCGTACGGTGGGGGAGCTGGCGCTGCTCGTCGCCGATCTGCCCCAGGGGCCGATGCCGCTGCCCGCACCCGTGACACCCGTGCCCCGCACCTTCCTGCCGGTCGCCCGGCCGCAGACCAACGGCAAGGCGGTCGGCTCCGCGGTCTGCGGTGTGCTGTGTCTGGTGAGCTTCGGGCTGACCGGCATCCCGGCCGTGGTGCTCGGGCACGCGGCCCGTTCCGAGATACGGCGCACCGGTCAGGGCGGTGACGCGCTCGCCCTGACCGGGCTCGTGTTCGGCTGGGTGTCGAATGCGGCCTGGGCGGTCCTGCTGACGCTGATGCTGGTGGCCGCCGCGGTGTCCGTATAGGCCGCGCGGACGGTCGATTCGCGGCGCGCGGGTTCGGGGCCCTGACATGCCCGAATCGGCGATTCGAAGATCGAACATGCCGCGCGGTCTTGACATCGGCCGTATGGCGATGCGGGCGAGGCCCATTTGTTTTGACCGCAGCGAATGAGGTAGGTACGCTCAGACCTTGTGCCTGGGGTGTGCCCTGGCTCTCGTGCGTGCCTTCAACCGCATAGCGAGCTGTGAGCGGCCACCGCAATCTGTGCTCTTTTCGCCTCACGGCGGGAGTCCGCCGGATTCGACACACCCGACCGCGTGGGTCGGCGACGTTCCAGGTTAGCTTCACCATTCGGCACACAGAAACCGGAGAAGTAGTGCCTACGATCCAGCAGCTGGTCCGCAAGGGCCGGCAGGACAAGGTCGAGAAGAACAAGACGCCCGCACTCGAGGGTTCCCCTCAGCGTCGCGGCGTCTGCACGCGTGTGTTCACGACCACCCCGAAGAAGCCGAACTCGGCCCTGCGTAAGGTCGCGCGTGTGCGTCTGACCAGCGGGATCGAGGTCACCGCTTACATTCCGGGTGAGGGACACAACCTGCAGGAGCACTCCATCGTGCTCGTGCGTGGTGGCCGTGTGAAGGACCTGCCGGGTGTTCGCTACAAGATCATCCGCGGTTCCCTTGACACCCAGGGTGTGAAGAACCGCAAGCAGGCCCGCAGCCGCTACGGCGCCAAGAAGGAGAAGTAAGAATGCCTCGTAAGGGCCCCGCCCCGAAGCGCCCGGTCATCATCGACCCGGTCTACGGTTCTCCTCTTGTCACGTCGCTCATCAACAAGGTGCTGCTGAACGGCAAGCGTTCCACCGCCGAGCGCATCGTCTACGGCGCCATGGAGGGTCTGCGTGAGAAGACGGGTAACGACCCGATCATCACGCTGAAGCGCGCGCTTGAGAACATCAAGCCGACCCTCGAGGTCAAGTCCCGCCGTGTCGGTGGTGCGACGTACCAGGTTCCGATCGAGGTCAAGCCCGGTCGTGCCAACACGCTCGCGCTGCGCTGGCTGGTCGGTTACTCCCGCGCCCGTCGCGAGAAGACCATGACCGAGCGTCTCCTCAACGAGCTTCTCGACGCCTCGAACGGCCTCGGTGCGGCCGTGAAGAAGCGCGAGGACACCCACAAGATGGCCGAGTCCAACAAGGCCTTCGCGCACTACCGCTGGTAGTCGCAGACCCCATCGAGACCGAGAGAAGACTGAAGCCTTATGGCTACCACTTCACTTGACCTGGCCAAGGTCCGCAACATCGGGATCATGGCCCACATCGACGCGGGCAAGACGACCACCACCGAGCGGATCCTCTTCTACACCGGCGTCAGCTACAAGATCGGTGAAGTCCACGACGGCGCTGCCACCATGGACTGGATGGAGCAGGAGCAGGAGCGTGGCATCACGATCACCTCTGCTGCCACCACCTGTCACTGGCCGCTCGAGGACAACGACTACACGATCAACATCATCGACACCCCGGGCCACGTCGACTTCACGGTCGAGGTGGAGCGCTCGCTGCGCGTCCTCGACGGTGCCGTCACGGTGTTCGACGGTGTCGCCGGTGTCGAGCCGCAGTCCGAGACGGTGTGGCGTCAGGCCGACCGTTACGGCGTGCCGCGCATCTGCTTCGTGAACAAGCTGGACCGCACCGGTGCCGAGTTCCACCGCTGCGTCGACATGATCTCGGACCGCCTTGGTGCGCAGCCGCTGGTCATGCAGCTTCCGATCGGTGCCGAGGCCGACTTCAAGGGCGTTGTGGACCTGGTCCGCATGAAGGCGCTCGTGTGGTCCGCCGAGGCCGCCAAGGGCGAGATGTACGACGTCGTCGACATCCCGGCCACGCACACCGAGGCTGCCGAGGAGTACCGCGGCAAGCTGATCGAGGGCGTCGCCGAGAACGACGAAGAGATCATGGAGCTGTACCTGGAGGGCCAGGAGCCCACCGAGGAGCAGCTGTACGCCGCGATCCGTCGCATCACCATCGCGTCCGGCAAGTCGAGCGACACCACGGTCACCCCGGTGTTCTGTGGCACCGCGTTCAAGAACAAGGGCGTGCAGCCCCTGCTCGACGCGGTCGTGCGCTACCTGCCGACCCCCCTGGACGTCGAGGCCATCGAGGGCCACGACGTCAAGGACCCCGAGGTCGTCATCAAGCGCAAGCCGTCCGACGAGGAGCCCCTGTCGGCTCTGGCGTTCAAGATCATGAGCGACCCGCACCTGGGCAAGCTCACCTTCGTCCGGATCTACTCCGGTCGCCTGGAGTCCGGCACCGCCGTGCTGAACTCCGTCAAGGGCAAGAAGGAGCGCATCGGCAAGATCTACCGCATGCACGCGAACAAGCGTGAGGAGATCGATTCGGTGGGCGCCGGCGACATCGTCGCCGTCATGGGCCTGAAGCAGACCACCACCGGTGAGACGCTGAGCGACGACAAGCAGCCGGTGATCCTGGAGTCCATGGACTTCCCGGCGCCGGTCATCCAGGTCGCCATCGAGCCCAAGTCCAAGGGTGACCAGGAGAAGCTGGGTGTCGCCATCCAGCGTCTCGCGGAGGAGGACCCCTCCTTCCAGGTCCACTCGGACGAGGAGACGGGCCAGACCATCATCGGTGGTATGGGCGAGCTGCACCTCGAGGTGCTGGTCGACCGTATGCGCCGTGAGTTCAAGGTCGAGGCCAACGTCGGCAAGCCGCAGGTCGCCTACCGCGAGACGATCCGCAAGGCCGTCGAGCGCGTCGACTACACGCACAAGAAGCAGACTGGTGGTACCGGCCAGTTCGCCAAGGTGCAGATCGCGATCGAGCCGATCGAGGGCGGCGACGCCTCGTACGAGTTCGTGAACAAGGTCACCGGTGGCCGTATCCCGAAGGAGTACATCCCTTCGGTCGACGCCGGTGCGCAGGAGGCCATGCAGTTCGGCATCCTCGCGGGCTACGAGATGACCGGCGTGCGCGTCACGCTGATCGACGGTGGCTACCACGAGGTCGACTCCTCCGAGCTCGCGTTCAAGATCGCCGGTTCGCAGGCCTTCAAGGAGGCCGCGCGCAAGGCCAGCCCCGTGCTGCTCGAGCCGATGATGGCCGTCGAGGTCACCACGCCCGAGGACTACATGGGTGAGGTCATCGGCGACATCAACTCCCGCCGTGGCCAGATCCAGGCCATGGAGGAGCGGGCGGGTGCTCGCGTCGTGAAGGGCCTCGTGCCCCTCTCGGAGATGTTCGGTTACGTCGGCGACCTGCGCAGCAAGACGTCCGGCCGGGCCAGCTACTCCATGCAGTTCGACTCCTACGCCGAGGTTCCGCGGAACGTCGCCGAGGAGATCATCGCGAAGGCCAAGGGCGAGTAACGCACCGCGTTCACACGCTTTAGGCTTGACTCCGGAGCCTGGAGGGGCATTCACCCGCATTCGTGGGGGAATGCCCTCGGGCCCGGGCTTTCCAGCAAAGATCACCTGGCGCCGATGAAGCAAGGCGTTCAGAACCACTCCACAGGAGGACCCCGTGGCGAAGGCGAAGTTCGAGCGGACTAAGCCCCACGTCAACATCGGCACCATCGGTCACATCGACCACGGTAAGACGACCCTTACGGCCGCCATTACCAAGGTGCTGCACGACGCGTACCCGGACCTGAACGAGGCCTCGGCCTTCGACCAGATCGACAAGGCTCCCGAGGAGCGCCAGCGCGGTATCACCATCTCCATCGCGCACGTCGAGTACCAGACCGAGACGCGTCACTACGCCCACGTCGACTGCCCCGGTCACGCGGACTACATCAAGAACATGATCACGGGTGCCGCGCAGATGGACGGCGCCATCCTCGTGGTCGCCGCCACCGACGGCCCGATGCCGCAGACCAAGGAGCACGTGCTCCTGGCCCGCCAGGTCGGCGTTCCGTACATCGTCGTCGCCCTGAACAAGGCCGACATGGTGGACGACGAGGAGATCCTGGAGCTCGTCGAGCTCGAGGTCCGTGAGCTGCTCTCCGAGTACGAGTTCCCGGGCGACGACCTGCCGGTCGTCAAGGTCTCGGCGCTCAAGGCCCTTGAGGGCGACAAGGAGTGGGGCAACACCGTCCTCGAGCTCATGAAGGCCGTGGACGAGAACATCCCGCAGCCCGAGCGTGACGTCGACAAGCCGTTCCTGATGCCGATCGAGGACGTCTTCACGATCACCGGTCGCGGTACGGTCGTCACCGGCCGTATCGAGCGTGGTGTCCTCAAGGTCAACGAGACCGTTGACATCGTGGGCATCAAGCAGGAGAAGACCACCACCACGGTCACCGGCATCGAGATGTTCCGCAAGCTGCTCGACGAGGGCCAGGCCGGTGAGAACGTCGGTCTGCTGCTCCGTGGCATCAAGCGCGAGGACGTCGAGCGCGGCCAGGTCATCATCAAGCCCGGTTCGGTCACGCCGCACACCGAGTTCGAGGCCCAGGCCTACATCCTGTCCAAGGACGAGGGTGGCCGCCACACGCCGTTCTTCAACAACTACCGTCCGCAGTTCTACTTCCGTACGACGGACGTGACCGGCGTCGTGACCCTCCCCGAGGGCACCGAGATGGTCATGCCGGGTGACAACACCGAGATGAAGGTGGAGCTCATCCAGCCCGTCGCCATGGAAGAGGGCCTGAAGTTCGCCATCCGTGAGGGTGGCCGGACGGTCGGCGCCGGCCAGGTCACCAAGATCAACAAGTAATTGTCGATCTGACCTGGCAGCTCCAAGAGCGAGCTCCTGAAGGGGCCCGTACGACTTCGGTCGTACGGGCCCTTTCGCTGTTTCTGAGGGGACGTCACGAGAGGTGGGCCGCAGGCGGTCTCACCCTCGCGGCTCACCCCGAGTGGCAGGCCGATCACGCCTCGCAAAGATTGCTGTGAGGAATCAAGAAAGGTGTCGGCATGGCACATTCAGGCCACTGGGTGCGGTATTCGTCCCGGTTCTGCATAACCTCGCTCACCGCCGCGGCCGCCCTGCTGGCCGGCGCGGTGCCCTCGACGACCGCCGCGGCCACGGACCTCGCTCCGCGGGCCGCCGTCGACGTGACCGGTTTCTCCACGGGCTGGTCGAATCCGTGGGCCATCTCCTTCCTGCCGGACGGGCGCTCGGCACTGGTGACGGAGAACGAGAGCGCCCGTGTCTACCGCCTGCGCGACAACGGCAGCCGGACCCTGATCGGCAAGGTGCCGAAGGTCGCCGTCCTCCAGCCCGGTGACGCCGCCAAGGGCGGGCTCCTGGGTGTCGCTCCGTCCCCGACGTGGGACGGCAGGAAGGACAAGCAGGTGTTCTTCATGCACACCACGGCGACCGGTAGCCGGGTGGTGCGGATGGACTACGACGGCAAGTCGCTCAGCGGCTACAAGGTCGTCCTCGGCGGCCTCAAGCGGGGCTCCAACCACCACGGCGGCAAGATCGCCTTCGGCCCCGACAAGTACCTCTACGTCGCCACCGGCGAGGCCACGCACGCCAGGCTCGCGCAGGACAAGACCTCGCTCAACGGCAAGATCCTGCGGATCACGAAGTCCGGCAAGCCCGCCCCCGGCAACCCGTTCGGCAACCACGTCTACAGCTACGGCCACCGCAACCCGCAGGGCCTGGCGTGGGACCGCAAGGGCCGGCTGTGGTCGGTGGAGATCGGGCAGGAGGCCAAGGACGAACTCAACCTGATCAAGCCCGGAGCCAACTACGGCTGGCCCGGCTGCGAGGGCGTCTGCCACACCAAGGGCATGACCGACCCGAAGGCCACCTGGGACCACACCACGGCCCCCGCCCAGGTCGCCGTCGTGGGCGACGACCTCTACGTGTCGACGCTGCGGGGCTACCAGCTCTGGCGCGTCCCCATCACCGCGGCCCTCCAGGGCAGGGGCGACAGCGCCAGGACCAAGGTCTTCTCGGGCTATGCGCTGCGTGCCCTCGCGAAGGTCCCCGGCAGGAACGAGCTGTGGCTGGGCACCGCGAGACAGGCGAGCGGCGACCGGATTCTCCGCGTGACCGTCGACGAGGCGGTCGGGCAGCGCGCCCGAGGGGCGCCGGGAACCGCGCGACCGTCCAGAACGGCGCCGCGGCCGGACGACGACATGACCCGGCACATCAAGCGGAGCGCGCCCGTCGACGCCGGCGCACCGGCCGGCGCCAAGACGCTGTCGAAGGGATGGCACACCCCCTGGGGCATCTCGTTCCTGCCGAACGGGCGGACCGCCCTGGTGACCGAGCGCCTGTCCTACCAGGTCTACCGCCTGGACCGGAACGGCACCAGGAAGTGGGTCGGCGAGGTGCCGTACACCGTCCCGGAGCCGTACGACGAGGGCGCCGGCGGGCTGCTGGGGGTCGCTCCGTCGCCGACGTGGGACGGCAGGAAGGACAAGCAGGTGTTCTTCGTGCACACCACGAAGAGCGAGACCCGCGTGGTCAGGATGGACTACGACGGCACCTCGCTGCGCAACTACAAGCCGATCCTGACCGGCATCCGGCGGGGCGGCGACCACAACGGCGGCAGGATCGCCTTCGGCCCCGACAAGTACCTGTACGTCACCACGGGCGAGGCCCTGCAACCCAAGCTGGCGCAGGACAAGTCCTCGCTCAACGGCAAGATCCTGCGGATCACCAAGAGCGGCAAGGCGGCGCCCGGCAACCCGTTCGGCAACCACGTCTACAGCTACGGCCACCGCAATCCGCAGGGCCTGGCGTGGGACCGCAAGGGCCGGCTGTGGTCGGTGGAGATCGGCCAGCAGACCCACGACGAACTGAACCTGATCAAGCGGGGCGCCAACTACGGCTGGCCCGGCTGCGAGGGCGTCTGCTCCGTCAAGGGCATGACCGGCCCGAAGGCCACCTTCAGCCCCGAGAAGGGCGTCCCGGCCCAGCTCGCCGTCGTACGCAACGTCCTGTACGTGTCGTCGCTGCGCGGGCAACGCCTGTGGCGCGTGCCGATCGACGGCGACAGCGAACGCCTCGGCGCGAAGACCGCCTTCTATCCCGGCACGTACGGCCGGCTCCGCGCCATCGCCAAGGTGCCCGGCGCGAACGAACTGTGGGTCGGCACCAGCGACCTGGGGTACGGCAACGACAAGATCCTCCGTGTCCCGATCAGGTGAGCCCGGCCCCTTCCCCCTCAAGCAACCCCGAAAGAAGGGACGTACGACCGATGCACGAGACAAAGGAACCGCTGAAGCCCCTTGAGCAGGCCCCCTCGGCGCAGCCGGAGGACACCACCTGGCAGGCCCCCGGCTTCGAGGTCGTGGACACCGCGCTGGAGGTCACCGCCTACTCGCTCAGCACCCGCTAGCGGGCCGCCATGCTGCTGCTGGTACTCGGCACGGCCGCCGGCGGCGGCATCCCCCAGTGGAACTGCGCGTGCCCCGGTTGCTCCGGGGCATGCGCCCACCCGCACCGGCGCCGCCGGCACGCCTCGCTGGCCGTACGGACCGGCGAGGGCCGCTGGTACGTCGTCAACGCGACCCCCGACATCGGCGACCAGATCGAGGAACGGCCCGAACTCCACCCCGGGCCCGGCCCCCGGCAGTCCCCCCTCGCCGGCGTGATCCTCACCGACGCCGAACTCGACCACACCCTGGGCATCGCCCGGCTGCGGGAGGCGGACGGCTTCCAGGTGCTGGCGACGGCCCCGGTCCGGCAGGCTCTGCTGGACCGCCTGCGGCTCGGCGAGGTCCTGGCGCCGTACAGCGACGTGACCTGGCGGGAGCTGCCCGGGCACGGCGCCGAACCCCTGGACGGCACGCCCTCCGGCCTTCAGGTCAGCGGCATCCCGGTCTCCGGCAAGCGCCCGCGGTACGCCGCCGACGCGCCGGACGACGACGCCTGGGTCGTCGCGCTCAGGCTGTACGACCCGTCGTCCGGCGCCTCGGTCCTCTACGCCCCGGCGCTGGCCGCCTGGCCGGACCGCCTTCAGCAGGCCGCCGCCGAGGCCGACTGCGTCCTCGTCGACGGCACCTTCTGGGACGACGAGGAACCCCGCCGCACCGGCATCTCCTCGCGCACCGCCACCGGCATGGGCCACCTGCCCGTCGACGGCCCGGGCGGCACCGCCGAGCGGCTGGCCCCCCTGGCCGCCCGGTGCCTGTACACGCACCTCAACAACACCAACCCCCTCGTCGACCCGGCCGCGCCCCAGCACAAGCGGCTCGCCCGGCTGGGCATCGAGGTGGCGCACGACGGAATGGTGATCGAGCCATGAGCACAGCCGCTGTGAGCACGAGCCCTGCCCCGCCCGAGGAGCCCTGGAGCCCCGCCGAGTTCGAGTCGCGACTGCGTGCGGTGGGGGAGCAGCGCTACCACCACCTGCACCCCTTCAACATCCGGATGCACGGCGGCGACCTCAGCCCGGCGGAACTGCGCCGCTGGATCGTCAACCGCTTCCACTACCAGCGCCACATCCCCGTCAAGGACGCCCTGATCACCGCCAAGCTGCCCACCTCGGAGCTGCGCCGGACGTGGCTGCGCCGCATCCAGGACCACGACGGGGCGCAGAGCGGCGAGGGCGGCATCGAGCGCTGGCTGCGGCTCGGGGAGGCGGCCGGCCTGGACCGCGAGACCCTGCTGCGCGCCGACTCGGTGCTGCCGGGCGTACGGCTGGCGGTCGACGGATACGTCAACTTCTGCCGGCTGCGCCCGCCCCTCGAAGCCGTCGCCGCCTCGCTCACCGAACTGTCCGCCCCGGACCTGATGCGCACCCGCATCGACGCCTTCGAGCGCCACTACCCGTGGATCGACGCCGAGGGCCTCGCCTACTTCCGCACCCGGGTCAGTCAGGGACGGCGCGACAGCCGCGAGGCGCTCGACCTGGTCCTTCGCTGGGCCCGCACCCATGACGACCAGGAGCGTGCCGTGGCCGCGCTGCGTTTCAAGTGCGACGTCCTGTGGTCGCTGCTGGACACCGTGGACGGCGCGGGCCGAGGGGAGCCGGAGTGAGCGGGCCGCCCGGCACCGACTGGCGGCCCGCCCTGGCCCCTGCCACCGTGCGCCGGCACGACCCCGTACGGGACGCGGACCTGCTGCTCCTCCCCGAGCGGGTCGGCGTCCTGACCGGCTCGGCCGGCACGGTGATCGGCCTGTGCGACGGCACCCGCAGCGTCGGCGACATCGTCGCGGAACTGACCGGGCGCTTCCCCGACGCCCCCGTGGCCACCGACGTCCCCCTGTTCCTGGAGCGGCTGCGCGAGGAGGGCTGGCTGCGATGACCCCGAGCGACCCGCCGGCCGGCCCCGCCACGACTCCCGCCCGCCCCTGGGCACTGCTGGCCGAGCTCACCCACGCCTGCCCGCTGCACTGCGGCTACTGCTCCAACCCCCTTGAGCTGACACGCCGTTCGAGCGAGCTGACCACGCAGCAGTGGACGGACGTGCTGCGCCAGGCGGGCGAGCTCGGCGTCGTCCAGACGCATCTGTCGGGCGGCGAGCCGCTGCTGCGCCGGGACCTGGCGGAGATCGTCGCCGCGGCCGAGGCGGCCGGCATCTACACCCAGCTGGTCACCAGCGGCGTGGGCCTGAGCGAACGGCGCCTCGCCGCACTGGCCGCCGCCGGACTGAAGAGCGTCCAGCTGTCCGTCCAGCACGCCGACCCGCGCGCCTCCGACCGCATCGCCGGGCGCCGCTCCTTCGCCGAGAAGGAACGCGCCGCCGAGCTGGTGCGGGACGCGGGTCTGCCGCTCGGCATGAACGTCGTCCTGCACCGCGAGAACCTGGACGCCCTGGACGCGCTCGTCGAGCTGGGCGTGTCCTGGGGCGTGGACCGCGTCGAGCTCGCCAACGTCCAGTTCTACGGCTGGGGCCTGCTCAACCGGGCCGCGCTGCTGCCCACCCGCGAGCAGCTCGCGGGCGCGCGGGAGGCGGTCCAGCGGTGGCGCGGGCGGCTCCCGGACGGGCCCGAGCTGGTCTGGGTCGTCCCCGACTACTTCGACGGCGTCGCCAAGCCGTGCATGGGCGGCTGGGGAGCGGTCTCGCTCACGGTCGCCCCCGACGGCACGGTCCTGCCGTGCCCCGCCGCGGCCGCGCTGCCGGACCTGGATCCCCCGAACGTCCGTGATCACCGGCTGGACTGGATCTGGGACCACTCCGGGGCGTTCACCCGCTACCGCGGCACCGGCTGGATGCCCGACCCCTGCCGCGGCTGTTCACGTCGCGAGGAGGACTTCGGCGGCTGCCGCTGCCAGGCCTACGCGCTCACGGGGGACGCCACCCGTACGGATCCCGCGTGCGCGCTCTCGCCGGACCATGGGCTGATCCGGGGGCTGGCCGAGGCCGAACCGGACGGAACGGTAAAGATCAGACGTCGGGTGCCGGGCCGGGACAAGGGAGCCGCCGCCCGGGTTTGACCCGCGTCACCCTCGGGGTATTCTCTCCGGCTCGATTGGCGGACCCCCTGCCCCATATGGCAGACTGTCCGAGTTGCTCGGTCGAGTGTTGATGCTGCGCGCCTCCCGCCGGGAGGACCGGAAGCGAGTCCCACAGTACTCGTCGCCCTAACTGCCGTAAGGCAGCGCTGGGGCGGACGTACGGGAATCTTCCGGGAAGTGTCAGTGCGGCGCCGACCAGGCACCCGGTGGACCTCCTAGTCCCCGGCTTGCGGTTCCGGAAGGGCCGTGCTCCCAGGCAAGGGATGTTCGAACAAGGGGCATCTGTGTCAGCGAGAGCGCGACACGCCCGACCGCGTGGGTCGGAGAGCAGGGCACAGGAACACCGGGTTCCAGAGCGTTACGAGACAAAGGACTACTGAGTAGCCATGGCGGGACAGAAGATCCGCATCCGGCTCAAGGCCTACGACCACGAGGTCATCGACTCCTCGGCGAAGAAGATCGTCGAGACGGTGACCCGCACTGGTGCGTCGGTCGCGGGCCCGGTGCCGCTGCCCACTGAGAAGAACGTGTACTGCGTCATCAAGTCGCCGCACAAGTACAAGGACTCGCGCGAGCACTTCGAGATGCGCACGCACAAGCGCCTGATCGACATCCTCGACCCGACGCCCAAGACCGTTGACTCTCTGATGCGACTCGACCTCCCGGCCGGTGTCGACATCGAGATCAAGCTCTAGGGGCCGGTGATCTGAGAATGGCTAAGCAGATCAAGGGCATCCTGGGCGAGAAGCTCGGCATGACGCAGGTGTGGGACGCGAACAACCGCGTTGTTCCGGTCACCGTCGTCAAGGCCGGCCCGAACGTCGTCACCCAGGTCCGCACGAACGACGCCGACGGCTATGAGTCCGTCCAGATCGCGTTCGGCGACATCGACCCGCGCAAGGTGAACAAGCCCCTCAAGGGCCACTTCGCGAAGGCCGACGTCACCCCCCGTCGTCACCTCGTCGAGATCCGCACCGCGGACGCCGCCGAGTACACCCTCGGCCAGGAGATCACCGCTGAGGTGTTCGAGGCCGGCGTGAAGGTCGACGTGACCGGCAAGAGCAAGGGCAAGGGCTTCGCCGGTGTCATGAAGCGTCACAACTTCAAGGGCCTCGGCGCCGGACACGGCACCCAGCGCAAGCACCGCTCGCCCGGTTCCATCGGTGGCTGCGCCACCCCGGGCCGCGTGTTCAAGGGCCTCCGCATGGCGGGTCGTATGGGCAACGAGCGGGTCACCACCCAGAACCTGACCGTCCACGCCGTTGACGCGGAGAAGGGTCTGCTGCTCATCAAGGGCGCGGTTCCCGGTCCGAACGGCGGCCTCGTCCTGGTCCGCACCGCGGCCAAGGGGGCCTGAGGTAACCGATGAGCACTGTTGACATCCTTTCGCCGGCGGGCGACAAGGCCGGTACCGTCGAGCTCCCCGCGGAGATCTTCGACGTAGAGAAGATCAGCGTTCCGCTGCTTCACCAGGTCGTCGTCGCGCAGCTGGCCGCTGCCCGCCAGGGCACGCACAAGACCAAGACGCGTGGCGAGGTCCGTGGTGGTGGCAAGAAGCCTTACCGCCAGAAGGGCACCGGTCGCGCCCGTCAGGGTTCGACCCGCGCGCCGCAGTTCGCCGGTGGTGGCGTCGTGCACGGTCCCGTGCCGCGTGACTACTCGCAGCGGACCCCGAAGAAGATGAAGGCCGCGGCCCTGCGCCACGCCCTCACCGACCGGGCCCGCAACAACCGCATCCACGTCGTCTCCGGCGTGATCGAGGGCGAGACCCCCAGCACCAAGGCCGCGAAGAGCCTGTTCGGCAAGATCAGCGAGCGCAAGAACCTGCTCCTGATCGTCGAGCGCGCCGACGAGGCCGCGTGGCTGTCCGCCCGCAACCTGCCCCAGGTCCACATCCTGGAGCCGGGCCAGCTGAACACGTACGACGTTCTCGTCTCGGACGACGTGGTCTTCACCCAGGCCGCGTTCGAGTCCTTCGTGTCGGGCCCGAAGGCCAATGACACCGAAGGGAGCGAGGCCTGATGGCTACGCGTCACCCGAGCATTGCCTCCAAGGCGGCCAAGGCCGCCAAGGCCGCGCGCGTCGCCAAGGCGCGTCGTCACGCCGCCGAGGGCAAGAACACCGTCGAGACCCCGGTCAGCAAGTCCTTCACGGACCCCCGTGACGTGCTGCTGAAGCCGGTCGTCTCCGAGAAGAGCTACGCGCTTCTCGACGAGGGCAAGTACACGTTCATCGTCGCCCCGAGCGCCAACAAGACCCAGATCAAGCAGGCCGTCCAGGCGGTCTTCGACGTCAAGGTCACTGGGGTCAACACGATCAACCGCCAGGGCAAGCGCAAGCGCACCCGCACCGGCTTCGGCCAGCGCGCGGGCACCAAGCGCGCGATCGTGACCCTCGCCGAGGGCGACCGTATCGACATCTTCGGCGGTCCGACCGCCTGAGGGCGGTCCGGATCGTCCGATATCGGACGAGGACTGAGAAATGGGAATCCGCAAGTACAAGCCGACTACGCCGGGCCGTCGCGGCTCCAGCGTCGCCGACTTCGTCGAGGTCACGCGGTCCACGCCGGAGAAGTCGCTGGTCCGCCCCCTGCACAGCAAGGGCGGCCGTAACAACGCCGGTCGTGTGACCGTTCGCCACCAGGGTGGCGGACACAAGCGCGCCTACCGAGTGATCGACTTCCGTCGTCACGACAAGGACGGCGTGCCGGCGAAGGTCGCGCACATCGAGTACGACCCCAACCGCACCGCGCGCATCGCGCTGCTGCACTACGCCGACGGCGAGAAGCGCTACATCCTCGCCCCGCGCAACCTGCAGCAGGGTGACCGCGTCGAGAACGGTCCCGGGGCCGACATCAAGCCGGGCAACAACCTGGCGCTCCGCAACATCCCGGTCGGTACCACGATCCACGCGATCGAGCTCCGTCCCGGTGGCGGCGCCAAGTTCGCCCGCTCCGCCGGTGCCTCCGTGCAGCTGCTCGCGAAGGAGGGCTCGATGGCCCACCTCCGCATGCCCTCCGGTGAGATCCGCCTGGTCGACCAGCGCTGCCGCGCCACGGTCGGCGAGGTCGGCAACGCCGAGCAGAGCAACATCAACTGGGGCAAGGCCGGCCGCAAGCGCTGGCTGGGCGTCCGCCCGACCGTTCGCGGTGTGGCGATGAACCCGGTTGACCACCCCCACGGTGGTGGTGAGGGCAAGACCTCCGGTGGTCGCCACCCGGTCAGCCCCTGGGGTCAGAAGGAAGGTCGTACTCGTTCGCCCAAGAAGGCGTCGAACAAGTACATCGTCCGCCGCCGCAAGACGAACAAGAAGCGCTAGGAGCGGGTTTAGATGCCGCGCAGTCTCAAGAAGGGGCCCTTCGTCGACGGACACCTCATCAAGAAGGTGGACGCCCAGAACGAAGCCGGCACCAAGAACGTCATCAAGACCTGGTCCCGTCGCTCCATGATCGTGCCGGCCATGCTCGGCCACACGCTCGCGGTGCACAACGGCAAGACCCACATCCCGGTGTTCGTCACCGAGTCGATGGTCGGCCACAAGCTCGGCGAGTTCTCGCCGACGCGCACCTTCCGGGGCCACGTCAAGGACGACCGGAAGTCGAAGCGCCGCTAGTAGCGGATCGCATTCAGACACGTAAGTAACTGAGAGGGACAACCATGGAAGCCAGGGCCCAGGCGCGGTACATCCGCGTTACGCCCATGAAGGCCCGCCGCGTGGTGGACCTTATCCGTGGCATGGATGCCACGGAGGCTCAGGCTGTTCTGCGATTCGCTCCGCAGGCAGCCTCCGTGCCGGTCGGCAAGGTGCTCGACAGCGCCATCGCCAACGCCGCGCACAACTACGACCACCCGGACGCCTCCTCGCTGGTCATCAGCGAGGCGTACGTCGACGAGGGCCCGACCCTGAAGCGGTTCCGTCCGCGTGCCCAGGGCCGTGCCTACCGGATCCGCAAGCGGACCAGCCACATCACTGTGGTCGTCAGCAGCAAGGAAGGAACCCGGTAATGGGCCAGAAGGTTAACCCGCATGGGTTCCGGCTCGGTGTCACCACGGACTTCAAGTCCCGGTGGTACGCCGACAAGCTGTACAAGGACTACGTCAAGGAAGACGTCGCCATCCGTCGGATGATGACGTCCGGCATGGAGCGCGCCGGTATCTCGAAGGTTGAGATCGAGCGCACCCGTGACCGCGTGCGGGTGGACATCCACACCGCTCGTCCGGGCATCGTCATCGGCCGCCGTGGCGCCGAGGCCGACCGCATCCGCGGTGACCTCGAGAAGCTCACGGGCAAGCAGGTCCAGCTGAACATCCTCGAGGTCAAGAACCCCGAGACCGACGCTCAGCTGGTTGCCCAGGCCGTTGCCGAGCAGCTCTCCTCCCGCGTCTCCTTCCGCCGCGCCATGCGTAAGAGCATGCAGTCGGCGATGAAGGCCGGCGCCAAGGGCATCAAGATCCAGTGCGGCGGCCGCCTCGGTGGCGCCGAGATGTCCCGCTCGGAGTTCTACCGCGAGGGCCGTGTGCCCCTGCACACGCTCCGCGCGAACGTGGACTACGGCTTCTTCGAGGCCAAGACGACCTTCGGCCGCATCGGCGTGAAGGTCTGGATCTACAAGGGCGACGTCAAGAACATCGCCGAGGTCCGCGCCGAGAACGCTGCGGCCCGTGCGGGTAACCGCCCGGCCCGTGGTGGTGCCGACCGCCCGGCCCGTGGTGGCCGTGGTGGCGAGCGGCGCGGTCGCAAGCCGCAGCAGGCTGCCGGCGCCGAGGCCCCCAAGGCCGAGGCCCAGGCGTCCGCTCCGGCTGAGAGCACCGGAACGGAGGCCTGACCGAAATGCTGATCCCCCGTAGGGTCAAGCACCGCAAGCAGCACCACCCCAAGCGCTCCGGCGCTGCCAAGGGTGGCACGACGGTTGCGTTCGGCGAGTACGGCATCCAGGCGCTCACCCCGGCCTACGTGACGAACCGTCAGATCGAGGCCGCTCGTATTGCCATGACGCGTCACATCAAGCGTGGTGGCAAGGTCTGGATCAACATCTACCCGGACCGTCCCCTCACCAAGAAGCCTGCCGAGACCCGCATGGGTTCCGGTAAGGGTTCTCCGGAGTGGTGGATCGCCAACGTCAAGCCCGGACGCGTGATGTTCGAGCTGTCGTACCCCAACGAGAAGATCGCCCGTGAGGCTCTGACTCGCGCCGCCCACAAGCTGCCGATGAAGTGCCGGATCGTCAAGCGCGAGGCAGGTGAAGCGTGATGTCGGCCGGTACCAAGGCGTCCGAGCTGCGCGAGCTGGGCAACGAGGAGCTTCTGGCGAAGCTCCGCGAGGCCAAGGAAGAGCTGTTCAACCTCCGCTTCCAGGCGGCGACCGGTCAGCTCGAGAACCACGGCCGTCTCAAGGCGGTCCGCAAGGACATCGCGCGGATCTACACCCTGATGCGCGAGCGTGAGCTGGGCATCGAAACGGTGGAGAACGCCTGATGAGCGAGAAGAACGTGACTGAGAACGCAGAGGCGCGCGGTTTCCGCAAGACCCGTGAGGGTCTCGTCGTCAGCGACAAGATGGACAAGACCGTCGTCGTCGCCGTCGAGGACCGTGTGAAGCACGCGCTGTACGGCAAGGTCATCCGCCGTACGAACAAGCTCAAGGCGCACGACGAGCAGAACGCCGCGGGCGTCGGCGACCGTGTCCTCCTCATGGAGACCCGGCCGCTGTCCGCGACGAAGCGCTGGCGCGTCGTCGAGATCCTCGAGAAGGCCAAGTAATTTCCTGCGGGGGTAATCCCGCAGGACAGTTCCGCCAGGCTCGGCAGGGGTCCACCTCGTAACGAGGCGGCCCCTGCCGGGAACCGGCAGACAAACAGGAGATAGACGTGATCCAGCAGGAGTCGCGACTGCGTGTCGCCGACAACACTGGTGCGAAGGAAATCCTTTGCATCCGTGTGCTCGGTGGCTCCGGTCGCCGCTACGCGGGTATCGGTGACGTCATCGTCGCCACCGTCAAGGACGCGATCCCCGGTGGCAACGTGAAGAAGGGTGACGTCGTCAAGGCGGTCATCGTTCGCACCGTCAAGGAGCGCCGCCGTCCGGACGGCTCGTACATCCGCTTCGACGAGAACGCCGCCGTCATTCTGAAGAACGACGGTGACCCTCGCGGCACCCGCATCTTCGGCCCGGTCGGGCGTGAGCTGCGCGAGAAGAAGTTCATGAAGATCATCTCGCTGGCTCCGGAGGTGCTGTAGGCATGAAGATCAAGAAGGGCGACCTGGTCCAGGTCATCACCGGCAAGGACAAGGGCAAGCAGGGCAAGGTCATTGCCGCTTACCCGCGCGACGAGCGTGTCCTGGTCGAGGGTGTCAACCGGGTCAAGAAGCACACCAAGGCCGGTCCGACCGCTCGCGGTTCGCAGGCCGGCGGCATCGTCACGACCGAGGCGCCGATCCACGTCTCCAACGTCCAGCTGGTCGTTGAGAAGGACGGCAACAAGGTCGTCACGCGTGTCGGCTACCGCTTCGACGACGAAGGCAACAAGATCCGCGTTGCCAAGCGGACGGGTGAGGACATCTGATGGCTACCACCACCACTCCGCGTCTGAAGACGAAGTACCGCGAGGAGATCGCGGGCAAGCTGCGTGACGAGTTCAAGTACGAGAACGTCATGCAGGTTCCCGGCCTCGTCAAGATCGTGGTCAACATGGGTGTGGGCGACGCCGCCCGCGACTCCAAGCTGATCGAGGGCGCCATCCGCGACCTCACCACGATCACCGGTCAGAAGCCGGCCGTCACCAAGGCCCGCAAGTCCATCGCGCAGTTCAAGCTGCGTGAGGGCCAGCCGATCGGTGCCCACGTCACGCTCCGTGGCGACCGCATGTGGGAGTTCCTGGACCGCACCCTGTCGCTCGCGCTCCCGCGCATCCGCGACTTCCGTGGTCTGTCCCCCAAGCAGTTCGACGGCCGTGGCAACTACACCTTCGGTCTCACCGAGCAGGTCATGTTCCACGAGATCGACCAGGACAAGATCGACCGTACCCGGGGTATGGACATCACCGTGGTGACCACGGCGACCAACGACGCTGAGGGCCGCGCGCTCCTTCGTCACCTCGGCTTCCCGTTCAAGGAGGCGTGAGCGAGATGGCGAAGAAGGCTCTGATTGCCAAGGCTGCTCGCAAGCCCAAGTTCGGTGTGCGTGGCTACACGCGCTGCCAGCGCTGCGGCCGTCCGCACTCCGTGTACCGCAAGTTCGGCCTGTGCCGCGTGTGCCTTCGTGAGATGGCTCACCGTGGCGAGCTGCCGGGCGTGACCAAGAGCTCCTGGTAATCCCCCTAATAAGGGATTCCGGAGTCTCTCGGTAAGCATCTGGGTGGACAGGGGCCCACCCCCGCATGGCTTAGGCTTGTGGGGTTGGGCGCCTGTCACGCCCGTACGACTTACTACGCCGTAGGTCCACCGCGCCGCACCCGTCCCGTCTCGGATCGGGGAGAGGGATGGCGCATCAGGAAACCCCGGCGAGAGAGGCCGAAGGCCAATTCATGACCATGACTGATCCGATCGCAGACATGCTTACGCGTCTGCGGAACGCGAACTCGGCATACCACGACTCCGTGACGATGCCGGCATCGAAGATCAAGTCGCACATCGCGGAGATCCTCCAGCAGGAGGGCTTCATCACGGGCTGGAAGGTCGAGGACGCCGAGGTCGGCAAGAACCTCGTCCTCGAGCTGAAGTTCGGCCCGAACCGTGAGCGCTCCATCGCGGGCATCAAGCGGATCTCCAAGCCCGGTCTCCGGGTGTACGCGAAGTCCACCAACCTGCCCAAGGTTCTGGGCGGCCTCGGCGTGGCGATCATCTCCACGTCCCACGGGCTCCTCACCGACAAGCAGGCCGGCAAGAAGGGCGTAGGCGGAGAAGTCCTCGCCTACGTCTGGTAGCAGAAGGGAACGGAGGAAACAGCTATGTCGCGCATCGGCAAGCTCCCCATCGCGGTTCCCGCCGGCGTGGACGTCACCATCGACGGCCAGACGGTCTCGGTCAAGGGCCCCAAGGGCAGCCTGATCCACACCGTCGTGGCGCCGATCGAGATCGCCAAGGGCGAGGACGGCGTGCTCAGCGTCACCCGCCCCAACGACGAGCGTCAGAACAAGGCCCTGCACGGCCTGTCCCGCACGCTGGTGGCGAACATGATCACCGGCGTGACCCAGGGTTACGTGAAGAAGCTCGAGATCAGCGGTGTCGGTTACCGCGTTGTCGCCAAGGGCTCGAACCTGGAGTTCTCCCTCGGTTACAGCCACCCGATCCTGGTCGAGGCGCCCGAGGGCATCACCTTCAAGGTGGAGGCCCCCACGCGCTTCTCCGTCGAGGGCATCGACAAGCAGAAGGTCGGCGAGGTTGCGGCCAACATCCGCAAGCTGCGCAAGCCCGACCCGTACAAGGCCAAGGGCGTCAAGTACGAGGGCGAAGTCATCCGCCGCAAGGTCGGAAAGGCGGGTAAGTAAGCCATGGCATACGGACAGAAGATCCTCAAGGGCGACGCCTACAAGCGCGCCGCGATCAAGCGCCGCCACATCCGGATCCGTAAGCACATCAACGGAACGGCGGAGCGTCCGCGTCTGGTCGTTACCCGCTCGAACCGCCACATCGTGGCCCAGGTGATCGACGACCTCAAGGGTCACACCCTTGCGTCGGCGTCCACCCTGGACACCTCGATCCGCGGTGGCGAGGGCGACAAGTCCGCGCAGGCCAAGCAGGTCGGAGCCCTGGTCGCCGAGCGCGCCAAGGCCGCTGGCGTCGAGGCCGTCGTATTCGACCGTGGTGGCAACCAGTACGCCGGGCGCATCGCCGCCCTGGCGGACGCCGCCCGCGAAGCCGGACTCAAGTTCTGAGCCGCTTCCGTAGCTAGCGGAAAAAGAGAGAGGTAATTCCAATGGCTGGACCCCAGCGCCGCGGTGGCGGTGCCGGTGGCGGCGAGCGGCGGGACCGGAAGGGCCGTGACGGCGGCGCAGCTGCCGCCGAGAAGACCGCTTACGTTGAGCGCGTTGTCGCGATCAACCGTGTCGCCAAGGTTGTGAAGGGTGGTCGTCGCTTCAGCTTCACCGCGCTGGTCGTGGTGGGCGACGGTGACGGCACCGTGGGTGTCGGTTACGGCAAGGCCAAGGAGGTGCCGGCCGCCATCGCCAAGGGCGTTGAGGAGGCCAAGAAGCACTTCTTCAAGGTCCCCCGTATCCAGGGCACCATCCCGCACCCGATCCAGGGTGAGAAGGCTGCCGGCGTCGTGCTGCTCAAGCCCGCGTCGCCCGGTACCGGTGTTATCGCCGGTGGTCCGGTGCGTGCCGTGCTCGAGTGCGCCGGTATCCACGACATCCTGTCGAAGTCGCTCGGCTCCGACAACGCGATCAACATCGTGCACGCGACCGTGGAGGCCCTGAAGGGTCTGCAGCGTCCCGAGGAGGTCGCGGCCCGCCGCGGTCTGCCGCTCGAGGACGTCGCCCCCGCGGCTCTTCTCCGTGCGCGCGCCGGGGCGGGTGCGTAATCATGGCGCAGCTCAAGATTACGCAGGTCAAGTCCTACATCGGCAGCAAGCAGAACCACCGTGACACCCTGCGCTCCCTTGGTCTCAAGGGCATCAACACGCAGGTCGTCAAGGAGGACCGCCCCGAGTTCCGCGGCATGGTGCACACCGTCCGCCACCTCGTGACGGTCGAGGAGGTCGACTGATCATGGCGGAGCAGAACCCGCTCAAGATCCACAACCTCCGTCCCGCCCCGGGCGCCAAGACCGCCAAGACCCGTGTCGGTCGTGGTGAGGCGTCGAAGGGTAAGACGGCCGGTCGTGGTACCAAGGGCACGAAGGCTCGTTACCAGGTTCCGGAGCGCTTCGAGGGTGGCCAGATGCCCCTCCACATGCGTCTTCCGAAGCTGAAGGGCTTCAAGAACCCGTTCAAGACCGAGTACCAGGTCGTGAACCTCGACAAGCTGGCGTCGCTGTACCCCGAGGGTGGCGAGGTCACCGTCGAGGGTCTGGTCGCCAAGGGTGCCGTTCGCAAGAACAGCCTCGTCAAGGTCCTCGGCCAGGGCGAGATCTCCGTGGCGCTGCAGGTGACGGTCGACGCCGTCTCCGGCTCCGCCAAGGAGAAGATCACCGCCGCCGGCGGTACCGTCACCGAGCTCGTCTGAACACTTCAGGCGACTCGATGACTTGAGCGATCCCGACCGGGGATACCCCACAAATGGGGTATCCCCGGTTGGTCGTTCCAAGGGGGGCGGTCTCGCCGGTAAGGTGGCCTGCACTGCCTACTTTTACTGAGTGGTTCTTGTGAGGCACTCTGAGCGGCAGTTGACCGTTAGCTAAGTCGTTCCTATTAGTCGAACCTCAAGACCGTCACCCTTGACGCAGTTGCGCGGGGGTCGCAGGAGGCACCGTGCTCACCGCGTTCGCCCGGGCGTTCAAGACGCCCGACCTGCGCAAGAAGCTGCTCTTCACGTTCGCCATCATCGTGGTGTATCGGATCGGTACCCACATTCCGATTCCCGGCGTCGACTACTCGGCCGTCCAGGTCTGCATCGACCAGGCCAGCACCAACACGGGCCTGTTCGGTCTGGTCAACATGTTCAGCGGCGGCGCGCTGCTTCAGATCACGATCTTCGCGCTCGGCATCATGCCGTACATCACGGCGAGCATCATCCTTCAGCTGCTGACCGTCGTGATCCCGCGCCTGGAAGCCCTCAAGAAAGAGGGCCAGGCGGGGACGGCCAAGATCACGCAGTACACCCGCTACCTGACCGTTGCGCTCGCCATTCTTCAGGGCACCGGCCTGGTGGCCACCGCCCGCAGCGGCGCGCTCTTCCAGGGCTGCCAGGTGTCCGGCCAGATCGTTCCTGACCAGTCGATCTTCACGACCGTCACCATGGTCATCACCATGACCGCCGGTACGGCCGTCGTCATGTGGCTCGGTGAGCTCATCACCGACCGCGGCATCGGCAACGGCATGTCGATCCTGATGTTCATCTCGATCGCCGCGACCTTCCCGTCCGCGCTGTGGGCCATCAAGCAAGAGGGCTCGCTGGCCGACGGCTGGATCGAGTTCGGCACCGTGGTCGCCGTCGGTCTCGTCATGATCGGCTTGGTGGTCTTCGTCGAGCAGGCTCAGCGCCGTATCCCGGTCCAGTACGCGAAGCGCATGATCGGCCGCCGGTCCTACGGCGGCACGTCGACGTACATTCCGCTGAAGGTCAACCAGGCGGGCATTATCCCTGTGATCTTTGCCTCGTCGCTGCTCTACATCCCGGCACTGATCGCGCAGTTCTCCGGTGGCAACGCCGGCTGGAAGGCCTGGGTCGAACAGAACCTCGCGAAGACAGACGCTCCGCTGCACATCACGCTCTACTTCTTCCTGATTGTGTTCTTCGCGTTCTTCTACGTGGCTATCTCGTTCAACCCCGAGGAAGTCGCGGACAACATGAAGAAGTATGGTGGCTTCATCCCGGGCATCCGGGCTGGCCGACCGACCGCTGAGTACCTTTCCTACGTGCTCAACCGGATCACCTGGCCGGGCTCGCTGTACTTGGGTCTGATCGCTCTCGTGCCGACGATGGCGTTGGCTGGTTTCGGGGCAAACCAGAACTTCCCGTTCGGTGGTACCAGCATCCTGATCATCGTGGGTGTCGGTCTTGAAACGGTGAAGCAGATCGAGAGCCAGCTCCAGCAGCGCAATTACGAAGGGTTCCTCCGCTGATGCGTATCGTCCTCGTCGGGCCGCCGGGTGCCGGCAAGGGAACGCAGGCCGCGTTCCTCGCCCAGAACCTGTCGATCCCGCACATCTCCACGGGCGACCTGTTCCGCGCCAACATCAGCCAGCAGACGGAGCTCGGGAAGCTCGCGAAGTCCTACATGGACGCGGGCAACCTGGTGCCGGACGAGGTCACCATCGGGATGGCCAAGGACCGCATGGAGAAGCCGGACGCCGAGAACGGCTTCCTGCTGGACGGTTTTCCGCGCAACGTGTCCCAGGCCGAGGCACTGGACGAGATGCTCCAGTCCGAGAGCATGAAGCTGGACGCGGTCCTGGACCTGGAAGTCCCCGAGGAAGAGGTCGTCAAGCGGATCGCCGGGCGGCGGATCTGCCGCAAGGACTCCAGCCACGTCTTCCACGTGACGTACAGCAAGCCGAAGGCGGAGGGCGTCTGCGACGTCTGCGGCGGCGAGCTGTACCAGCGTGACGACGACTCGGAGGAGACGGTCCGCAAGCGCCTCGAGGTCTACCACACGCAGACCGAGCCGATCATCGACTACTACAAGGCGCAGGGACTGGTCGTCACCATCTCCGCGCTGGGCAAGGTCGAAGAGGTCACGGGGCGCGCGATGGAGGCGCTCAAGCGTGACGAGGACGGCAAGCAGTAGCGTTCTCAGCAGGTACGCAGCACTGGCCGCGGTTCCCTTCGAGGGGGCCGCGGCTGCTGTGTGGGGCGGGGTGTTGCGGCTCCGCCCTTATGGTTGAAGCAGTCCCTCCACCCGGCAGGAAAGGCCCCCGTCCCCATGGTGCAGATCAAGACCCCCGAGCAGATCGCCAAGATGCGTGAGGCGGGGCTGGTCGTCGCCGCCATTCACGCGGCCACGCGCGAAGCCGCGGTGCCCGGGGCCAGCACCAAGGATCTGGACGAGGTCGCCCGCAAGGTGCTCGCCGAGCACGGTGCCAAGTCGAACTTCCTCGGCTACGGCGGCTTTCCCGCGACGATCTGCACCTCCGTGAACGATGTCGTCGTCCACGGCATCCCGTCCGAGGACGTCGTCCTGAAGGACGGCGACATCATCTCCATCGACTGCGGCGCCATCATCGACGGCTGGCACGGCGACGCCGCCTACACCGCCTTCGTGGGCTCCGGTCACGCTCCGGAGCTGATCGAGCTCTCCCGGGTGACCGAGGGGTCGATGTGGGCCGGTATCGCGGCCATGAAGCAGGGCAACCGCCTGGTCGACGTCTCCCGTGCCATCGAGACCTACATCCGCCGCCAGCCGAAGCCCGGCGGCGGCCGCTACGGCATCATCGAGGACTACGGCGGCCACGGCATCGGCACCGAGATGCACATGGACCCGCACCTGCTGAACTACGTGGAGCGCCGGCGAGGGAAGGGGCCGAAGCTGGTCACCGGCTTCTGCCTCGCGATCGAGCCGATGGTCTCGCTGGGCACGCCGAAGACGGAGGTCCTGTCGGACGACTGGACCGTCATCACCACGGACGGGACCTGGTCGTCGCACTGGGAGCACTCGGTCGCGCTGACCGAGGAGGGTCCGCTGGTGCTGACGGCGCCCGACGGCGGCAAGGCCAAGCTGGCCGAGTTCGGAATCGTCGCCGCGCCGGATCCGCTGGCCTGAGCGACCCTTCCGCGAACCCGGTGCTTAATGATCTGCCGGTCAGGGCAGGATTCCCCGATTCGTCTTTCCGGGTGCGCTGACGTAGACTGACTCGTCGGCTCTCGTGCACCCGCATGTCCGCATGCGCCCGCAAGGGAAAGCACTGGAGTCGATCAAGGTAGTCGATTCCGAAGGGCGAAGCGTGGCCAAGAAGCAAGGTGCCATCGAGATCGAGGGCACTGTCGTCGAGTCTCTGCCGAACGCCATGTTCAAGGTCGAGCTCCAGAACGGCCACCAGGTCCTGGCACACATCAGCGGCAAGATGCGTATGCACTACATCCGCATCCTCCCTGACGACCGGGTCGTGGTGGAGCTGTCTCCGTACGACCTGACGCGTGGCCGGATCGTCTACCGCTACAAGTAGATCTTGCCCGCATCCCGCTCCGGCGGGGTGGTGGCACTGACCCGGAGAACCTCAATCCCATGAAGGTCAAGCCGAGCGTCAAGAAGATCTGCGACAAGTGCAGGGTGATCCGCCGTCACGGTCGGGTCATGGTCATCTGCGAGAACCCGCGCCACAAGCAGCGCCAGGGCTGACGCACGACCGATCCCTCTGCATCCATCGCAGAGATTCGCGCGACGCAAGCTGAATATGTTCATACGCAGAATCCAGGCGAACCTTTGCCTGACACCCCCGGTTCGGAGGCCGGGGACTCAGTTCGTACCTCGTACGGCGGCTGGGACTCGGTTCTGCGGAAGACCTCCGAAGATCACCAGGAGCCATTGAATGGCACGCGTTTCCGGTGTTGACATCCCGCGCGAAAAGCGCGTGGAGGTCGCCCTGACCTACGTGTTCGGCATCGGCCGGACGCTCTCCCAGCAGACGCTGGCCGAGACCGGCATCGACCCGAACACGCGCGTTCGCGACCTCTCCGAGGAGCAGCTCGTCGCGATTCGTGAGTACGTCGACAACAACATCAAGACCGAGGGTGACCTCCGTCGCGAGATCCAGGCCGACATCCGCCGCAAGGTCGAGATCGGTTGCTACCAGGGTCTCCGTCACCGTCGCGGTCTGCCCGTCCGCGGTCAGCGCACCAGCACGAACGCCCGTACCCGCAAGGGCCCGCGTCGCGCCATCGCCGGCAAGAAGAAGCCGGGCAAGAAGTAGTCCACAGCGGACTTCGCCGTCCAGCGGTCTTCGCTGTAGGACCGACCACCTCCCGTAGGAGTACAGATGCCCCCCAAGGGTCGTCAGGGCGCTGCCAAGAAGGTGCGCCGCAAGGAAAAGAAGAACGTCGCTCACGGCCACGCGCACATCAAGAGCACGTTCAACAACACGATCGTCTCCATCACGGACCCGTCCGGCAACGTGATCTCCTGGGCCTCCGCCGGCCACGTCGGCTTCAAGGGCTCCCGGAAGTCCACGCCGTTCGCCGCGCAGATGGCCGCCGAGTCGGCTGCCCGCCGCGCGCAGGAGCACGGCATGCGCAAGGTCGACGTGTTCGTGAAGGGTCCGGGTTCCGGTCGTGAGACCGCGATCCGTTCGCTGCAGGCCACGGGCCTCGAGGTCGGCTCCATCCAGGACGTCACCCCGACCCCGCACAACGGCTGCCGTCCGCCGAAGCGTCGTCGCGTCTGACGTACGACTGCTTCACGCAGGCTTGGTTTCGGGCGGTACGGCTCTGTAAGGCCGTATCGCCCGTACCCTTGCAGTACCCGTCCCTTTTGCCGGGGACGGTTCCGTCGGGCGTCAAATAGCGGGCGTCCACGAAAGAAGGATCTGATCCACACATGCTGATCGCTCAGCGTCCCTCGTTGACCGAAGAGGTCGTCGACGAATTCCGCTCCCGGTTCGTGATCGAGCCGCTGGAGCCGGGCTTCGGCTACACCCTCGGCAACTCCCTGCGTCGCACCCTTCTGTCCTCGATCCCGGGTGCGGCGGTCACGTCCATCCGT
>NZ_JBYIVZ010000076.1:0-43444 GCF_057710365.1 Streptomyces sp. bgisy027
AGGAAAGTATTGGCGGACGGGGGCAGTTGTGACCGAGAGCACAGGGGAGCGGGTGCCGCGGGGTGCCGATCCGGCGAACGCCTGCCCCGTCGCGCCCGTCGTCGACATCGTCTTCAGCCGCTGGACCACTCCGATCCTGTGGGCACTTCACGAGTACGGCCGTCAGCGCTTCGTCGAACTGGAGCGCTGCATCGGCACCATCACGCCGAAGGTGCTGACCCAGCGGCTGCGGCAGCTGGAGCGCGACGGGCTGGTCGTGCGCACGTACCACGCCGAGGTCCCGCCGCGGGTCGAGTACGAGATCAGCGAACTGGGCCGCAGCCTCGCGCCGTTGTTCGCCGCGCTGTCGGAGTGGTCCGTGCACCTGGACGCGGTCGAGCGGGCCCGGGTGGCCTACGACGCGCGGGAGGACCGGCGCGCGTCCGGGGTGGGTGGGTCCTGCTGAATCCTGCCTGGGCTGGGTGGGTGGGTCCTGCTGAATCCTGGCTGGGCTGGGCGGGTGGGTCCTGCTGAACCCCGGCGGCTCGGCGGGCGGGACCCGCTGACCCCGGCTGCGCTCAGCCCTTGTCCTGCTCGCGCATCTCGTCGATGTAGGTCTGTGCCAGCCCCGTCGTCCGTGTGAACCAGTCCGTGAGCACCGCGACCTCGTCGGCGGAGTAGCTCGCGAAGAGCTCGTTGAGGCGGGTGTAGTAGGGGCCGTAGAGGGCCCCGGCCCGGGCGACCGCGGACGGTACGGCGGCCACCCGGACCCGGCGCCGGTCGGCCGGGTCGGGGCGGCGGGTGACGTAGCCGACCCGCTCCAGGCGGTTCCCGGACTGCTGGGGCTGCCGGCTCGCGGGGCGCGGTCGGCGTACGGCCGAGGTGGTTGCCGTGGCCGGCGATCCCGCCGTGGCCGGCGATCCCGTCGTGGCCGGCGATCCCGTCGTGGCCGGCGATCCCGTCGTGGCTGGCGAACCCGCCGTGACCGGCCATCCCGCCGTCGCCGAGGCCGGTCCGGCCGGTCGCTGAAAGGGCGCTGTCAGTGGCACCCCCTAGGCTCGATGAGCGATGGCACAGGCATGGAGATGCAAGGGGCTGCGCTGGTCGGCCGACGGCCCCGAGCTGGCGTGGGACGGCGGTCGGCGCTCGGCGCTGACCTGGGGGAAACGGGTGGCCTTCGGGGTCGCCGAAGGGGGTGTTCGGACATGCGTGGGAGCGCGGGGGCACGCCTGTCCGGTGCGGGCTGCCGTATCGGGGCGCAGCACGGGGGCGCGTTGCGAGGACTGCGCGCGGCTGGACCGGGCGCACTCGGTCGCCGCCGACACGATCGCGGACGACCCGCGGCCCTACCACGTATATCTGGCCTGGTTCGGGCCCGGGATGACCAAGGTCGGCATCACCGCCCTTGAGCGCGGCTCGGCGCGGCTCCTTGAGCAGGGCGCGGTCTGCTTCAGCTGGCTGGGTGCCGGCCCGCTGATGGCGGCACGGCGCACGGAGGAACTGCTGCGGGCGGCACTGCGGGTCCCGGACCGGATTCCGTACGCCGACAAGCGGGCGGTGCGCTCCGGGCTGCCGGCGTCGGTGGCGGAGCGCGTGGCCGAGGTCGGGGACCTGCACGCCCGGGCGGTCGCGCTGGACGCCTGGCCGGAGTCGCTGGTCCGCGAACCCTGCCGACCGGTCGATCACGCCGGGGTGTTCGGGCTCGTGGATCTGCCCGCTGCCGTCGGGGAGGTGACCGAACTCGCCGCGGGCGGTGCGGTGAGCGGACGGCTGGTGGCGGCCGCCGGACCGGACCTGCATGTCGAGGCGGGCGGTGGGGTGGTCGTCGTCGACACTCGGCTGATGACGGGGTGGGACCTGCTGCCGACGGGCGGGGACGGGGAACTGACCGTGCCGGTACGGGAGTTCAAGGATCGGGAGGCGAGCATGCAGGACGGGTTGTTCTGAGGAAGCCCCGGGGAGGAGTGGGGAAAACGCTCGCCGCCAGGGACTTCCCAGGGGTTGCCTGAGAACCTCCTGTGCGTTTCTTAGGAAAATCACAGGTTGCGGAAAGCGTGTTCTAAGAGGGCCCCGACAAGGTGTCCGCCATGACCACGACCTCGCCCCAGGGGCGCACCGAACTGCTGAGGCCGGACGGGAGCCCCGTCCGAGTGCTTGTGGTGGACGACGAGATGTCGATCACCGAACTGCTGTCCATGGCCCTTCGCTACGAGGGCTGGCAGATCCGCAGCGCGGGTGACGGCACGGGTGCCGTCCAGACCGCGCGTGAGTTCCGGCCCGACGCCGTCGTCCTGGACATGATGCTCCCGGACATGGACGGCCTGACCGTCCTCGGGCGGCTGCGCCGCGAACTGCCGGACGTGCCGGTGCTGTTCCTGACGGCCAAGGACGCCGTTGAGGACCGTATCGCCGGGCTCACCGCGGGCGGCGACGACTACGTCACCAAGCCGTTCAGCCTGGAGGAGGTCGTCGCCCGGCTGCGCGGGCTCATCCGGCGTTCCGGCGCCGCCGACCGGCGGTCCGACTCCGTGCTGGTCGTCGGCGACCTGACGCTCGACGAGGACAGCCACGAGGTGTCGCGGGCCGGGGACAACATCCACCTCACCGCCACCGAGTTCGAGCTGCTGCGCTTCCTCATGCGCAATCCGCGGCGCGTCCTCAGCAAGGCCCAGATACTCGACCGGGTCTGGTCGTACGACTTCGGCGGGCAGGCCAACGTCGTCGAGCTGTACATCTCCTATCTGCGCCGGAAGATCGACGCCGGCCGGGAGCCGATGATCCACACCCGGCGCGGAGCCGGCTATCTGATCAAGCCCGCGGTGTCATGAGCGGGCGACGACGACCGCGTACGCAGAAGCGGCAGCGGCGGGCGGGTCAGCCGCGCACCCTGCGGACGCGGCTCGTCGTCGCGTCCGTGGTGCTGATCGCCGTGGTGTGCGCGGTGATCGGCACGGTGACGACGCTTGCGCTGCGCTCGCATCTGTACGACCAGTTGGACGACAAGCTGACCGAGGCCGTCGGCCGGGCGGCCGGCCTCGGCGGACCTCCCGGCGGTGACCCCGCGAAGAACGAGGTGGTCACCAAGGGGCGCGAGCCCTTCAGCCTCGACCAGTTCGTCACGCGCGGCCCGCAGCCGTCCGGCACGGTCGTCGCCAAGGTCGAGAACGGCAGCATCACCGACGCCGCGATCGGCGAGAAGGGCCAGAACACCACCGACTTCAGCGGAATGGTGCCCGGCGACCTCACCGAGTCCCAGATCGAGGCGCTCAACGAGGTCGCCCAGGACGGCAAGAAGCACACCGTCGACCTGGCCTCCCTCGGCGAGTACCGCGTCGAGTACAAGACCGGCGACAACGGCAGCTTCTATGTGGCCATCCCCACCGCGGAACTCAACGGCACCCTCAACACCCTCATCCTCATAGAAGCCAGCGTCACCGCAGCGGCCCTCGTGGCGGCCGGGACCGCCGGTACGGTGATCGTCGGCGTCGCCACCCGCCCCCTGCGCCGCGTGGCCGCCACCGCCACCCGTGTCTCCGAACTCCCCCTGCACACCGGCGAGGTGAACCTCAAGGAGCGGGTGCCCGAGTCGGAGTGCGATCCGCACACCGAGGTCGGGCAGGTCGGTGCCGCGCTCAACCGCATGCTGAACCACGTCCACGGCGCCCTGCACTCCCGCCAGCAGAGCGAGATGCGGGTGCGGCAGTTCGTCGCGGACGCCAGCCATGAACTGCGCACGCCCCTCGCGTCCATCCGCGGGTACGCCGAGCTGACCAGACGCGGCAGGGAGGACGTCGGCCCGGACACCAAGCACGCCCTCGGCCGTATCGAGTCCGAGGCCGGGCGGATGACCCTCCTCGTCGAGGATCTCCTGCTGCTCGCCCGGCTCGACGCGGGCCGCCCCCTCCAGTTCGAGCAGACCGATCTGATCCCGCTCGTCGTGGACACCATCAGCGACGCCCGCGCGGCCGGCATGGACCACAACTGGCGTCTCGACCTGCCCGACGAGCCCGCGCTCGTGTCGGCGGACGCGGCCCGGCTGCAACAGGTCCTCGTCAACCTCCTCGGCAACGCCCGCAACCACACCCCGACCGGCACGACGGTCACAGCGCGTGTTCAACGGCGGGGCCCGTGGCTGTGCGTGGACGTCGAGGACAACGGCCAGGGCATCCCGCCGGATCTGCTGCCGCACGTCTTCGAACGGTTCGCGCGCGGCGACTCCGCGCGCTCCCGCGCCACCGGCTCCACCGGCCTCGGCCTGGCCATCGTGCAGGCCGTGGCCACCGCGCACGGCGGTGCCGTCACCGTCGACAGCGTGCCCGGACGCACCGTCTTCACGGTGCATCTGCCGGCGCTCCCCGTGCCGCCGAGCCCCGAAATGAGCTGGCAACAGCACTCACAGGCACAGCACAGCGTCACCACATGGGTGGAACAGGGCGCCTGACGAAAGTCGGTTCCATGCGAACCGACTCTTCTCCCGGCACCCTGCCGGCGCGGGAGCACCTCCCGGCCGGAGACGCCGGTACGCCTGTCCTGGACGTAGTGATCCCCGTCTTCAACGAGGAGAAGGACCTCCAGCCGTGTGTGCTGAGGCTGCATGATCACCTCAAGCGCACGTTCCCGTACGCGTTCCGCATCACGATCGCGGACAACGCGTCGACGGACACCACCCCCCTGGTGTCGCGGCGGCTGGAGGCGGAGCTCCCGGAGGTCAGGGCGTTCCGGCTGGAGCAGAAGGGCCGCGGCCGGGCGCTGCGGACCGTCTGGTCCGCGTCGGAGGCCCCGATCCTCGCCTACATGGACGTGGACCTGTCCACCGACCTCAACGCCCTGCTGCCGCTGGTGGCGCCGCTGATCTCCGGGCACTCGGACCTGGCGATCGGCTCCCGGCTCAGCCGCAGCTCGCGCGTGGTGCGCGGCGCCAAGCGGGAGTTCATCAGCCGCGGTTACAACCTCATCCTGCGAGGCTCCCTCCAGGCTCGCTTCTCGGACGCCCAGTGCGGCTTCAAGGCGATCCGCCGTGATGTCGCGCAGGTGCTGCTGCCGCTGGTGGAGGACACCGGCTGGTTCTTCGACACCGAGATGCTGGTGCTCGCCGAGCGCGCGGGCCTGCGGATCCACGAGGTGCCGGTCGACTGGGTCGACGACCCGGACTCCACGGTCCACATCGTGAAGACGGCGACGGACGACCTCAAGGGCGTGTGGCGGGTGGGCAGGGCCCTGGCGACCGGCTCGCTGCCGCTGGACCGGCTCGCCCGGCCGTTCGGCGACGACCCCAGGGACCGCGAGATCAAGGACGTACCCAGCGGCCTGGCCCGCCAGCTCGTCGGCTTCTGTGTCGTCGGCGGCCTGTCCACCCTCTTCTACCTGCTGCTCTACAGCGGTTTCCGCGTCTTCGCCGGCTCGCAGACCGCCAACGCGCTCGCGCTGCTGGTCTCCGCGGTCGCCAACACGGCGGCCAACCGGCGCCTCACCTTCGGAGTGCGCGGCCGCGGCGGCGCCGTCCGGCACCAGGCGCAGGGCCTGGTCGTCTTCGGCATCGGACTCGCCCTGACCAGCGGTTCGCTGGCCGCCCTGAACGCGGCCAGCAGCGACCCGGCGCACTCCACCGAACTCGCGGTCCTGATCGCCGCCAACCTCGCGGCGACGGTCCTGCGGTTCCTGCTCTTCCGGGCGTGGGTGTTCCCGGACCGGCGCGACGACGTCGACTCGACGGTCGTGGCCTCGCACGTCCCCGCCCACAACCCGTCCTCGCCGACCTGCTCCACGGCGGGACAGGGCTCCTACGGCCCGCTCCCGCAGCGCCCGACGGGCGCACCCCACCCCACGTACGACACCGATCGGTTCCGCGCCGGTGAAGCCGCGGACGGCAATTGGAGGGACGCCACCATGCGGTTGCAGCCGGTGCGCCCGCACGACACCGACACGAGGGACTACCGATGACCGTCCACTACGACCAGACCGGCTACGACACAGGCGCAAGCCCCGACACCTGGGGCCCGCCGCCCGCGCCCCCGTCCGCCGCGCCGGCTCCCGACGGCGGTGAGCCGAGGCAGCCCTTCGTGCGGCGGCTGTGGCGCGGCCGCCCCGAGGACCCGCGCTGGGCACGCCCGGCCTTCCTCGGCCTCCTGCTCGCGACCCTCCTGCTCTACCTCTGCAACCTGAGCGCCTCCGGCTACGCCAACTCCTTCTACTCGGCGGCCGTCCAGGCCGGCAGCGAGTCCTGGAAGGCCTTCTTCTTCGGCTCGCTGGACGCGGCGAACGCCATCACCGTCGACAAGCCCCCGGCCTCGCTGTGGCCGATGGCCCTGTCGGTCCGCCTGTTCGGCCTCCACTCGTGGGCGATCCTGCTCCCCGAGGTCCTCATGGGCGTCGGGACGGTGGCCGTGGTGTACGCGGCCGTGCGCCGCCGGTTCGGCCCCGCGGCCGGTCTGATCTCGGGCGCGGTGCTCGCCCTCACCCCCGTCGCGGCGCTGATGTTCCGGTTCAACAACCCGGACGCGATGCTGGCCCTGCTGATGGCCGTGGCCTGCTACCTCGTCATCCGGGCCCTGGAGGACGGCCGTACGAAGTGGCTGGTGTGGGCCGGAGTGGCGATCGGCTTCGCGTTCCTCGCCAAGACCCTCCAGGCCTTCCTGATCCTGCCGCCGCTCGCGATCGTGTACGCGGTCTGCGCCCCGGTGCCGGTGAGGAAGCGGATCGGCCAGCTCGCCGCGGGCCTCGCCGCGATCGTGGTCTCCGGCGGCTGGTGGGTCGCGATCGTGGAACTGTGGCCCGCTTCCTCCCGCCCGTACATCGGCGGCTCGCAGAACAACTCCTTCCTTGAACTGACCTTCGGCTACAACGGCCTGGGCCGGCTCAACGGCGACGAGACCGGCAGCGTCGGCGGTGGCGGCGGAGGCGGGAACGGCGGCGGCAACTGGGGCGAGACCGGTTGGGACCGCCTCTTCGGCTCCTCCATCGGCGGCCAGATCTCCTGGCTGATCCCGGCCGCGCTGATCCTGCTGATCGCGGGTCTGGTGGCCACCGGCAAGGCACGCCGTACGTCGGTGACGCGCGGTTCGTTCCTGGTCTGGGGCGGCGCGCTGGTCACGACCATGCTGGTCTTCAGCTACATGCAGGGCATCTTCCACGAGTACTACACGGTGGCCCTCGCCCCCTACATCGCCCCGCTGATCGGCATGGGCGCGGTACTGCTCTGGGAGAAGCGCGACAAGGCGTGGGCGTCGCTGACCCTGGCGGCCGCGATGACGGCCACCGCGGTCTGGGGCTACGTCCTGCTCAACCGCTCCTCGGACTACCTGCCCTGGCTGAAGTGGGTCGTACTGGTCGGCGGACTGGCCGCGGCCCTGGGCCTGGTCTTCGCCTCGCAGCTCGGACGTCGACTGACCATGGGCGTCGTCGGGCTGGGCCTCGTGGCCGCGCTGGCCGGCCCGGCCGCGTACACCCTCACCACGGTGAACGAGGGCCACACCGGCTCGATCGTCACCGCCGGTCCCGCGGTCGCGGGCGGCCGGGGCGGTCCCGGCGGCGGAGGCGGCATGGGCGGCGGCCCCGGCGGGGGCGGCATGCCCGGCCAGAACCAGCAGGGGCAGCAAGGCGGGCAGGGGCAGAACCAGCAGGGCGGCAACGGCTTCCCCGGTGGCGGCGGCTTCGGCGGCGGCATGCCGGGTCAGCAGAACGGCAACGGCAGCACCCAGGGCCAGAACCAGCAGGGCGGTATGCCCGGCGGCGGTCAGACGGGTGAGGGCGGCCGCATGGGTGGTGGCGGCGCGGGCGGTCTGCTCAACGGCGCAAGCGTCAGCGACGAGGCCAAGGCGCTGCTGGAGAAGAACGCCGGGGACTACAGCTGGGCGGCCGCGGCCATCGGCGCCCAGAACGCCGCGAGCTACCAGCTCTCCACCGGCGAGCCGGTGATGGCGATCGGCGGCTTCAACGGCACCGACCCGTCCCCGACGCTGGCCGAGTTCAAGAAGTACGTGGAGGACGGCAGGATCCACTACTTCATCGGCAGTGGCAGCGGCGGCGGCATGGGCGGCGGCAGCGGCACCTCCTCGCAGATCAGCTCCTGGGTCCAGGAGAACTTCGAGTCGGTGACCGTGGACGGCAGCACCTTCTACGACCTGACGCAGCCGAAGAGCGACGGCTGACGGTCCCGAACGGCACCGACGGTCTCTGCGGGAAGGGGCGGTGGCGCAGGCCACCGCCCCTTCCCGTATCTCCGTTGTACGCCGTACAGGGATTGTTCTACGGTGTAGAACATGACGACGTCCCCCCAGGAACAGGCCCCGGCCCAGCCGCAGTCCGGGGTCCCGGGCGGTCACCCGCAGCGCTGGCTGATCCTCGGTGTCCTCTGCCTCGCGGTGCTGACCGTGGTGCTCGACAACACCGTCCTGAACGTGGCCATCCCCTCGCTCACCCGCGAACTGGGCGCGGCCACCTCCGACATCCAGTGGATGATCAACGCCTACTCACTGGTGCAGTCGGGTCTGCTGCTCACGGCCGGCAGCGCGGCCGACCGCTACGGCCGCAAGAAGATGCTGGCCGCGGGCCTGGCCCTGTTCGGCGTGGGCTCGCTCGTGGCCGGCCTCGCCGACTCCACGGGTCAGTTGATCGCGGCGCGGGCCGGGATGGGCGTCGGCGGCGCGCTGCTGATGACCACCGTCCTCGCGGTGGCGATCCAGATCTTCACGCCGGAGGAGCAGCCGAAGGCGATCGGCATCTGGGCCGCGGTGAACTCGCTGGGCTTCGCGGCCGGACCGCTGCTCGGCGGCTTCATGCTGAACCACTTCTGGTGGGGCGCGATCTTCCTGATCAACATTCCGGTCGCGGTGCTCGCCCTGATCGCCGTGCTGGTGCTCGTCCCCGAGTCGAAGAACCCCCAGGGCGACCGCCCCGACCTGCTGGGCGCGGTGCTCTCCACGATCGGCATGGCCGCCCTGGTGTACGCGATCATCTCCGGGCCGGAGCACGGCTGGAGGTCGGGCCGGGTCCTGCTGACGGCGGGGACGGCCGTCGTCGTGCTGGCCGCCTTCGCGTACTGGGAGAGCCGGATCCCCTACCCCATGATCGACATGCACTTCTTCCGGAACCGGCGGTTCACGGGCGCGGTCTCGGGCGGTGTGCTGATCACGTTCGGCATGGGCGGGTCGCTCTTCCTGCTCACCCAGCACATGCAGTTCGTGCTCGGCTACGAGCCGCTGGAGGCCGGGCTGCGGACGGCGCCGCTCGCCCTGATGATCGTGGCGCTGAACTTCACCGGGGTGGCGGCGAAGTGGGCGGCCCGGCTGGGCACCCCGCTCGCCATCGGCCTCGGCATGGCGGTGATGGCGGCGGGCCTGGCCGCCATCGCCACGATGGCCTCCGGCGGCTACGCCGGGACGCTGCTGGGGCTGGTGCTGATCGGCGGGGGCGCGGCCGTGGCGAGTCCGGCGATGTCCCACGCGATCATGAGTGCGATTCCGCCGGAGAAGGCCGGGGTCGGCGGTGGGATCAACGGCACGGTGGCGGAGTTCGGCACCGGCCTGGGGGTCGCCGTACTGGGGGCGCTGCTCAACTCGCGGTTCGCGGCGCTGATTCCGGTGGCGGCGACGTCCTTGCCGGCGGCGCTCGCGGCTGCCGGGTCGGCCGAGGAGAAGGCGGAGATCACGGACGCGTTCTCCGCAGGGCTGGAGACCAGTCTGCTGGTGGGGGGATTGGCTGTGCTGTTGGGGGGATTGGTCGCGGGTGCTTTGCTGCGGCGGGCCGAAAGGGGAGATTCCGCCTGAGGGCTCGGGGCATACCGTTGTCGGGCGACTGCGGGCCCGATCGGGCTGGTCGCGCAGTTCCCCGCGCCCTTTCGGGGCGCCGCCGATTGCATGTCTAGGAAGGTGCGCGATGGCCAGGGCAGCCCGGGAGTCCGCTCGGACCAGTGTGTGGCTGGAGGGCAAGGAGCGTCGCGGCGGTCGCGGTGGGCAGCCCTCCGGGCTCGACCGGGACCGGATCACCGAGGCGACGGTACGGCTGCTCGACGCCGAGGGGCTGGCGAAGTTCTCCATGCGGCGGCTGGCGGCCGAGCTGAACGTGACCGCGATGTCCGTCTACTGGTACGTCGACACCAAGGACGACCTCCTCGAACTCGCCCTCGACGCCGCCTTCGGCGAACTCGACCTGCCCGATGCCGAGACCGACGAGGACTGGCGGGACCAACTGCGCGCGCTGGCCCGCGCCTACCGCGGTCTGCTGGTGCGCCACCCGTGGCTGTCGCCGCTGATCGGCACCTACGTCAACATCGGCCCGAACAGCCTCGCCTTCTCCCGCCTGGTGCAGCGCATCGTCCGCAGGACCGGCCTGCCCGCGCACGGCCTGGTCGCCGCCATCTCCGCGGTCTTCCAGTTCGTGTACGGGTTCGGCACCATCGAGGGCCACTTCATCGCCCGCAGCACGGCGTTCGGCATGACCCCGGACGACTACTTCCACCACGCCATGAGCAACGTGTCCCAGTCCCCGGAGGCCGCCGACATCGTCCAGGAGTCCGCGGAACTCATGGAGGCCCGGGGCGGCGACACGGTCGAGGAAATGTGGGAACGGGACTTCGAGTTCGCCCTGGACCTGCTGGTGGCGGGCATCGAGGCGATGGTGGCGCGCAGCGCACCCCCCGGAGGGCGCGCAGCGCGTTCAGGGGCGCGGGGAACTGCGCGACCAGCCACCACGGACCAGCGGCCACAAGACGACCCACGCCCCCCGAGCCCCTAGGCGTCGCCCTCAACCAGCCGCGCGGGAAACCCACCCGTGGCCACCGGCCCCCACTTCTGAGGCGTCACCCGAATGATCGACTTCCCCTGCTTCACCATCGCCGCCCGGTACTCGTCCCAGTCCGGATGCTCCCCGGCGATGTTCCGGTAGTACTCGACGAGCGGCTCGACCGACTCCGGCGTGTCGATGACCTCCGCGGTCCCGTCGACCTGCACCCACGGCCCGTTCCAGTCGTCGCTGATGACAAGGACGCTGACCCGCTCGTCCCGCTTCGCGTTGCGCGTCTTGGCCCGCTCGGGATAGGTGGACATCACGATCCGCCCCGAGTCGTCGACCCCGCAGGTCAACGGCGAGGCCTGCGGGCTGCCGTCGGCCCGCCGGGTCAGCAGGACGGCGCGATGCCGGGGCCGTACGAAGTCGAGCAGCTCTTCGCGCGAGACGCGGGTGTTGGTCGCGATGTTCGGTGCCATGGGACGCAGCCTAGGGGCCGACGGGCCCGTTCAGCCTGACCCTGCCGTGGTTACGCTTGCGGCGGTGTCTCCCCCTGCACCGCCTGGATGTCCAGCTCCACCTTCAGCGTCGTACCGACGGCGGCGACGCCCGCCTGCACGACCTGGTTGTAGTTCATGGCGAAGTCGTCCCGGTGCAGTTCCGTCGTGGCGCGGAACGCGGCCCGCGTCCCGCCCCACGGGTCGGCGCCCGTGCCGAGGTAGGCCAGGTCCAGGTCGACCGGCCGTACGACACCGTGCATGGTCAGTTCGCCGTGCACGGTCCAGCGGTCGGTGCCCGCGGCGGCCGCAAGACCCGTCGACCGGTAGGTGATCTCGGGATACCTCTCGACGTCCAGGAAGTCCGGCGACTTCAGGTGCCCGTCGCGCATGCCGTTGCCCGTGTCGATCGAGTCGGCCCGGATCACCGCCTGAACGCGGGACTTGGCGATGTCGTCAGGCGCGATCTCGACGGCGCCGGAGAACCGCGTGAACCGGCCGTGCACGCTGGAGATGCCCAGGTGCCGGGCGACGGCGGCCACGCTGGAGTGCGCCGGGTCGACGGTCCACGGTCCCGGCGGCGGCAGCTCCGTGCCGCCCTGGCGGGCCAGGGTCACCGTGCCGACCTCGGCGCGGCCGCTCGCGGTGACGATCGCGCTCGCGGCGGCGGGCGCGTAGCCGACCGCGGTGACGATGACGGTGTACGCCCCCGGGGCCAGCGGGTTCGCGTCCCGTACGGCCCCTTCCGCGTCCGCCTCCAGGCGCAGCACCTGCGTCCCGGTCATGTCCGTCACCGTGACGACCGCGTGCGACACGGCCCACCCGTCCCGGGTACGGATCCTCGCGGTCAGTCCCATCTCACGTACTCCTCAGAAGGTCTCAAAAGGAACCGGCCCGCGGCGGCGACGCACCTCCGCTCGGAGCGCGCCGCCCGCCACGGGCCGGAGTCCGACTACTCGCCTGGGTGGGCGAGTTCGATGTCGTGGTCGTCGGTGCCGGGGCCGGTCACCGTCAGGGCGGTCGCCACCGGCGGGTAGCCCGTCGCGATCACCGTGTACTCGCCGCCGTCCAGGTCGGTGAAGGCGTACGCCCCGTCCGTCCCGGTGGTGGCGGTGCCCACGACGTTGCCTGCCGCGTCGACCAGGGTCACGCGGGCGTCGGCCAGCGGTCCGTGCGGTGCCCGTACGACGCCCTGGACCTGCGCGCCGGCCTCCAGGTCGACCTCGATCCGGGTGACCCCGGTGCCGCCGACCTCGACGGGCAGGGCGCGCGGCCGGTAGCCGGCGGCGTTCACCGCGACGGTCACGGGACCCGGCACCAGCTCGGCGAAGCCGAACTCGCCCTGCTCACCGGTGGCGGCGGTGGCCAGCAGGTCCCCGCGCACATCGGTCACGATCACCATCGCGTCCTTCACCGGCAGCGCGCTCTGCGAGGTGCGCACGACGCCGCTCAGGCCGCTGGTGCCGCTGAGCAGGATGTCGTAGGCCACCGGCTCGCCGCCGCTGACGACGATCGTGGAGGCCTGCGGCTGGAAGCCGTCGGCGGAGGCGATCAGGACGTACGATCCCGCGCCCGGCGCGTCGATGGCGTACGAACCGTCGGCCTGCGCGACCGAGCGGCCCAGCTGCCGGCCGGACAGCGAGATCAGCGTGACGGCCGCCTGCGGCACCGGCGCGCTCTCGGCGCCCCGCACGAAGCCGCGGACCGGGACACCGCCGGACGACGCACCGCCGGTCTCCCCGGCAGGGGCCACCGTGGCCACCGCGGCGAGCCGCCGGGTGCCCTCGGGGCCGGTCGCCGTCTCGGAAGCGGCCACGGAAGCGGCCACGGCCCAGCTCGGCACCCGCTCCTCCGCCGGGGCGGCCGGTGCCTCGGTCGGCTCCGGGCTGTCGGCCTCGGCGGCCTGCGCCATGGCGCCCTTGGTCTTCAACGGGACCTCCTTGATGAACAGGGCGAACAGGAGGGCGAGGAAGGCGACCGGCGCGGCGTACAGGAAGACGTCGGCGACGCCGTGGCCGTACGCGCTCTCGATGACCGTGCGCACCGGGCCGGGCAGCGCGTCGAGGTCGGGGATCTCACCGTGGCCGGAGGAGCCCTGCACGCCGAGCTTGCTGAGGCCCTCCTCGGCGTAGTGGGTGATCCGGTGGCTGAGGACCGCGCCCAGCGCGGAGACGCCCATGGCGCCGCCGAGGGAGCGGAAGAAGTTCACGACCGAGCTCGCCGCACCCAGGTCGGTCGGAGCGACCTGGTTCTGGGTGGCGAGGACCAGGTTCTGCATCATCATGCCGACGCCGAGACCCAGCAGGGCCATGAAGATCGCGACGTGCCAGTACTCGGTGTCGTGGCGGATCGTGCCGAGCAGCCCGAGGCCCGCCGTGACCAGCACACCGCCGGCCAGCAGCCAGGCCTTCCAGCGGCCGGTGCGGGTGATGACCTGGCCGGAGACGGTCGAGGAGACGAACAGGCCGACGATCATCGGGATGGTCAGCACGCCCGACATGGTCGGCGACTCGCCCCGCGCCAGCTGGAAGTACTGGCTGAAGAAGATCGTTCCCGAGAACATCGCGATGCCGACGAACAGGGAGGCCAGCGAGGCCAGCGTGATGGTGCGGTTGCGGAACAGGCGCAGCGGGACGATCGGCTCGCTCGCCTTCGTCTCCACCAGGATGAAGATCAGCAGCAGCGCGAGCGCGCCACCGGTCATCGCGCCGGTCTGCCAGGACAGCCAGTCGTACTTGTCACCGGCGAAGGTCACCCAGACCAGCAGCAGGCAGACCGCGGCCGTGATGAAGAAGGCGCCGGCCCAGTCGACCTTGACCTTCCGCTTGACGACGGGGAGGTGCAGGGTGCGCTGGAGCACGATCAGGGCGATGACCGCGAAGGGCACGCCCACGTAGAAGCACCAGCGCCAGCCGAGCCAGTCGGTGTCGGTGATGACGCCGCCGATCAGCGGACCACCGACCATCGCGGTGGCGAAGGTGGCGCCGAGGTAGCCGTTGTAGCGGCCGCGCTCACGCGGCGAGATCATCGCCGCCAGGATGATCTGGGCCAGCGAGGACAGACCGCCCATGCCGATGCCCTGCACCGCGCGGAACGCGATCAGCATCCCGGCGTTCTGCGAGAGACCGGCCAGCGCGGATCCGGCCACGAAGACGACCAGGGCCAGCTGTATGAGGAGCTTCTTGGAGAAGAGGTCGGCGAGCTTGCCCCACAGGGGTGTGGACGCGGTCATCGCCAGCAGCGACGCGGTGACCACCCAGGTGTAGGCGCTCTGGCCGCCGCCGAGGTCCTTGATGATGTCGGGCAGAGCGTTGGAGACGATCGTCGACGACAGGATCGCGACGAACATGCCGAGCAGCAGCCCGGTCAGCGCCTCCATGATCTGCCGGTGCGACATCGGAGCGCCGGCCGGCCCTCCTGAGTGCTTGGCGTGCGCCCGCACACCGGCTGGTGTGGTCGTTGCCATGGGGTTCCTTTTCCTACTGGGTGATCGCGGGTGTACGGGTGGGGAGTTCGGGTTGGTCGGGCACCGGCGGCCGGTGCACGGACCGGCAGTCGTCGAAGCTCGCCCGCAGCCGGGTCATCAGCCGGGTCAGCAGGGTGATCTCCTCGTCGCTCCAGTCGCCGAGCCGCTCGGCGAGCAGCTGCGTGGTCAGCCGGGACATCTCCTGGACGCGGTCCTCGCCCGCCGGGGTGAGGTGCAGAATGCGGCTGCGTTTGTCCGCCGGGTCGGGGGAGCGCTCGATCCAGCCGCGCTCGGCCACATGGGCGACATGGCGGCTGGTGACCGACATGTCCACGGCCAGCAGCTCGGCGAGCTTGCTCATGCGCATGTCCCCGTGGCGGCTCAGCAACGTCAGTACGGCGGCGGAGCCGGACGGGCAGTCGGACGGCAGGATCCGTCCCATCTCCCTCTTCACGGCGCCGAAGGCGCTGAACTGACGGACCAGCTCCTCGTACTGCGCCTGCTCGGCCATCACACCTCCGTTGGTTGTTGCTTAGGGCAACCATAGAAGCGTTTGGTTGCTACAGGCAAATAAATGAGGGCAGGTGCGGTACAAAAACTTGGCAAAGGCAAGTATTGCGACCGTAAATGTGCAGGTGGGGCGGGTTCTGTGGCCCCCTGTGCAGAGGCCGGGCCCCCACTTGGGCCGCACGGGCGGATTCGCTAGGGTCTCAGGCCATGGCTAACACCCAGGGCCCCCAGGGCAACCACGACCCCGCAGGCAGCACCCAGATGTTCCGCGCGTTCGTCGACGAGGGCCCCCAGGGCGGTCGGCGGCAGCAGGCTTCCTCGGGTCCGCGCATCGGCATGATCATCGGCGTCGTCGCCGCGGTCGTGATCGTGGCGGCGGTGGCCTGGCTGGCGCTCAAGTAGTCGTCGCCGGCACCGGTTCAATTCCACTGGACGGAGACGTCCCGCGTCTCGATGTGCATGCCGAGCGGCACGCGCCAGGCGTCGACGCACACCGTCCAGGTCTTCTCCTTGCGCTCCCCGGCCCCGATCGGCGCCGGGAGCTCCTGGGACGACTCGATCGTCGCCCAGTCGATGCCGAGCGCGCCGATGATGTGGGTGCCGAAGGTCACGGTGCCCGAACGCACGGCCGTGCCGCCCGAGTTGCGCAGATCGAGGGTCAACTTCTCGCACCACCGCCGGTCCGTGGGCTTGCGCACCGGGTCGCCCACGGACAGCTCCGCGGGCGAGGGAGGCGCCGAGGGCGCCGGGCCGTCGCCCGAGCTGCCGGACGTACCGTCGCCTGAGCCGCCGCCCGAGCCGCCGGACGTGGTGGCCGAGCCCCCGCCCGAGCCGCCGGACGTGGTGGCCGAGCCCCCGCCCGAGCCCCCGCCCGAGCCCCCGGACGAACCGCCGCCCGTGGTGTCCGAGTCGGCCGGTGTGTCCGCGGGGTCCTGAGTGCCGCTCGGGGGCCGGGCGGGACTGTCCGTCCCTGCCTGTCCGGTCCCCGCGGCCCATGTCGGCCCCTGACTCCCCTCCGAGTCAGGGGAGTTGTCGGAGCCGGCCCCAGCGCCGCCGCTCCCGCCCGTGCCGCCGTCCGCGGCGCCGCCGCTCTCCGGTCCGTCGAGCGGCACCAGCGTCACCTCGCCCGTCGGCGCGGCGGCCTTGCCGGAGACGCGGGGTGGGCCTCCGGCCGCTCCCGTGGCGACGTAGCCGTCGTCGCCCCCGCCGCCTCCGCACGCGGCCGGCGTCACGCCCAGGCAGACGACGGCCGCCGACGCGCCGATCAGGGCGCACCGACGGCCATGTGTCGAGGTCGTCCAAATCCGCCGAAGCATCGGGCCATGGTGGCTGACGCTCCGTCAAATATGAAGGGGTCAGTCGGAGATGAGCCCCTCGCGCAGCTGGGCCAGGGTCCGGGTCAGCAGCCGGGAGACGTGCATCTGGGAGATGCCGACCTCCTCGCCGATCTGTGACTGGGTCATGTTGGCGAAGAAGCGCAGCATGATGATCCGCCGCTCACGGGGCGGCAGCTTGGCCAGCAGCGGCTTGAGGGACTCGCGGTACTCGACGCCCTCCAGGGCGCTGTCCTCGTAGCCGAGCCGGTCCGCGAGCGAGCCCTCGCCGCCGTCGTCCTCCGGGGCCGGTGAGTCCAGCGAGGAGGCCGTGTAGGCGTTGCCGACCGCGAGGCCGTCGACGACGTCCTCCTCGGACACGCCCAGGACGGTGGCCAGTTCGGTGACCGTCGGGGAGCGGTCCAGTTTCTGGGAGAGCTCGTCGCTGGCCTTGGTGAGAGCCAGGCGCAGCTCCTGGAGCCGCCTGGGCACCCGCACCGACCAGGACGTGTCGCGGAAGAACCGCTTGATCTCGCCGACCACGGTCGGCATCGCGAACGTCGGGAACTCCACGCCCCGTTCGCAGTCGAAGCGGTCGATCGCCTTGATCAGGCCGATGGTTCCGACCTGGACGATGTCCTCCATCGGCTCGTTGCGCGAGCGGAAGCGGGCCGCCGCGTAGCGCACGAGTGGGAGGTTCAGCTCGATCAGCGTGTCCCGGACGTACGCACGTTCGGGGCTGTTCTCGTCCAGTGCGGCGAGCCGCAGGAACAGGGAGCGGGACAGGGTGCGGGTGTCGATGTCCGCCGTGGCCGGAACGGCCGGCAGATCAGCAGCCGGAGCGGCTGGGAGATCGGCGGCCGGAAGGGCCTCCAAGGCCGGTACATCGTCGAGCGCGGCGTCGGGCGCGGACTCGCTCTTCGTGAGCGTGAGCACCTTCGAGCTGCCCTGGTCTGCGGACATGCCACCCCCTTTGGGTCGCGGGACGGTCGTGGCGAACGCTCCGAACGAGGAACGCCAGCCTTCACCTGAATACCGGAGCCGAAGCCACGGCAAACGCGCTTCCCGAAGAATGTCACATGTCGGCAACACGCTGTAGTGACATGTCGACATGTGAGACTTGAATCCGCCCTGGATAAAGGGGGTCTGACGGTATTTCGGGCCAGAACTGTCGGGATCCGCCCTGGTGAGCGATTCAGCCGCGACGGTGACCGATCGATCCTCTATACGGTTACGCGTCGATCCGGTTCGCCGAACGCAGCCGCTGGAAGCTACGCGCGAGTAGCCTCGACACGTGCATCTGGGACACCCCGAGTTCCGCACTGATTTGCGACTGGGTGAGGTTGCTGTAGTACCGCAGAAGAAGGATTCTCTGCTCGCGCTCGGGGAGTTGCACCAGCAGATGCCGTACGAGGTCCCGGTGCTCCACGCCGTCCAGGGCCGGGTCCTCGTAGCCGAGCCGGTCCAGCAGTCCGGGCAGCCCGTCGCCCTCCTGGGCGGCCTCCAGCGAGGTGGCGTGGTACGACCGTCCGGCCTCGATGCAGGACAGCACCTCGTCCTCGGTGATGCGCAGCCGCTCGGCGATCTCGGCGGTCGTGGGGGTGCGCCCGAAGCTCGTGGTGAGGTCCTCGGTCGCGCTGTTGACCTGGACCCACAGCTCGTGCAGCCGGCGCGGCACGTGCACCGTGCGGACGTTGTCCCGGAAGTACCGCTTGATCTCGCCGACCACGGTCGGCATCGCGAACGTCGGGAACTGCACGCCGCGGTCGGGGTCGAAGCGGTCGATGGCGTTGATGAGTCCGATGGTGCCGACCTGGATCACGTCCTCCATCGGCTCGTTGCGGGAGCGGAAACGGGCGGCCGCGTAGCGCACGAGCGGGAGGTTCGCCTCGATGAGCGCCCCGCGCACGCGGTTGTGCTCCGGCGTGCCCGGCGTCAGCTCCTTGAGTTCCCCGAAGAGGACCTGGGTGAGTGCCCGGGTGTCCGCACCCCTGCTGCGGGGCGGCGGGGACGCGGCGGTGTCCTCCTGGGTCGGGGCTTGAGGCGCAGTACTGGCCGGCACGGTCAACTCCACCTCGTGATCCATCAACTCATCCGTCAAAAGCGGTCATAGCATCACAAGACAGTTCATTGTGTTCAAGTACCGCATAATCCCGTGTTGAGAATGGAAGGCTGCGCAGGACACGCGAAAACCCCCCGCCGTTCCGGCGGAGGGCTTCGCGTGGATCGAGGGGCGGCGCGGTTCGGGAGGCGGGCGGCGCGGCTTGGGAGGCGGGTGGTGCGGCTCGGGAGGGGGGTGGCGCGGTTCGGGAGGGGGGTGGCGCGGCTCAGAATTCGTAGTCGGTGATCACCCAGGTGGCGAACTCCCTCCACAGGGCGACGCCCGCCTGGTGCTCGGGGTGCTCGGCGTAGACGCGCAGTGCGGCCGTGTCCTCGAAGGCGGAGTTGATGGCGAAGTCGTAGGCGATGGGGCGGTCGCTGAAGTTCCAGCCCAGCTCCCAGTGGCGCAGCTCGGGGATCTTGCCCTTCAGCGAGCGGAAGGCCTCGACGCCCGCCACGACCCGCGGGTCGTCGCGCTCGACGCCCTCGTTCAGCTTGAACAGGACGAGGTGGCGGATCATGAGTCTCCTCCGTTGGCGATCCAGGTCATGAAGTCGCCGATGGCCTTCGCGGCGTCCGAAATGCCTTCGAACCCTACCTGGACGTAGTCGGCAGCCTGTTCCGGGTCCGTGATGATCACGTAGAGCGCGAAGACCGCGAGCACATAGACGGCGATCTTCTTCGAATTCACCGCCATCGCGGCCTCCCCTGTGGCTGGTGTGCCTGCCATGCCTGCCGTGTCGATTGAGTCGAAAGAGCCGAAAGAGCCTCGGGTTACCGGCGGTGAGTGTAGCCTTCGCCCCTCCCGGGAGATCAACAGCACGGGTCCCGGTCCGGCTGGGTGCTGCTGGACCGGCTACTCGCGGGGCGTGAGGGCGGTCGCGCCCACCCGGGCCTCGAAGCACTCGCGTTCGCCGTCGGGCGACGCGGGCCGGAAACAGGCCCGGACGGTGCTGCCGGGACCGACCTCGGTCATCTCGGTGTAGACGAAGGTCGCCGCGTCGTCCTTGTTCCTGATGCGCACGCTGTGGGTCGGGCCGCCCGCCGTGACGTCCAGCCGGTCTCCGATCTCCGTTCCCCAGGTCCGGGCCCAGCTCGCGCCGCACTTCTTGCTGTGCCGCAGCTCGACGTGGGCGCCGGTGGCCGTGCGGTGCGAGGCGAGGGTGTCGGGGCCGATCCCGCAGATCAGGCGCATCGGGTCCCGCCCCTCGCAGGCTGCCCCGTGGCACTGGGGTGCGATGGAGAACGGGATGGACGCCGGCGGTGGCTCCTCGTCCCGGGCCGCCGAGTCCGGCAGCAGGAGGAACAGCAGGGCCGCGGCACCACCGACGATCACGGTGTACGCCGAGGCCAGCATCACCAGCAGCCTGCTCCCGCCGAGCCGCCGCCGGGTTCCGGCGGGCGGCGGTGCCTGGTGAGGCGGCGGCGGAGCGGAGTCGTCCGTGGGAGGGGCGGGTGCGGCGCCCACCGCCCGTCCGCTCCAGTGCGACTCGGCGATCTCCCACAGGGCCAGCAGTCGCCCGTCCGGTTCCTTCGCCAGCCGGCACAGTTCCCGTACGGCCTGGCGAGGAGGCAGGCTCTTGCCGTTGAGGTACCGCTCCCACGAGGACTTGCTGTACGCCGTTCGCTCCGCCAGCGCTGCCAGGCTCAGCCCCGCACCGGCCCGCAGCTCCCGCAGCGCCGCGACCAGCCGGGTGTGTTCCGGGGTCACTTCGGATCCGCCTCCCGCAGGGCCTGCCAGGTGGGCGGGTCGATGACGCCGTTCACGATCAGCCCGTTCTGCTTCTGCATGCGCTCGACCGCGCGCCGCGTCTTCGGGCCGAAGACGCCGTCGATCTCCCCCGGTGCGGTACCCGCCCGGTGCAGCAGGCACTGCGCCTCGGCCACTTCGAGCCCCACCTGGGTGTTGGACAGGAGGATGTCCGTGGTCCGGCTCAGTCCCGCGTACCAGCGGCCCTCACGCCGCTCCAGCCGACAGGTGTAGACGACCGGCACCAGGGACTCCGACACGGTGGCCGGGGCCGTCGCGACAGCGTCCGAGCGGTCGCGCGCGAGCTGGGCACGGGCCTCGGTGAGCCGCACGGCCAGCAGGAGCGCCGCGGAGACGGACAGCACCGTGACCACGGCCCCCGCCGTGACCGCGAGGCGCAGGTGACGCCGGTACGGCTGCTCCTGCGTGGGTGTGTGGGCCGGCGTCGCGGTGAGGTCCTCGGGAGCGTCGGTGGTGGCCGTCCGTCCCTCAGCCCAGCGCTGGGCGGCGATCTCGTGCAGCGCCAGCAGCCGGGTCGGATCGTCCTCGCCGACGCGGGCCATCGCCTCGACGGCCTCCCGGGGCGGCAGAGACCTGCCGTTCAGATAGCGCTGCCACGACTTCGCGCTGTACCCGGTCCTCGCGGCCAGTTGCCGCGTGCTCAGTTCGCTGCGGTCCTTCAGCCTGCGCAGGCGCACGATCAACTGGTGGACGTGTGGATGCAGTTCTGCGGGCAGTTCCTTCCAGCGCGACACGCTTCCCCCACTCGCGTCGGGGGCCGCGGTCCCGGCCCCCGTGTCCCGGGTTCATTCTGCATCAGCTGTCACGTGAAGCCCGCCCCGCCGTCATCCCGCCCCGGTGCGGAATCGGCCACACCGCTTATGTCCCAGTCCCGCCGCAGGGACTCGACGGGTGGCATCTCAGCAGGTCAGCGCACGGGACGTCCCGGGACGAGGTCACTTCCGCGCCACCTGTGGCCCAACATCACGCCGAACCCGCAGTCTCGTTGCGGAGCCGGCCGCCGCGGCCGGCTCCGCTCATGCCACCTCACCAGGAGTGCTTCCATGAAGCTGAACAGAAAGACGGCGGCGGCCCTGCTCACCGTCGGACTCGCCGCGACCTCGACCACCCTGACGGCCCCGTCCGCCTCCGCGAGCAGCATGCACGGCTGCTCGTACCCGCAAGTGTGTCTGTACGACGGCTCCTACCAGAACGGCACCAAGTTCAGCTGGTACCAGGACACCTCCTACCAGGCCATCATCGGCGGAGGGAACCGGGTGGACGCGGTGGTCAACACCCGTAACGACGACTCCGTCTGGCTGATCGACCAGGGCGCCTCCCCGGACGCCTACCTCTGCATCCCGCGGAACACGGCCGTCAACCTCGGCAACTACGCCCACCCCAACGGCACCACCTGGGCGAACGACGCCGACGCCATCAAGATCTGGGGCGACCCCGACGACGGCAGGTGCAGCGGCACCTATCAGGTACAGCAGGGTCGCATCAAGGACGGCTGGCGTCCCTGACCCAGACACGACGAGGCGTCGCTCCCACGGGCGCCGTCTCTGGGTGAGTGGCTATACGGCCTTGCCGCCCAGAAGTCCGACGATGGCCCCGAAGCCCAGGTTGGCGATGGTCGCGCAGGTGTCCATCGCCGACTTGGCGGCATCCGTGGGCTTGGGGATGAAGATCGCGATGTAGAGGTTCGCTGCCAGGGCTCCGACCGTTATGACGACCACGGCTATGAAGACCATCTTGAAGTGGGAGGTGACGGTCGTGACCGCAGCGGTGTCCACCTGGGCGGCATCGGCTCCGAGGCCTTCCGCGGGTCCGGCGATCCCTTCAGTCACGGGACGCTCCCCCCAGCGGCCTGTCCGGCTCACCCTTGGTCGCCGCGTCGTCCTGGGCCGCACGTAAGTGCTGGATGAGCGCCTGGATCGCTTCCGGACTGAGCTGGGAGCCGCTCAGCTCGGCCCTTTTGCCGTCGACCTCCACGATCACGGACGTCTCGCGCGGCCTGCGGAAGATCGACGCCAGGAGTCCGCGCAGGTGATCACTGAGGATCGCGGCCAAGCCGCCGGCCGCCACCCCCACGAGCGTCGCGATCAGTTCTGGATCCATGGTCCCCCCGCCGCCTGCCTGCGCTCAGATTGTGCCCTGCCGGAGGCCTGCCTGCCGGCCGATCGACGGATTCCGGGCGGCGTGGGGCTGCGGCTGGGCCGCGGACCGAGACGCAGACGCAGACGCACGAAGGGTCCGGCTCGATGAGCCGGACCCTTCGTCCATCAGCGGTAGCGGAGGGATTTGAACCCTCGGTGACTTGCGCCACACTCGCTTTCGAGGCGAGCTCCTTCGGCCGCTCGGACACGCTACCGAGGGAGACCTTACAGCACGCCGGGCCCTGCTCCGAAATCGGTATTCGTACGCCGGACCCGGCTCAGCGGCCGCGGAAGAAGTCCGTGAGCCGGCGGGCGCACTCCTCGGCGAGCACGCCCTCGATCACCTCGGGCCGGTGGTTGAGTCTGCGGTCGCGCACGACGTCCCAGAGCGAGCCGGCCGCGCCCGCCTTCTCGTCCCGGGCGCCGTAGACGACCCGGTCCACCCGGGACTGCACGATCGCGCCGGCGCACATCGTGCAGGGCTCCAGCGTGACCACGAGCGTGCAGCCGGTCAGCCGCCACTCGCCGAGTTCCGCGGCGGCCCTGCGGATCGCCAGCACCTCGGCGTGGGCGGTCGGATCGCCGGTCGCCTCGCGCTCGTTGTGGCCGGCGCCCAGCACGGTCGTGCCGTCGGCGCCCAGCACGACGGCGCCGACGGGGACGTCCCCGCCCCGGACGGCCTGTTCGGCCTCGTCCAGGGCGAGTCGCATCGCCGCCCGCCAGGGGTCGCGTACGGGGTCGAACGAGGTCAGCGGACGGTCTCCAGGACCTCCGAGGCGCCCAGTGCCTCGGCGATCGTGCTGAGGGCGTCCTCGGCGTCCAGGGACTTCAGCTCCTTCTCGCCGACGCCGAGGTCGTCGAGGATCTCGCTGTCGCCGACGGGGCTGTGCGGCACGGCGTCGGCGCCGCTGCCGTCCTCGTCGTCCTCGGAGTCGCCGTCGGGCTCCTCCGTGCCGTCGAGGTCCAGGGAGTCGAGGTCGGCGTCGTCGTCGCCGGGCTCCCTTCCGAGCAGTTCGTCGGTGAGCAGGATCTCGCCGTAACTGCTGCGGGCGGCTGCTGCGGCGTCCGAGACGTAGATACGGGGGTCGTCCTCGCCGTCGATGCGGACGACGCCGAACCAGGCGTCCTCCTGCTCGATCAGCACCAGCACCGTGTCGTCCTCGGGAGAGGCTTCACGGGCCAGGTCGGCCAGATCCGACAAGGTCTCCACATCGTCGAGCTCTGTGTCGCTCGCTTCCCACCCGTCTTCGGTGCGCGCGAGCAGTGCGGCGAAGTACACCGTGACTCTCCCACTGGTCATAGGCGTGCCGGTCGGGGTTCCCCCCGGCGGAGGTTGCGGTGGGGCGGCTTCGGGACCGAGCCCCACCACTCGGAATCGTGGCAGAAACAAGGCGTTCAGGGGACGTCTTCGGCTCCCTGTGTCCGGCAGTTTCGATCGCGCGGGCCCGAGGGGTTCCGCGAGCAGGTCCGCGAGGGACTCACCAGCGCACTCGTTGCCGCCACGTGCGGATCGTACGCGGCTTTTCCCGGTGCCCACGCACGCCAACCGCCCAACCGGCCGGAGACCAGCCGATCTTCCCGCGCGACTCGCCCTACCAGCGGAACGTGCGCATGCGCAGGGCGTGCCGCAGCCGGGCCGCCTTGGCGCGGCGCGGCTGGACGCGGTCCCGCAGCTCCCGGGCCTCGGCGAGTTCCCGCAGGAACTGGGCCCGGCGTCGCCGGCGCGCGGCGTCGCTCTCGTCCGGCGCGTCCTGGGTGGGACGCTCCGGGGATTCAGGATCAGGCATCGGCTCACCACCCCCGCTACGTCCCTCCCACTTTCCCCCCGATGGGCGGTTTGATGCCAGCGCACGGGTGATGCCGCGGCCCGTGGCTTGCCGTGTGAGGGGACGCCGGGCATACCCGGCCCGGTTAATGTTGTGGACATGCGTCTCCACGTCGTCGACCACCCTCTGGTCGCCCACAAGCTCACCACGCTGCGCGACCGGCGCACCGACTCCGCGACCTTCCGTCGGCTGGCCGACGAACTGGTCACCCTGCTCGCCTACGAGGCCACGCGGGACGTGCGTACCGAAGCGGTCGACATCACGACCCCGGTCACCGACACCACCGGTGTCAAGCTGTCCTACCCGCGCCCGCTGGTCGTGCCGATCCTGCGCGCCGGGCTCGGCATGCTGGACGGCATGGTCCGGCTGCTGCCGACCGCCGAGGTGGGCTTCCTGGGCATGATCCGCAACGAGCAGACGCTCCAGGCGTCCACCTACGCCTCGCGGATGCCGGAGGACCTCTCCGGGCGTCAGGTGTACGTGCTGGACCCGATGCTGGCCACCGGCGGCACGCTGGTCGCGGCGATCCAGGAGCTCATCAAGCGCGGCGCGGACGACGTGACCGCGGTGGTGCTGCTCGCCGCGCCCGAGGGCGTGGAGCTGATGGAGCGGGAGCTGGCGGGGACGCCGGTGACCGTGGTGACGGCCGCCGTGGACGACCATCTCAACGAGCACGGGTACATCGTGCCTGGGCTGGGTGACGCGGGGGATCGTCTTTACGGGGCGGCCGAGTAGGGGGCGGGAACGCCTTTTCGTCGTACGGGGTGCGGTCGCGTGGCGACTGCGGGTCTGGTGCGGCTGGTCGCGCCCACGCGGCGGAGCCGCACATCGACACACCGCACATCGACACACCGCACATCGACACACCGCACATCGACACAGCCCCGCGCCCCTTTTGGGACGCTTCTAGCAGCCCTTCTTCGAAGTCGAGGGCGTCGGCTTCGGGTTGGACAGGGCGGTCAGGGCCTTCTCGGCGTCCGGCTTCTTCGTGAGTTCCTTGAAGCGGTCGCCGATGATCAGGTCCACGGCGGCGCCCTTACGGGTGGCGTCGGTGCGGCGTTCGGCCCCGGTCAGCTGGGTGGCCAGCACCGGCAGTGAGGTGTTCAGGGACGCGGCCGGGCCGAGCAGGATGCCGGTGCCCTTCACCTTCTTGTCGTAGTCCTTCGTCGCGTTGCCCACGTCGCCGATCTTGAACCCGCGCTTCTTCAGCTCGTCGGCGGTCTGCTTGGCGAGCCCGCTGCGGGTCGTGGCGTTGAGCACGTTGACGGTGATGCCGGACGGCTTCGGCAGCGGCGCCCTCGCCGCGGGCGAGGGCGCCGCCCCGGTCCCGCAGTCGGACTTGGGGCCGGCCGCCGAGGCCTCTCCGCCGCCGCCCGTGAAGACGTCGATGAGCTGGAGCGTGCCCCAGCCGGCCACGCCGAGCGCGGTGACGGAGGCGACGGCGAGCACGACGAACCTGCCGCGCCGACGACGGCGCCGCAGCCGTGGGTACTTGTCCCCCTTGATGCGGTACTGGCCGCCCATGCCGGGGGGAGTCAGCATGCTCATGGGCGCAGCGTAGTGCGCCCGGGCGGCAATGCCTACTAGATGATCATTCGATGCCGCGCGGACCTACCCGAAAGGGGCAACGCGGGACGCCCGGGCGTGTCAGCCCGGGGTCAGTCCAGTTCCAGGACTCTCGCGTGCAGCACCTGGCGCTGCTGGAGCGCCGCGCGCACCGCGCGGTGCAGGCCGTCCTCCAGATACAGGTCGCCCTGCCACTTCACGACGTGCGCGAAGAGGTCGCCGTAGAACGTCGAGTCCTCGGCCAGCAGGGTTTCCAGATCGAGCTGACCCTTGGTCGTCACGAGCTGATCGAGGCGGACCGGGCGCGGCGCGACGTCCGCCCACTGCCGGGTGCTTTCCCGGCCGTGGTCGGGGTACGGCCGGCCGTTTCCGATGCGCTTGAAGATCACACGGAAAGCCTACCGGTCAAGACGTTCCGGGCGCAGCCATGGCGCCGTAGTGCGACGCTGGAAAAGATGTGGCAAACCGGGAGGAAACGGCAAACGTCAAGGGAATGACGGCCGGATCGGAAGCCGGAACGGACCCGTACGGAAGCCGAGGTGGCAACCGGGTCGGGTCGAACACAGTGCCGGATCGTGGCCGGACGTCGTGTCGGGCCGGAGCCGGCCGCCCGTCCGAGGGCGGGGAGCGCGCGGAGGGCTGACATGAGCGAGCGCAAGACCACGCCCAAGGCCGGGACAGGCGCCGGGACCGCGCCGCGGGCCGCCGCTCCCGAGGTGTCGGCACGTGCCGCCGCCCTGCCTCGGGAGGCTCTGGAGATCGCCGCCGGATACGCCTTCACCGGGCCCGCCCTGCACCTGGGCGCCCTGCTCTGGGAGGGCGGCTGCCTGCCGGACGCGCAGATCCGGGTGCCGTTGCCCATGCTCAACCGGCACGGCCTGGTCGCGGGCGCGACCGGCACCGGCAAGACCAAGACGCTCCAGCTGATCGCCGAGCAGCTGTCGGCGCAGGGTGTGCCGGTGTTCCTGGCGGACGTGAAGGGCGACCTCTCCGGGGTCGCGGCGCCGGGCCGGCCGGGCGACAAGGTCGGCGCGCGGGCCGCCGAGGTCCAGCAGCGGTGGTCGGCGAAGGGATGTCCTGCCGAGTTCTACGCCCTGGGCGGCGTCGGCCACGGCATCCCCGTGCGCGCCACGATCACCAGCTTCGGTCCGGTGCTGCTCTCCAAGGTTCTGCGGCTGAACCCGACCCAGGAGCAGTCCCTCGGGCTGATCTTCCACTACGCCGACACCAAGGGCCTGGAGCTGGTCGACCTCAAGGACCTCAGGGCCGTCGTCGCCTTCCTGACCTCGGACGAGGGCAAGGGCGAACTGAAGGGCATCGGCGGGCTGTCGCCCGCCACCGCCGGGGTGATCCTGCGCTCCCTCACCGCCTTCGAGGCGCAGGGCATGGCCGACTTCTTCGGTGAGCCGGAGTTCGACACGGGCGAGCTGCTGCGGACCGCGGCGGACGGGCGGGGCGTGGTGTCGGTGCTCGAACTGGCCGCCGTGCAGGACAGGCCGCAGCTGTTCTCGACGTTCCTGATGTGGCTGCTGGCCGACCTCTTCCACGATCTGCCCGAGGTCGGGGACGCCGAGCGGCCGAAGCTGGTGTTCTTCTTCGACGAGGCGCATCTGCTGTTCGACGACGCGTCCGAGGCGTTCCTGGACGCGATCACGCAGACCGTGCGGCTGGTGCGCTCGAAAGGGGTCGGCGTCTTCTTCGTGACACAGACGCCGAAGGACGTGCCCGCCGACGTGCTCGGCCAGCTCGGCAACCGGATCCAGCACGCGCTGCGCGCCTTCACACCGGACGATCAGAAGGCGCTGAAGGCCGCGGTGAAGACGTTCCCCAACTCGGCGTACGACCTGGAGGAACTCCTGACCGGTCTCGGCACCGGCGAGGCCGTGGTGACGGTCCTGAGCGAGAAGGGCGCCCCGACGCCGGTCGCCGCGACCCGGCTGCGGGCCCCGGAGTCGCTGATGGGGCCGCTCGACGCCGGCGAGCTGGAGCGGGCCGTGACGTCGTCCGCGCTGTACGGGCGGTATGCACAGGCTGTGGACAGGGAGTCGGCGTACGAGCGGCTCCGGGCCTCGCGCGGGGGCAAGGGGCCCGACGAGATCCGCGGCGGGAAGGGGCCCGACGAGATCCGTGGGGGCAAGGGCCCGGACGAGATCCGCGAGGCGGTCGCCGGGGGCGGTGAGCCCAGGGCCCGGCAGCAGAAGGAACAGCCCTCCGTCGTCGAGCAGGTTGTCGGGAGCGGCATGTTCAAGTCCCTGGCCCGGTCGATCGGTACGCAGATCGGACGCGAGATCACCCGATCGGTCTTCGGCACGGCCCGCCGCGGGCGGCGGTAGATCCGGGTGGGTTTGGTGGGGTGGGGCGTGGAGGGGGCCTGAGCGGGTTTGGGGGGTGGGGCAGGGGGGTTGGTCTGGGCGGGCTTGATGGGGTGGGCTGCGAGGTTGGTCCGGTCGGGTTTGGTGGGGTGGGCTGCGGGGTTGGTCTGGGCGGGCCCGGTGGGGTGGGTCGCGGGCGGTTGGTCCGGGCGGGCTTGATGGGGTGAGGCGTGGGGGGTTGGTGCGGGCGGGCCCGGTGGGGTGGGTCGGGGGCGGTTGGTCCGGGCGGGCCCGGTGCGGCGTGCTGGAGGCGGTAAGGCCGGGCGGTCTCGGGTTCGGCGGGGAGCGGACTGGTGGATCCCGCCGGTTCGAGTGCGGCGCGGCGGAGGCGGTGACCCGGAGAAGTCCGCCTCCGCCGCGGCCGCGTCAGCCGCGCTCCCGGTCCTTCTGGGGTAGCTGCGGCTTGTCCTTCTTCGCCTGCGGTTTCGGCGCGTTGCGTGCGGCCTCGGCGCGCAGCAGGGCGCGCAGGACCGCGTAGTGGTCGGTGGGCATGACTGTGCTCCTTGCGTCGTACTGAGTGACCTCGTCGCGAGGTCTGTCAGCAGCGCAGGACCACGGTGCGCACGATGTGCGGTACGTACGGCGGCCGGGACGGCGCGCAGCGCCGGGTGCCCGCCGGGGTGCCGGTGGCCGGCTCCGGCGGCGGGCCCGGTCGCTGCCATACGAAGATGCGCCGCTCGGCGCGGGCCACGGGCCGCAGGGCCGTGTCGAGGACGTCCTGCTCGGCGATCTCGGCCGTGGCCACCGGGGGCAGGGCGTGCGCCTGCGCGTGGGCGCCCGGTACCAGGAGCGCGAGCAGCAGCACGAGAACCCGCAGCCAGGTGAGGCGGCTGCGCGAGCGGCATCGTGCGGTACTCACGGAAGGTCATCTCCCCGGATGCCGTACGGCGTTCATCCCGTTCGGCGGGAGAACCGCCCGCACGGCGTACGGGGCAGGGGTGGGTGTCACTGTGCGTGTCACAGTTCGCGCGGCACCTGGCGGGCCGTCTTCCGCAGCCGCAGCGCGGTGACCAGCTCGACCAGGCCGACCGCCACCAGCCAGCAGCCGCCGAGCACCATCAGCACGGTGATGGACTCGACCGGCGAGACGATCAGCACGATGCCGGCGAGGAAGGTGACGACGCCGAGGAGGATCTGCCAGCCGCGGGCCGGTACGGAGCTGTCGGACGCGGCGGCCAGGCACTGGGTGAGGCCGCGGAAGAGCCAGCCGATCCCGATCCACAGCGCCAGCAGCAGGATCGACTGCATCGCGCCGCGGAAGCAGAACAGGCCGAGGAGGACCGACACGGTGCCGCTGACGAAGGCCAGCACGCGCAGCGAGGTCGTGCGGTGGGTGCCGAAGGCGGCGACCAGTTGGAAGACGCCGCTGATCAGGAGGTAGAGGCCGAAGAGGACACCGGCGACCCGCAGCGAGGCGTCCGGCCACACCAGGACGAAGACGCCCAGGACCAGGGAGGCGACGCCGGTGACCAGGACGACCTGCCAGGCGGCGCGGGACAGGGCGTGCAGCGGACCCTCGAAGGGCGGCTCGGGCTCGTGTGGGGTCGCGGGGCCCGGGGGGCCGGCCGGATGGCCGGAGTGGACCCGGCGGTCGTCGTAGTCCCGGCCCCAAGGGGAGCCGCTCGGCGCCTCGGTCATGCTCCATGCTGCGAACGACACACCATGGCCCGCCATTCGGGACGGGCCAGTTGGCTGATGTGGGTGTCTGCCTGTGCTGGGGCGGTGTCGGGCGGGGGTGGGGCCGTGCTGTTCGGGGCGGGCGGGTCGGTTGACGTCGGCGCACGCCTGGGGGATGCCGTCGGGGGCGGGGCCGCGGTGTTCGGGACGGGCCAGTTGGCTGATGCGGGTGTCTGCCTGTGCTGGGGCGGTGTCGGGCGGGGGTGGGGCCGTGCTGTTCGGGGCGGGCCGGTCGGTTGACGTCGGCGCACGCCTGGGGGACGCCGTCGGGGACCGGGCCGCTGTGCCCGCCGGCAGGGGCTCGGCCGGTCGGCTGACGCCCGCCCCCGTCCCCGCACCCGTCCCCGCAGGGACGCTACTGGCGGGACGCCTTCGCTGCCTTGGCCGCAGCCTTCATCTCCTGCTTGTGCGCGCGCACCTTGGTCAGTGACTCGGGACCGGTGATGTCGGCGACGGAGCGGAAGGACTCCGCCTCGCCGTAGGCGCCCGCGGCCTCCTGCCAGCCCGTCGGGTGCACGCCCAGCTGCTTGCCCAGCAGCGCCAGGAAGATCTGGGCCTTCTGCCTGCCGAACCCGGGCAGGTCCTCCAGCCGGCGCAGCAGCTCGCGCCCGTCGTCGACGCCCTTCCAGACGAGCTCGGCGTCGCCGTCGTAGCGCTCGACGAGGTACTGGCACAGCTGCTGGATCCGCTTGGCCATGGAGCCCGGGTAGCGGTGCACGGCCGGCTTCTCGGACAGCAGGGCCACGAAGGCGTCCGGGTCCTGGGCGGCGATGTCGTGCGCGTCCAGGTCGTCCGCGCCCAGCCGGTCCGCGATCGTGCGGGGCCCCTTGAACGCCCACTCCATCGGAACCTGCTGGTCCAGCAGCATGCCGACGAGCGCGGCGAGCGCGCTGCGGCCGAGGAGTTCGTCGGCCTCGGGGTCCTGGGCGAGATGCAGGGTGACGTCCATGCCCCCGATGATGCCGCGCGCGCCGCCCGGACGCGCGCGGGGGGAGGCCGGTCCGGCACGGGCGCATCAAGGGGTGTACGCCCGTGCCGGGATCAGGGACGCCAGTACCCCAGTGCGTTCACCCGCTGCTTGGGCAGGCCGAGCTCCTTGCGGACGTAGGAGGTGAGGGCACGGGTGGTCGCCGTGTCGCAGGCGATCCAGACGTACGGGTCCGGTGTGTCGGCGAGCAGGCCGGGCAGGTTCTCCTTCACCTGCGCGACCAGGTGGGCCCCGGCCTCGCGCCGCGGCAGGGTCCGTACGTCGTGGCGGGACTCCTCGGCGCGGAAGGGCAGGCCGTCGCGCTCGCCCTCGAACCACACCGTGGCCGGGGCCGCGTCCAGGGCGTCGAGCAGGGAGTTGAGGGCCGGCAGGGAGGCCGTGTCGGCGACGGCGAAGACATGGGAGGGAGCCGGTTCGGGTGGGGTGAAACCGGTGCCGTGGACGGTCGCCTCGATGGTGTCGCCGGGCTTCGCCGTACGCGCCCAGTCGCTGGCGACCCCTTCGTGCAGGGCGAACTCCAGGCTGAAGGTGCCGGCCCCGGGATCCGGGTCGACGAGGGTGTAGGCGCGCTGATGGGGCTTGCCCGCGTTGTCGAACCACAGCCGGACCCACATGGTGGGGTGGACGCCGGTGGCCGCCAGCATGCCGCCGTCCGTGAGGTGGACGCGGCGGTAGTGCTCGGTGACGTCCTCGGCGCCCGTCACCGTGAACACGAAGTCCTTCGCGCGCAGCAGCTTCAGGACCGCGCCCTCCCAGCCGTGCCCCTGCCCCATGGCTTCTTCACCCTTCAAGTACCATTCCCGCACCAATAACTTAGGGAAGCCTAACCTAAAGCAAAGGAGGGGCACAGGTGACCGGCGAGATCTTCCGCGATGCCTGGGGCATTCCGCATCTCCGGGCCGACGGGGCGAATGAACTCGCCCGGGTGCAGGGCCGTGTCACCGCCCTCGACCGGGCCTGGCAGCTGGAGGTCGAACGGCACCGGGCACGGGGCACCTCCGCCTCCTTCCTCGGTGCCGAGGCCCTGCCCTGGGACCGGTTCGTCAGACGGGCCCGCCTCGACGACACGGCGAGACGCTGTTTCGCCGAACTGGAGAGACGGGACCCGGAGACGGCGCGGTGGGTGCGGGCGTACGTCGACGGCGTCAACGAGGGAATGGAAGAAGGCGCCCGCCGCACTCCCGAGTTCGCCAAGACCGGCCTGGCTCCCGGGCGTTGGGAGCCCTGGACCCCGCTCGGCGTCTGGCTCGGCATCCACATCCTGTTCGCGGGCTTCCCGGCCAAGCTCTGGCGCGAGCAGGTGCTGCGGCACCTCGGCGCCGACGCGGTCGGGCTGTTCGCCGCCGACGGGCCGCGCACCTCGGGCAGCAACGGCTGGCTGGTGAGCGGCGAGCGGACCGTCACCGGGCACGCGATCATCGCCGGTGACCCGCACCGCTTCATCGAGGACCCCGGCGTCTACCAGCAGATCCATCTCTCCTGCCCCGAGTTCGACGTCATCGGCCTCGCCGTCCCCGGCATCCCCGGCATCGCCCACTTCGGCCACACCGGCACGGTCGCCTGGGCCATCACCAACGCCATGGCGGACTACCAGGACCTGTACCGGGAGCGGCTGCGGCGCACCGGGGCGGGCATCGAGGCGCTGGACCCGGACGGGGTGTGGCGCCGGGCCGTGCGGCACACGGAGGTCGTGGAGGTCGCGGGGGAGGACCCGGTCGAGGTCGAGGTGATCGAGACGGCCCGGGGGCCGGTGGTGATCGGAGGGCCGGAGGGGCTGCCCGACGGCTCGCAGGAGGACTTGCGCGACGGTTTGCCGGACGGCTTGCGGGAAGGTTTCCCCGGCGAGTTCTCCGACGACGCCCCGCCCCTCGCCATGGCCCTGCGCCATCCGCCCCGCGTCACCGGCGACCTCGGCTTCGGCGCACTGCTCCCCTTGCTGCGCGCCCGCCGCGTCGCCGACGTCGACCGGGCCGTCGACCTGTGGGTGGAGCCCGTCAACGTCGTCCAGGCCGCCGACACCGAGGGCGGGCTGCTGCACCGCGTCGCCGGGAAGGTGCCGGTGCGCTCCGCGGCCAACGGCATCCGGCCGGTGCCGGCCTGGGAGCCCGGCCATGAATGGGACGGGTGGCACGAGACGCCGCGCGGCGGGCTCACCGACGGCGTCGCCGCGATGGCCAACCAGCGCGGGGTGGCCGCACCGCTGGGTGTGGAGTTCGCCGCACCCCATCGCGCCGACCGCATCACGGCCCTGCTGGGGGAGAAGGAGCGCTGGTCGGCCGCCGACATGCCGGCCATCCACATGGACACCCGGCTGGCCTCGGCGGAACCGCTGCTGGACCTGGTGCGCGCCCTCGACGCCCTCGGCCCCGAGGCGGAGCGGATCCGCCGGACCCTGCTGGACTGGGACCGCCGTATGGACGCGGACAGCGAGGGCGCGGCCCTGTACGCGGCGGTGCGCGGTGCCGTCGTACGGCGGCTCGCCGCGCACCCGGCGTTCGCCGCGCTGGCCGCCCCGCCCGCCTACCCCGAGGTCCTGCTGCCCTGGCTGGCCCTCCTCCCGCGCGTCGGCTTCGCCCTCGAACACCTGCTGCGCGCCGAGGAGTTGTACGGCATCGATCGCGCCGGGGCCGTGCGGGAAGCCGTCGAGGAGGTGGCCGCCGGGCCGCCCTCCGGTGGCTGGGGCGACACCCACCGCCTGGCCCCCTGGCGGGCGCTGACCGACACGTCGTACGACGAACCCCGTCTCTCCGGCGACCACGACTGCGTGCTGTGCACCTCCGCCGTGCCCGGCCTCACCGACCTGGCCGCGCGCGGGCCCGCCGCCCGCTACGTCTGGGACCTGGCCGACCGCGAGGCCGGCAGCTGGCTGGTGCCGCTCGGCGCCTGGGGCATCCCCGGCTCGCCCCACCACCGCGACCAGCTCCCGCTGTGGGTACGGGGAGACCTGGTCCCCGTCGTCACCGATTTCACCGAGTTCGAGAAGGAAGCCGATGTCTGAGCCGTCCACGACGATCCCCGAGGCCGCCGCCCGACCCGTCCACGAGCAGACCGTCGCCGGCTTCGGCAGTGTCCGGATCCGCCCCCTCGACCCGCACGCCGACGCCGCGGCCGTCCACGGCTGGACCGGCGCGGAGCGCGCCTCCTTCTGGGGCATGAACGGCCTGACCAGGGACCAGGTGTCCGAGATCTACGCCCACATGGCCGGCCTCGACACGCACCACGCCTTCCTGATCCTGTGCGACGACGTCCCGGTCGCGCTCCTGCAGACCTACGAGCCGGAGGCGGACCGGGTCGGCGAGTGCTACGAGGTCCTCCCCGGGGACATCGGCGTCCACCTGCTGCTCGCCCCCGCCGGTCCCGAGGGGGCGCGGCCCGGCTGGACCTCCGTACTGCTGGGCGTGGTCGCGGCGTACGTCTTCGGCACCCTGGGCCGCCGGCGCGTCGTCGTCGACCCGGACGTCCGCAACGAGAAGGCCGTCGCCCGGTTCCTCAAGCAGGGCTTCGAGGCCGGGCCCGTGGTCGTGCTGCCGGAGGTCGACATCCCGGACGTGTACATCCCGGCGAAGGAAGCCCAACTCGCCTTCCTCACCCGGGAGGTAGCGTTCGGGGCGTGACCCCGGAAGAACTCGTCGCGCACTACAGCCTGGAGCCGATCCCGCGTGAGGGCGGGCTGTTCCGGCGGACCTGGGCGGGCCCCGAGCTGTCCGACGGACGGCCGCAGGGCACCGCGATCGTCGTCCTGCTCACCACGGACGACTACTCCGCCCTGCACCGCCTGCCGTCGGACGAGGTGTGGCACTTCTACCTGGGCGATCCCCTGGAGATGCTGCTCCTCGCTCCCGACGGCACGTCCCGCACCGCCGTGCTCGGCCCCGGCATACAGCGCGGCGAGCACATCCAGCTCACGGTCCCGGCGGGCACCTGGATGGGGGCGCGGGTGGCGGCCGGTGGTTCGTGGACCTTCTTCGGCTGCACGATGGCCCCCGGTTTCACCTACGAGGGCTACGAGCACGGCGACCTGGCGGACCTGACGGCGCGCTATCCCGCCGAAGCGGACCGGATCGCGGGACTGTGCCGCCCATGAGCGGACTCCTCGAAGGACAGGTGGCGCTGGTCACGGGCGCGGGTGGCGGTATCGGGCGGGGGATCGCGGCGCGGTTCGCCGAGGAGGGGGCGGGGGTCGTCCTGCACTGCCGTACGGCGGTGGAGGCGGCGGGGGAGATGGCGTCCCGGATCCGGGAATCGGGCGGCCGGGCTGTCGTCCTGCGGGCCGATCTGACGGACGAGGACGCGTGCCGACGGGTGGTGCGGGAGGCTGTGGACTGGGGCGGCGGGCGACTGACGGCGCTGGTCAACAACGCGGGGGTGCAGCTGACGGGTGAACTGCCCGGGATGGCGCTGGCGGAGTGGCAGGCGGTCGTGGACACCAACCTGTCGAGCGTGTTCGCGTGTACGCAGGCGGCGGTGGAGGTCATGCGGGAGCAGGGCGGGGGCGGCTCGGTGACCCACATCGCCTCCATCGAGGCCAGCCGCCCGGAGCCGCTGCACGCGCACTACGCCGCGGCGAAGGCGGCGGTGGTGATGCATGCCCGTGCGGCGGCGTTGGAGTACGGCCCCTTCGGCATCCGCGTGAACTCCGTCTCGCCTGGTCTGGTCCACCGGGAGGGACTGGAAGAGGCGTGGCCGGAGGGGGTGCGGAGGTGGCAGGCGGCGGCGCCGGCCGGGCGGCTGGGGCGGCCGGAGGACGTGGGGGACGCGTGCGTGTTCCTGGCGTCGGGACTGGCGTCGTGGGTGACGGGGCACGAGCTGGTGGTGGATGGCGGGGTGTCGGCGCGGCCGGGGTGGTGACCGGAGCCGGGTTTCTGAGAGATCGCCGAGAGGAGATCTTCCCGGGGGTCATCGGAGGGGACACGACTGGTCGGGCATCGACCGGTTCGGGGAGCACGTCACAACGGCCAGCGACAGGTACCCGGGGCGTTCGAGGTAGAAGCCGTACGACGCGTCGGCTCCCGTGGCGAGTCGTACGGCGGCGGAGTCGGCCAGTCGGCGCAGACGACTGGTGTCACGGTCATGCTCGTACGCGAATCGATGCGCGTGCTCCGTCAGCCGTTCCCCGAGCCAGGCCGCCGCTTCCTTCGCCTCGTCCCACGTGCCGCGAACGAGCGAGCGCGGCTTGACGAGCCAGTACGCCGTCTCCAGGGGTGGCAGATTCGCGGTTGAGAACTCTGCTGCCACTTCGCGATAGCGGTGGAGCAGGCGTTCTGCTGTGGGGTCGTTGGGGGCGGGCGGGGGCGGGGGCTCCGGATGCGGAGGTCGTCGTAGGGCCTCGTTGTCGAAGCGCTCTTTGGGGCCGACCCATAGATAGCCGTGGTAGTGCACCTGTCGTTCCCGTTCGAGCAGTGCCAGCCGGGCCGGATACAGGGGTGGGGGATGCATCCGGCCCGACTGGTGGAGGGGGATGGTCAGACGTTCAGACCGAAGCGCGCAGGGTCGACGCCGGCCGCGTCCAGCTCCGCGGTGGTGAAGCGGAGCGGCTGTGCGTCGGGCCGCTTGCTGTCGCCGAGGGCCCAGGCGTCTTGGCCGATCCGGGCAAGGGTCACGCACCCCTCGGTACAGGGGCCGCCGCATGCCTTCACGAACGAAGCCCCATCGACGTCGAGCGCGTACAGATCACTTCCGTTCAGCATCACTGCACCTTCCTGCTCAGCTGATCGCGGCCATGGCTGACCGCCGCCGCCCAGGGCGGGCGGGAGTTCATGGGAATGAGGCACGCCTCAGTGGCTGGAGCGTGTGTCGGCGAAGGGGCCTGAGCCCGGGGCCTCGCTTACGATGTGTGGGCCGCAGCGTGGTGCCTGCGCAGCTCCACGTTCACGTCGGACACGGCGCTGTAGTCACCGTTGGAGCGGGCGTTCTGTCTGGCAACCACCAGTGGCAGACACGCGGCACAGCCGGGTGCGGCGGAGGGCTCGGCGGGTGGCTCGGTGAGGCCGTGATCCCGCGGCTCCAGTGTCTCCATGCGCTGCCTCCACGGCCGATCGGCTTCCGGTACAGCGAAGGTACGGAGACGGCGAGTTGTCTCTCCACGAACTTGCACAGGCTTGCGCGGCGATCACCCGAGGGCGTCGATGGCGGCGGTGATGAGTGACCTGGCCCGCGTGCCGTGGACGGCGATCGCGGACAGTTCGGTGAATGCCTTGGCATACTCCGCGATCTCGCCGGGTTGGGTGACGGTCAGGTGCGCGGAGACAAGTTCCACATTCACCTGTGCATCGTCGTACATGGTGAACGACTCGACGGGCCATCCAGCACCGCGTGGTGTCCCGAGAGGGATGACGCCCAGGCTGACGGCGGGGAGTGAGGCGACGGAGATCAGGTGGCCGAGAGCTCCGGCCATGGTGTTGTGGTCGCCTATGACGGTGCGCAGTACCCATTCCTCGACGAGCATGGCGAACCGGTGGTCGCCGGTGTGCAGGATGCGCTGACGCTCCATGCGGACAGCCACGGCGGCGTCGATGTCGTCGGGGACGTCGCGGAGGTGAGCCACGGTACTCAGAACGGCGCGGGTGTAGGCGGGGGTCTGCAGCAGACCGGGCAGCACCCAGGACTGATAGACGCGGAATCGGCGCGTGCGCTCGAAGAGTGGTGCCACTGACTGTTGGACGCGCCGAAGCCCCGCCCGCTCCATACGCCGCCACTGGACGTAGGCGCCCTCTATGCCACGTGCCGTGGCGATCAGATCGGCGGTCTGGTCCTGGACCCCGCATAGGGTCGTGTACGTCCGGAGGTCCGCGTCGGACGGTGACGTGTGCCCGTTCTCAAGTCGCGAGCACTTCGACTCGTGCCAGTCGGCACGCCTGGCCAGCTCTCGCGCCGTAAGGCCGGCATCCGCGCGGATCTCGCGAAGACGCCGGCCGAGGGCCTGCCGTGCCTGCTGGACACTGGATGAAGTCACACTCGGGATTGTGGATCAGGTGAGCCGGTAGTCCTCGTGCGGCACTGCCAGGGCCCAGACGGCCTCGAAGGCATCGGCACACAGCTTCACAACGCTGGGATCGTCGGTGAACTCCTCATCGTCCGGAGCAAGTTCGCCATCACCGGCGAAGTGGTTGAAGACGACCGAGCTGTCGTCGAAGAGCCAGAAGTCGTTGCCGGGCAGCGCCAGCGCGGATGCCTGACGGCGCGGCAACCAGCGCACATGCTCGCCCGCCTCCACGTTGGGGCCGGTCAGGTGGTACTCGAACCGGATGTAGTCCGATACGGGCTCCGATACGATCCGGGCCCGGCGTACCGCGACCCCCTGGGCCACGAGGTCGGCAACGAGCCGTAGCCATGGCCGACGCGCCGGATCACTCTCCGCGGGATCATTGCGGACGCCGTTCTGCCAGGCGCCGAATCGGGGGTCCGAGCGCATGTACTCGTCGCGCATCTCCAGATGGACGGCGGAGCGGGTGCAGCGCCGCAACCGGTCCTCAAGAGTCGGCACGGCCACCTTCTTTCACCTCCGGGAAGAACTGCACCATGCGCTTCGGGATCTCGATCACGTCCTCGTGGCCCGGAAGATCCAGCTGCGAACGCCGGGCCTCGTCGTCCACCCTCCAGCCTTGCACCAGGTACGTGTCCTTCTCGTCGTCGAGATAGACGGTGGGCGACTTGCCTTCCGGGCTCTCGGGATCCTGGCCGAGTTTGATCAGAGCCATCGCTTCCTCCGCCGTTGTTGGGGGTCTGTGCTCGATCTTGTGGCCAACGACAAGCAGACGACAGGAACTTGCGAGAACTTGCGGGCGAACTACTATTTCGCGGCAATCGCGGGTGTGTGGAAGCTCGCCCACGCGGCGGGCCGGATGCTGAGGTGCGGGCCGGTCGGGCTCTTGGAGTCGCGTATGTGGATCGTGGTGGGGGTGCCGGCTATTTCGACGCAGTTGGAGGCGTCGGGGCTGTAGCTGGACTTCTTCCAGTGAAGTTCGGACACGGTTACCTCAGTCGGTATGGGCGATGCGGTGGATCAGGTCACGGGACTCTGTGGGTTTGAGGGCGTTCGCCTCCATGCGGTCGAGAACGAGATGGTGACCAACAGCTACCTGCACACAAACGGGCCCGCGTCCCTGCGCCTTACCGCCCTCGCCGGCGGACGGCTGCGCGTCGGGGTCTGGGACAGCGACCCCCGCATTCCGGCCCCCTTCGGCCGGCCGCCCCGTGACCGTGTCCCGATCGCCCCGGTACATGCCGACCGGGGACGCGGACTCAGGCTCGTGGCGGAGTACGCCGACTCCTGGGGCGGAGTCTCCCTCGGTGGCGGCACCCTCGACCGCCGGGCCGGGAAGCTGCTGTGGTTCGAGACGGGCGGGTGAGGGCGGGGCCCGCCCGATACCCAGCCGTCATCCCCTCCCCCTTGAGCCCGAGCGACTCCACGTGCGTACATACCCCCGAGGCCTCAAGTCCGACTACGGAGATGTGACACAAGTGGGGTGCGATGACCGACGACGAGCCCGCCGCCGGCTCACCGAGCGGCGACGACTTCAAAGGCTGGTGCTGCTGGGCACCCTGCTGGTCCTGCTCGTCCTCAACGGCACAGGTCCCGCGTCCGCGCACGCGGCTCTCCGCGCCACCGACCCCGAGGACGGAAGCGTCCTCAAGTCGGCCCCGCGTGACATCACCCTGACGTTCACGGAGTCCGTCGGCCTCCTGGAGGACTCCTTCCGCGTCCTGGACCCGGACGGCCGCCGCCTGCGCACGGGAGAGCCCGAGCACGCGCGGGGCGGCGCCGAAACGGCCCGTGTGACGCTCCCCGCGAAGCTGGCCGAGGGCACGTACACCGTCGCCTGGCGGGTGGTGTCGGCGGACAGCCACCCCGTCTCCGGCGCGTTCACCTTCTCCGTCGGCAAGCCGTCCCTCACCACGGCCACCGTCGGCACCGGCCCCACCGAGGACCCGGCGACCAAGAGCCTCTACAACATCGCCCGCTACCTGGCCTACCTCGCCGTGGCCCTGCTCATCGGCACGGCGACGTTCATGGCGGTCTGCCGCCCGCCGGAGGCTCCCGTCCTGCACCGGCTGCTGAAGGCCGGCTGGTGGACCCTGCTGGGCGCCACCCTCGCCCTGCTGGCGCTGCGTGCCCCGTACGAGACGGGCGAGGGCCCGCTGGGCGCCCTGAGCACGGACGCCGTCACCCGCACGCTGACCGGCCGGCCGGGCGAGGTACTGCTGGCCCGGCTCGCGCTCCTCGCGGTGGCCGCCGTCTATCTCCTACGGCTGACCCGGCGCGGCAAGCCGTACGGCTGGACCGGCGCCGCCCTCGCCGTAGGGCTCGCCGTCACCTGGGCCGCCGGCGAGCACGCCTCCGCGGGCATCCAGGTGCCGGTGGCGATGACGTCCACGGCGCTGCACCTGCTGGCCACGGCGGTCTGGATGGGGGGCCTGGCGGCGCTGCTCCTCACCCTGTACCGCGCCCGCCCGACTCCGGCCTCCGTGACCCGCTTCTCCCGCCTCGCCTTCGCCTCCGTGATCGTCCTGGTCGTCACCGGCGTCTACCAGTCCTGGCGCGGACTCGGCTCCTGGGACGCGCTCACCGGCACGACGTACGGCAGGCTCCTGACGCTGAAGCTGGCCGCGGTCGTCCTGCTCCTCGGCGCGGCGGCCGTGTCCCGCCGCTGGACGGCACGGATGGCGACGGCCGGCGCGGCGGCGGAGCCGATCGCAGGTGAGAAGGTCTCCGAGGCGGTCGTACGCGAGAAGGTCTCGGAGGCGGTCGGACTTGAGAAGGTCTCGGAGGCGGTCGTACGCGAGAAGGTCTCCGAGGCGGTCGGACTTGAGAAGGTCCCCGAGGCGGTCGTACGCGAGAAGGTCCCCGAGGCGGTCGTACGCGAGAAGGTCCCCGAGACGGTCGTACGCGAGAAGGTCCCCGAGACGGTAGGAGGCCCTTCGCTGCCGGAGCCGCCGGCTTCTCCGGAGCCCGGCGAGGCTCCCCAGTCGTCCACCCCCTCCACCCCGCCGCCCGCCTCTCCGGAGCCCGGCGAGGCTCCGCAGTCGTCCACCCCCTCCACCCCCTCCAACCCCTCCAACCCCTCCACCCCGCCGCCCGCCCCGGCGGATCCGGAGTCCTTCACCCCGCCGGACGGCGAGACCGCGCAGCGTCGCGCCCTGCGCCGCTCCGTGCTCGCCGAAGTCGCCGTCGGCGCGGCCGTCCTGGCCGTCACCACGCTCGTCACCAGCACGCTGCCCGGCCGCGCGCAGGCCGAGGCGGCGGCCGCGCCGCCCGCCGTGGTCGGTGCCTCCGTCACCGACGTCCCCTTCGATGTGGGCACGCCCGGCGGTCGCGGCAAGGTACAGGTCACCATCGACCCGGGCCGGGTCGGCGACAACTCCATCGAGGCCCTCGTCTACGGGCCGGACGGTGGTGTGGCCGTCGTCCCCGAGCTGCGGATCTCCTTCACGCTGCCGGCCAAGGACATCGGCCCGATCAACGCCGAAGTCACCGACAAGGGCGGTTACTGGGCCAACAGCTTCCTCAACCTCCCCCTCGCCGGGAAGTGGCAGATGAAGGTCACCGTCCGGACGTCGGAGGTCGACCAGGTGAGCGTGACCCGGCCCGTGCTGGTGCGCTAGGACGCGCTAGGACCTCTCCGGTCCGGCGGTCCGGCGGTCCGGCGGTCCGGCGGTCCGCGCACAGCCCGCTTGTGCCCGGCCGCGCCGTGAACGTTCCCGGATTCGATCACCGCAACCCCGAGCGCAGGGTTCGAGATCTCAGTCACGTTTCCGAAACGTCGATCGTCATCTCTTGACGCATGACCAGACATACGGCTGTTATTGCGCCACCGTGTTCGGTCAAGTTGATTTCTGATCGATTGCGACGGACTTCAACACGTCCACCCTCACGATCGAACCCTGCCATCAGGAGCCGTAGATGCAGCACTTCTCCCCCTCCGGTCTCTCACTGCCCTCACCGAGTCGCCGCACCATGCTGCGCGGCATAGGCGGCGCCGCCGTTCTCGGCGCGGGCATCCCGCTGCTGAGCGCCTGCGGCGGCAGCGGCACGGCGAGCGACCCGAAGACCGTCACCCTCGGCTCCAAGGCGTCCGACGCCGTGCCGAAGAAGGCGTTCGCGGACATCTACGCGGCCTACAAGAAGAAGTCCGGCATCACGGTCGACGTGAACACCAAGGACTCCAACACCTTCCAGGAGCAGATCAACTCCTACCTCCAGGGCACGCCGGACGACGTGTTCACCTGGTTCGCCGGCTACCGGATGCAGTTCTTCGCGGCCAAGGGACTGGCCACGCCGATCGACGACGTGTGGAAGACCATCGGGGGCAACTTCCCCGACGCGATGCACAAGCTCAGCAAGGGCGAGGACGGCAAGTACTACTTCGTGCCGCTGTACACGTACCCGTGGGCGGTCTTCTACCGGAAGAGCGTCTTCCGGGAGAACGGCTACGAAGTCCCCACCACCTGGGACGACTTCGTCGCGCTGTGCAAGCAGATGCAGAAGGACAAGCTGGTCCCGATCGCCTTCGGCGACAAGGACGCCTGGCCCGCGCTCGGCACCTTCGACCAGATCAACTTCCGCCAGAACGGCTACGACTTCCACGTCGAGCTGATGGCGGGCAAGGCCTCCTGGACCGACGCCAAGGTGCGCAAGGTCTTCGACCTGTGGACCGAGATCCTCCCGTACCACCAGGAGGGCGCCACAGGCCGCACCTGGCAGGACGCGGCCCAGACGCTGGCCTCCAAGAAGGCCGGCATGTATCTGCTCGGGACCTTCGTGGCCCAGCAGTTCACCGACAAGGCCGCCCTGGAGGATCTCGACTTCTTCGCCTTCCCCGAGATCGATCCGGCGTACGGGCAGGACACCGTCGAGGCGCCGACCGACGGCTTCATGATGAGCAAGAGCCCGAAGAACAAGTCCGAGGCCGTGAAGCTGCTGCAGTACTTGGGCACCACCGAGGCCGAGGACATCTACCTCAAGTCCGACCCCAGCGTGGTCCACGCCGCCACCGACGCCGACACCTCCTCGTACACCGCCCTGCAGAAGAAGGCGTACGACATGATCGCCGGCGCCAAGTCCCTGACCCAGTTCATGGACCGGGACTCCCGCCCCGACTTCACCTCCACGGTGATGCAGCCCGCGCTGCAGAAGTTCGTCCGTGACCCCAAGAGCGTCGACAGCCTGCTGTCCTCGATCGAGCGCCAGAAGAAGACGATCTTCGCGTCCGGCTGATCGACATGACCACACAGACCACCAAGGAGATCCCGGAGGCGGCCGCCGTGCCGCCTCCGGGCGCTGCCCCCGCGAAGAAGGTGTCCCAGGGACACCGCCGACTGCTGACCCGCCGCGACCGGCTCACCCTCGGTCTGATGGCGGGCCTGCCGACGATCCTGCACATCGCCCTCGTGTGGGTGACGGCCCTCGCCTCCGTGGCGCTGGCCTTCACCACCTGGGACGGCATCGGCTTCGACTCGATCAAGTGGGTCGGCCTGGAGAACTTCAGGGAACTGTTCTCCAACAACCCGCAGTTCTGGCCC
>NZ_JBYIVZ010000077.1:0-41291 GCF_057710365.1 Streptomyces sp. bgisy027
CGCGAGTGAGGGCCGGGGGACTCCTGGAGCGAGCCCTCCAGCGTCAGCAGCCGCACCTTGCGGTCGAGGCCGCCCGCGTAGCCGGTCAGGGAGCCGTCGGCGCCGATCACCCGGTGGCAGGGGCGGACGATCAGCAGCGGGTTGGCGCCGATCGCGCCGCCGACGGCCCGGACGGCGGCGCGGGGAGCGCCGATCCGCGTCGCGATCGCGCCGTACGTCGTGGTGGCGCCGTAGGGCACGTCGTCGAGGGCGGCCCAGACCCGCTCCCGGAACTCGCTGCCATGCGTGCTGAGCTCCAGCCGGAACTCCTTGAGTTCACCGGCGAGGTAGGCGGCGAGCTGTTCCTCGGCCGCGCGGAAGAGGGCCGGGTCGCGCCGCCGGCCGTCCTGGACGGTCCGCCCGCCCTTCTGGCCCGGCACGGAGAGCGAGGCCAGAGCGCCGGTGGCGGGGTCGGCGGTGAGGAGGAGGGGGCCGAGCGGGCTGTCGAGCTCGGTCCACGGGACGGGGGTGGCATCGGCAGCCATGGCGGACCTCGGGTTCGTCGTCGTGTTCGTTGTCATCACTGTTCCAACTCCCCTGCTGCACGCAGGTGTTGCAAGGCGTAGGAGCGCCAGGGGCGCCAGCTGTCGGAGGCGTCCGCACCGGGCGGGGCGACGTCCGGATCGCCCAGGGCCCGGGTGCGGATCGCGGCGATGGTCCGGGCGTCCAGGCCCGGCAGGTTCAGCAGCGCGCGGTGCGCCTCGTCCCGGTCGGCGCCCGGATCCAGCCGTACGGCACCGTCAGCGAGGGCGGTGGTCAGCGCGCCCAGGGGCCCGCGGGGCTCGGCCCCGGCGAGCACGGCCGCCTCCGGGAAGAGGTGGGTGAGGCTGCCGCAGGGCGCGTCGAGCGCCTTGCCGTACCGGCGCACCAGTTCCGCGGCGCGCAGCGGCCCGACCAGCGCGCGTACGGCCAGCTCGTCCGCGTCGGCGGCGCCGGGCGAGCGCAGTCCCGGCCGGGCGGCGACCAGGGGAGCGAGCCGGGCGTCGGCGCCGAGCCGCTCGTCGACGGCGTACGGATCGGCGTCCAGGTCGTACAGCCGCCGCAGCCGCTGTACGGCGGTCGTCAGGTCGCGGAGGTCGGTGAGGTGGAGCCGGGCGTCGAGCCAGCCGCCGGGGTGGGCGGCCCTCCCGTGCCCGGCGCCGTCGCCCGGCGTCTCCTCCACCGCGACGACGGCGGTGCCGTGCGGCAGCCGCAGCGTGCGGCGGTAGGTGCGGTGCCCGGTCGGGCCGCTGACCTCCTCGATGCCGGATACGGCCTCCTCTGCGAGCAGGTCGAAGACGGCACCGGCCTGGTAGGGGCCCCGGTGGGCGAGCCGCAGAGGTATGCCGGCCGACGGTGTGGCCGTACGCCCGGCGGTCCGGCCACCGCGCGGCGCGGCGGCGCGCACCTCGCTCGGGGTCGAGGCGTACACCGCCCGGATCGTGTCGTTGAACTGGCGGACCGAGGCGAAGCCGGCCGCGAAAGCGATCTCCGTGATCGGCAGGCCGGTGGTCTGGAGCAGGACCCGCGCGGTGTGCGCCCGCTGGGCCCGCGCGAGTGCGACCGGGCCCGCGCCGAGCTCGGCGGTCAGCTGCCGCTGCACCTGCCGGGCGCTGTAGCCGAGCCGGGAGGCGAGCCCGGCGACGCCCTCCCGGTCGACGATCCCGTCGCCGATCAGCCGCACGGCCCGGCCGACCACATCGGCCCGCACGTTCCACGCGGCCGACCCCGGCACGGCGTCCGGCCGGCACCGCCGGCAGGCCCGGAAACCCGAGCCCTGCGCGGCGGCGGCCGTCGCGAAGAACCGCACGTTGCGCCGCTTCGGCGTGACCGCCGGGCAGCTGGGGCGGCAGTAGATGCCGGTCGTCTCGACGGCGAAGAAGAACTCCCCGTCGAACCGCGCATCACGGCTGCGAACCGCCTCGTACCTGCTGTCTTCGTCCATCACGCCGTCCAGTCTCCGCCGGGAGGAGAGCCGCTGCTAGCGGGATTCGGACACAGCCCTGCAACGTCCCCCAAGCGGCGCGGGGAACTGCGCGACCAGCCACCACGAGCCCGCAGCCGCCGGCCGGCAGACCTGGCACCCCAGGAGGCGTTACCGCCACCGCCCCCGCTTCGCCTCCATCGCGGCGCGCCCCTGCGCCCCCTTCCGCTTCCAGTCCTTCTTGATCTCGGCCCGCAGCCGGGCATCGGTCTTGGCCACGATCCACTGGTTCTCCCGCATCAGCTTGCGGTAGCTCTCCAGCCGTCGCACCGGCAACTCGCCGGCGTCGACAGCGGAGCGCACCGCGCACCCCGGCTCGCTCTCGTGCGCGCAGTCGTGGAAGCGGCAGCGCTCGGACAGCTCCTCGATCTCCGAGAAGACCTGCCCGACGCCGACCTCGGCGTCCCACAGCCCGACGCCGCGCAGCCCAGGCGTGTCGATGAGGACACCGCCGCCGGGCAGGGCGAGGAGGTTGCGGGTGGTGGTCGTGTGGCGGCCCTTGCCGTCGACGTCGCGCGCGGCCTGGACCTCCAGCACGTCCTCGCCGAGCAGCGCGTTCGCGAGCGTCGACTTGCCCGCGCCGGACTGCCCGAGCAGCACGGACGTACCGCCCCCGACGACCGCGGAGAGGACGTCGAGCCCTTCGCCCCGCGTGGCGCTGGCGGTCAGCACCGGTACGCCCGGCGCGGTGGTCTCCACGTCCTGGACGAGGTACGCGAGCGTCACCGCGTCCGGCACGAGGTCGGCCTTGGTGAGGACCACGACCGGCTGGGCGCCGGACTCCCAGGAGAGTGCCGACTTATGCAGCAGGGCCTCACCGTTCGAGCTGGACATGGCGAGCGCCAGGAATCGCTCGATGCGCCCGAGGTCGAGTTCGACCGCGAGCGACACACAGATGACGACGTGATCGATGTTAGTGGCCAGGACTTGGCCCTCGGAACGCTTCGACGACGTGGAGCGGACGAAGGCGGTGCGACGCGGCAGCAGCGTCCGCACGTACAGCGGGTCGCTGCCGTCGGGGTCGACGGCGACCCAGTCACCCGTGCACACGACCTTCATCGGGTCGCGGGGGACGACGAACTCGGTGTCAGCACGGACAGTGCCGACCGGGGTGATGACGTCGCACAGGCCACGATCGACCCGGACGACGCGGCCGGGCAGAAGACCCTGCTCGGCGTAGGGAGCGAACTCGGCTTCCCAGCCCTCGTCCCAGCCGTAGACGGCGAGAGGGTGCGACGAAACCGAAGACGAAGAGAAAGACAAGGGGTGACCCTTCACAAGGGTGGCCCCGGCACCGCGCCCACTGGCGCGGGAAGAAGGATGAGGTCAGCCGGTGGCCACGGGGGTGGAGTGGATGAACTTCTGGTTGCGGGCAGCGCCCATCACAGAGACAGCCATCGGTCACACCTCCGCTTCTTGCTCAGTCGACAACGGCCACCAACGGTCGCTGTTCGAAGTAATCCTCACCGTAGAGGGGTGCACGCTCTAGTGCCACTGATTTCCTCTTGTGCGCCTACTCCGTCGGAAGGATGCCTCTCCATCATCGCGTAAGTATCTCGATGTCATGAGCTTGAGCCCATTGAGTCTGCCCCGGACGGAGCTGCGCGGACCATTCGTGCTGGCGCAGCTTGCCGTCACGCGTCAACGGAGCCGCCTCGGCAATACCAAAGGCTTGTACGAGCTCGTCGGACAGCAAGGATGCGGCCTGGACCAGTCCGGTTCCGGCATCGGCCAGATCGTCGAGAAATGCCACTGCCTCACCATCGGCATACGCGCAGGTCTGAGTACTCAATGGCGTCCGTTGCCCAGTCGCCTTCAGCAGGTCGAGCCGGAAGGACAGCAAGGGATGCAAGCTCGGCCTGCCCGGGCCGCGCGGGTGGTTGTGCGGGGCATCAACGAGAGCGACCTTGACGAGGGCGGTGCCGGTGGCACCGGTACGGTCGCGGGCATGCGCCCCCAGCACATGCAGAGCCGACATGAGCAGCCACACCACTGTGTCCGGCTCCGCCCAATTGAACTCCTGCAAGTTGGCGGTGCTTGTGTGGCCCACAACGCGCAGGGCCCAGCTTCCGGATCCGTCACGGTGCAGCTCGGCTTGGTTGTAGAAGTACCCGGTCGGATCGCCGCCGTAGGCAATGAACCGACGTGAACCGATGCGTACTCCTTCGAAGGTGCGCTGGTCTTCGCCGATCAAACTTGTGCTGAGTAGTTCGGCCTGCACCTGCTGGAAGGCTTCTCGATTGATGACCATGTCACCGGGGACCTCTGGCACCACGGAGACAACGAGATGGGGTCTGTTGCTCTGAGGTAGCGAGGTCAGCAGTTCGCTCTCGACGGTCGCGAGGCGCTGTGTGCGGTCGGCGGCTGCGGTGAATCGCCGCTGGTAGGCGGTGGCGACTTCAGTCTCGGTCAGCCAGTCGGTCTTCGTTGCACCTCTCCGGGGGTACATCAGCGCCTCGGTGACAGTCTTCGCGAAGGCCGTCACTGCGTGGGGAGCCTGGGGACTTCGAGGCACTGCAATGAGCAAGATCCCCTTGCCCGGAGAAGCCGGATTAGGGACCGGGCGCATCTCGAACCGGACGACGGGTGCCGTATGGCGGGCGACAACTTGGTGGAGATGACGGAGGTGGCCGTCGGAGAGGTTGCTGTCCATCACCTTCGACGGAAGACCTTTGGCCTCCGCCATGCCGATCACGAGCACCCCGCCCGCATGATTGGCGAAGGCCGCCACGTCTTTGGCCAGTTCAGCCTTCTGCTCGTCGGTGGCGGCAAGCGCTTCACGCTTGTAGTCGAGGTCTTCGGCTTCTGCGGCCTCTGCCATGCCGACCAACGCCGCCAGTTCTGCATAGGTGACGGTGTCGAAGGAGCTGCCGAGAAGTGCTTCTAGACGCCTTGATCGGTAGATCATGGCTTGGACGGTAGCCGCTGAGCCCCCGTTCGGGAGGCTCGTTCGGGTATTGCGGCTGCTGTTTCACCGCCGCCGCTGTCCGAGTCAGCTAGCGCGCAGACCGCTGCCTCATCAGCTGCAACCTGATTTAGGTATTTGACCTTGCACGTTGCCGCTACGGTCTCATCAGAGGGTCGTTGAGGGCACTCCTGCGCTTCCGGGCAGAACGAGCGTTGGCGAAAGATCGGTGAACTGGTGGCTATGACGGGAACGGCACGCGTGTGGGTATCAGTGACGGCAGCGGTGACCGGCCTAGCAAGCGTCGGACTGGCCCTGGTCGCTGTTTTCGCAGACCCGGACACGACAGAACAGACCGTAGGACTAGTGGGTGCGGTCGTCGCATTGGTCGGCTTGCTGGTGTCTGTGATCGCCCTGTTCCGCAGCACAAGTGGCGGGCCTGCCACTGGCCGTCGCGTGCGCGGCGGCCGCGGATCGGTCGTGGCCGGCGGCAACATCATTGGCTCCGCAATCGGAACCAACTCAAAGGTGACCGGTCCCCACTCGACGCCCGGCAGCACTGCACCGAGGCGGAACGCGGATGACGTACGAGCGGGGAGAGACGGGATCGCGGCCGGCGGTGACATCACGGACAGCGCCCTTGGGGACGGTAGCGAACGGTGAAACCGTTTTGGAAGCGACTAAAGGGACAGACAGCCGCGCCTGGAATTGGAGCAATTCCAGGCGAGGTCACTCGGACGGTGTCCGCCGGTCCGGGAGCCGTCGCGGCTGGCGAAGCCATCATCGCTTCGGCTATCGGTGACAACAACGTAGTCACGTACATTGAGAACCAGTATGTGACCGACGCGGGCACAACGGCGGGGGCTGTCCGGTCCGGCTTCGATCAAGGGCTAGCCACCTTGCCGCCTTTGCTCCAAGCGGAAGCACGGCAGCTGTGTGATCGCTGGTCTGACGTGGAAGTGGTCGTCCAGCAGCTTCCTATGGGCAGGAGTGCGCGCAAGAACACATTGGAGCAGTGGGCCAAGCACGAGCCACGGTGGCTCACCGATGCGCCCGCCGACGCATTTTCTTGGCTGGCCCAAGTGGCGTCGGCATACGATGCTCGCAACGCCTCGTCCTCGTTCTATGACCGGGCGGTACGTGAAGGCGGATATCCTCGCGACCTCTTGGTCGTACGGGCTGCTCTCCTGGCAGAGACAATGACAGCGGGCAGCGCACGTTCGTATCTGACTGCCCATCAAGATCTCGACTCACCGCTGGTCAGGGCCTTGCAGTCCCTCCTCGGCGGTGACCGGGTCGCAGTCCTTCACCACCTCGACCAGTGGACACCACCTGACGACAGCGCTCAGGCTCTGCAGCTCCTCCTGAGAACGGACGCGCTCGTAGGGCAGGACTTGACCGACCAGGCCCTGCCAGCCCTGCGTGAAGCGGACGTCGCACGCTTTCCCCAGCTTGGGCTGGCGCTGGCACAGGCTCTGCTGCAGCGAGCCACGCGCCGCGCCGCGCGTCGTAAGCTCGCCGACGCACAAGAGGCTCTGGCTGTCGCCATACGGGTGCGCAACGCACGTCGGGAATGGTTCGGTGACAGCGCGGCGGCGGCCGTCCTGGCAATGCAGGCCGCCCTGTTCAGCCAAGATCTATCAACCGCGTGGGCTCTCTCGCAGCCGGCTCCAGAAGGAGAGGCCGTCGCGGAAGAAGCGGACGACCCGCGGGTCCAGGAGGAAAGTGCCCTGATCGCGGCTCTGACCGGCCGCGAAAACCGGGCGCGCGAGCTCTTGAGCGTAGTCACGCGCCCGTTCGCCAAGGCGCAGGTGTTGGCCGTGCTCGAAGAACGCCGCGCAGGCAGTGACAGCGAAGACGAGCGCGTAGCCGAGGCCTGGCAACGCGCATGGGATGCAGCGGCGCCAGGGCCCGAACAGCTCATGGCGGCCATGGGGCTGGTGGAGTCTGGGCGGAACCTGCCGGAGCTCTCTCACTTGAAGGATGAGTATCCCGAGGCGGTAGCGGATCTCGAGAAGTTCGCCCATGCCGTCAGCGGCACGGCGAGCGGCGATCTTTCAGTTCTGCGCGCCAACGCGAACCACAGTCCTATCACCGCCCTGAAACTGGCGCACCGCTATCAGCAACTCGGCGATCTCGACAAGGCCGCGGCCACCCTGCAAGAAGCCGCGACCCACTGGCGCGATGCGCAGCTGATGGCAATGGCAGCCCGTACCTACCAACAAGCCAGGGACTACAAGAAGGCCAAGGAGGGCGCGGAGAGCGCACTGCGGATCGCCGGCCCTGGCTGGGCAGCGCAAAGCGCGATGTATGAGCTGCTCGTTGAGACGGAGTCCGCCACAGGGAACTGGGAACAGGCCACGGACGCGGCAATCGCGCTCCTAGAACTGGATCCACACAGTCTTGACGCGCGCTGGGCCCTGGTGAAGTGCTATGTGACGCGGGCACGGCCCGACGAAGCATGGCGGACTCTCACCGAACTCGGGGAAGCGGCTCTGCCCCGGCGCCGGGACGAAGCTCTCCTGTGGGTTCAGCTCGGTGCACGTCACTCTGCTGATCCTCAGTTCGTCGGGCGTGCGCTGGAGATGATGCAGAAGTGGCCACAGGATGAAGAACTGCTAGGACTCTTCCTCGGAGCTCTTCACTGGCGCACCAGCACGACCCAGCCCATGCCCGCAGAGGCGGCCGAGCTGCTGCGTGAGGCGAGCTCGGACTACCTGGAGCGCTTCCCCGACAGCGTCTACTTCCGTGCACTCGATGCCGCCGATCCGCAAGCCGCACTCAACCAGATCGGCGAGGTGCTCCGCCGCGAGCACGAGGACGAGGACCGTCGGGAAATCCGGGAGCGGATCAATCAGGGCCAACTTCCCGTAGGGATGCTGACCCTGGTGAGCGGCAGGTCATACGCCGAGTTGTGTGTGCGGCTCACCGCAGGACCGCCTGGCCTGTTCGCCTCCGACCCGATCGCGAACGCGGCAGAAGCAGACGCCATCCAGGCCACGCTGGACCGGCGGGTGGTCGTGGATACGAGTACGGCGGTGTCACTTGCCCTGTTGGAGCCGGGCGCCACCGAACGGCTCATCGGCTACTGCCAGAGCATCGTGACGACCGACCAGATCGTCGGCGATGCGTTCCACGCCCTCGACTCGTTCGCCCTGCGGTCCGACGCCACGCTGGTCTGGAACGCGCACGAATCACGGGCGACACTGCACCTTGCTCCGGATGGGCAGGTGAGTGCCTTGCGTCGCACCCTCGAACGTGCCGCAGACATCGTGCGGTCGCTGCCGCGGGTGGCCCGACCGGAACTGCGGGCACTGCCGTGGGCGCCTGACGGCCGCGGTACGGAGGCGTGGCTCACGGCCTTGGACCATGCCAAGGAACAAGACCTGGTGCTGTGGTGCGACGACCGAGCGCTGCGCACGCTCGCCCGGTCGGTGGGCGTACCCGCCTTCGGGACGCTCGCCTTGATCGACGCGTGCCAACGCGAGCAGACCGTGGCACCGCAGGAGTCAGTGGCTCTGAAGGCTGAACTCTTGCGGCATTTCTACATGGATATCCCCTTCTCGAGCGACCTGTACCGCTTCGCAGCGCAGGCCGACGGCTGGCTCGCACAAGGCGTAGCTGCCGCAATTGCGCGGCCGACGGCCTGGACCGATGCGCAGTCCGTAGTACAGCTGGTCCTCGATGCAGCTGCACAGATCATCGGCGGTCAGCCGGACCATGCTTCGGCCTGGCTAGCAGCTGCCTACACGGGCCTCTGGCGGGCGACGTTGCCCTCTCATAGATTCGGCAATCTGCAGAAGTTTTCCGTCCAAGCCCTGACCCAGCCCTGGGTTTCAGCCTCGTCGCTGCCCTTCCTCATGGCAGGCCTGCGCAACGGGGCCATGGAGGTTCAAAGCGGTGATGGTCCAGTAATGGCCGGCCTGGCTTACTACTACGGAGCGCTCGTTCAGCAATTGGGTCATCCCGGGGCAGGAACGGCCCTCATGAACCTCTTCAGCCATGCCGCTGAACCCGACAAGTCCGCAGCTGCACGCGTCGTGCTCACCCATCGCGATGAGTAGCTTAGAGCGCATGCCGGTAACAACAGTTGAGGGACAACACCAACTCGGCTCACGCCGCGAGCTCCATGCTTTCGCCGCCGAAATGGATCCCCGCCAGCTCTACTACTGGCCTCCGGTAGCTGACGGCCACACCCGACTGTGTCGTGAACTCCACCATGTCGTAGCGAAGCACACACTTCACGGGCCCACTCACCGTGCCCAGCGCATGCGTCAACTGAGGAAGGGCCTCAGCAAACGCCCAGGAAGAGGAGTTCAGGACGAACATCCCGACGCTCGGCAGCTCAGCCAGCCGGAACCGAATCCGAGTCTCAGGCACTGGCCCACGGCCGGTTGCGGCGGCGGACTTGCGCTCCTCCAAGGTCGGTGGGCACCCACACGGTTCGCCGTACTGCGGCGCAGGATCGAGGAACCGATACCCGTCGCAACTATGGAAGACCTCCCCAGCTCCCTTCAGCGTCATGCGGAGTGTCACGGCCCTCTGGCCCACAAGAAGGATGGGAACGCGGTCGCAGCCGGTAACCACCTCAGCGGCCCTCCCGTCTTTGGCCTTTCCAGCCAGGATGGCGTTCTCGTAGTAACCGACAAGGGCATCCGCCACGTGCTGCGCCCTGGTCGTGACCCGCCAGGAGGACGCAGCTACTGGCTTTCCATCCTTGTGCCGCCCAACATGAAACTGCCCCACGACAGCACCGTCGCCGTCATCATGACCGATGTACAAAGGTCTCCTCCGCTTCCTCGTACAGCAGGAGGGTCAAGCTTCTTCGGCAAATTCCGTTTGGCCCTGCCGGGCAATCGGATGTAGAAGAGATCGCGACACCCTCACTCAACAGGCCGTCGGCTCCAGTAGCTCCGTGCTCGCCACCGCCAGTTTCGGCCGCACACTTCAGTTTTGGGTACTTCCAGCAGTGAGTGGTTTCGCCAGGCATCAAGGCCGATCCGCCTGGGGCCGGAATAAATGCTTCCTCGCCCCCATTGTTCCTCATCGGCGATCAAGGTCGGGCGGGGAGGCTTCATGAGCAGTCTGAAAATCTTCAGGGTGAGAGGCGGGCAGGCGACGGAGATCTCGGGAGCGTCCGTGGGGGTGGAGGTGGAGCTGCAGCGGCTGATCGAGGCCAACATGGAGGCGATGCTCGGCATCCGCTTCCTGGCAACCGAGTACCGCACCGGCCATCACGGAGGCCGGATCGACTCCCTCGGACTGGACGAGAACGGCACTCCGGTAATCGTCGAGTACAAGCGCAACCGCGACCAAAACGTCATCAGCCAGGGGCTCTCGTACCTGTGGTGGCTCCACGACCACCATCACGAGTTCGAAAGTCTGGCCCGGGAGAAGCTCGGCAACCAGACTGCCGCGGAGATCGACTGGAGCGCTCCGCGGATCGTCTGCGTCGCCGGGGCGTTCACCCACCACGACACAGTGGCTGTGGAGGTGATCGGACACCGGATCGACCTGGTGACGTACCGGGTCTTCGGCGATGTGCTCACGCTGCAGCTCATCGCGTCCGCCGACGCCAGCCGCACATCGGCGCGGGGCAGGGCGTCGGGATCGCCCCACGCAACGTCTCCGGCGCCAAAGTCGGTTCAGCAGTATCTCGATGACTCGTCGAAGGACCTCAAGGAGCTGTACACGGATCTCGACGAGCTCCTGTTGTCCCACAGGGATGTATTCAGGGAGCGCCAGGTCCACTACGTCGCCTACCGGCGGATCGTGAACGTGGCCACGGTGCGCGTGCAGCCGCGCAACCGGCTACTCGTGGTCAATCTGAGGCTGAATCCGGAAACGGTCGAGCTGAAGGAGGGCTTCTCCCGGGATATGCGCGGCCTCGGAGCCCTCGGAATCCGTGACGGCGTCGAGGTTCGTATCGGCTCGCACGCAGACCTGGCACTAGCGACCGACCTGATCCAGCGGAGCATCGAGGCAGCGTAAGTCCTCCTGACAACAGGCGGTGTTCCACCACTCTCGTGGAACACCGCCCGTTTCTGCGTTATGGCCCTGTCGCCAGAGTTTCTCGGTCTCACTCTTCGGGACCGGCGAGTTCGAAGTCGTCCCGGCTGAGTGCACCTTGAAGCCGACGCTCCGCAATATCCGCGTAGTGCTCGGAGAGTTCGACCCCTACGAACTGACGCCCCTCCCGCAACGCGGCAACGCCCGTCGTCCCCGAGCCTGCGAAGGGGTCGAGGACCGTTCCGCCCGGTGGGCAGATCTTGACGAGTTCCTGCATCACTTCCACGGGCTTCTGTGTGATGTGCACGCGGTCCTTCCTCGGCTGACTCGCCGTGTAGAGACCCGGGAGATAGACGGGGTTCCGGTTGGCGTCGACGGGTCCCTTGGTTCCCCACACGATGTACTCGCACGACTGCTTGAGTCGGCCCTTCTGCGGCCGGGAGACCGGCTTGTGCCAAGACGCGATCCCCCGCCAGGTCCAGCCCGCGGCCTGAAGTGCGTCCGTCGTCGACGGCAGCTGCCGCCAGTCGGTGAAGACGAGCGCGCTGCCGGACTCGACGGTCGCGCGATAGGACTCGGTGAGCAGGAGCGTGAGCCAGAAGCCGTACGAGCGCTGGTCCCGGTTCTCGCCGGGGAAGTTGGCAAGGTCGTGCTCGGCGTCCGCCGACGTGTACTTCGCGCGCGCGGAGCGGCCGGTGCGCTCGCTGCTGGTCCGGCCGCCGCTGTTGTAGGGCGGATCGGTGATCACGGCATCGACGCTCTTGTCGGGGATGCCGGCGAGGGCGGTCAGCGCGTCGCCTCGGTGCAGGGTGTATGGCATTGCGCGGTTCTCTCTTTCAGGGAGGCAGTCGTGCACCCTTTCTCCGCACGCGGAGGGATGGGCACGTCGGCATGGATCGCTCCGCGGAACTGCGCAAGCAGCCACCGTGGTGAGCAATGCGCTGGAGGTTAACCGTGAATTCCGGCCGCGCCCAATGAGGAGGACCTCGGCTCGACTCCCCGGAACCACCCGCCGCGGGGGCCGTTTGGTGCGGCCGAAATTCTTCTCTACAGTCTCGCCGTGTTCGCAGGACGGGATCCGGTTCCATCCCTGCTGACCTGTGTCGATGCATCCTGTTCCGTCCAAGGGCGGCGTGTACGACACCCCACCGACTGGCTCTCTAATCGGCGAAGGCGACTCCCCATGTGGCGAGTGAGATTACGAACGCGGCTGGCTGCCGCTCTTCAGTAAGTAGGGGTCCAGCGGCCGGGAGTTAGCAGCTCCCGGCCCTGGTTTCCCCGCTTCCCACAGGGATTGCGAATTCATTACCGGCGTGGTGTCGGTGGCCTTTTCGACGAGAACGCCTGCGCCGCGCTGCCTACGAGTAAGGAGCTGCCGATGCAGCATGCCCAGGCCCGCCCCTCCCCGGGGTCCAATTCCCCGTGCCGCTGTTTGGCATTGGGCCTTCGTCCGTGAAGAAGGTCGTAGCCATAGCAGGGGTCGTGGCGCTTGGCCCGACGTTGTTGATAGCGCCGGTTGCAGTCGCTCTCGCTGGTTCCAGCAGTGCTCAGGCCGCTTGTTCCGCGGACGGCGCACAGGCTGTGGACAGCGCGGCGGTCGCGAAGTTGGTGAAGTCGATCCTCAAGGGCGACGGCAAGGGGTCCGTGTCCGTTTCGGGGCTGGATGATCCCGAGGAGCAGATTCCGAACGCCGAGACGATCCAGGCCACGGGCATCGCGATGAAGGTGCCGGCGCGGGGGCAGATCGTTGCCCTGGCCACGGCTCTGCAGGAGTCGGGTCTGCGGAACCTGGATTACGGCGACCGGGATTCCCTTGGCCTCTTCCAGCAGCGTCCCAGCCAGGGTTGGGGTACGGCTGCCGAGGTTCGTGATCCGGTGCATGCCTCGACGAAGTTCTACGAGGGCCTGCTTAAGGTTTCGGGCTGGCAGTCGATGACCATCGCCCAGGCCGCGCAGGAGGTTCAGAAGAGCGGCTATCCCGAGGCGTACGCGACGTGGGAGCCGCTGGCCACCGCCCTGCAGAAGGCCATCGCCAAGTCGCTTGATCAGAACGGAAGTTCCGGCGAGGGCAGCGGCACCGGCGGTGAGGCCGAGCAGACGGCGTCCGCGACGGCGACCGCTTGCGGTACCGGCGAGGACGGGTCCTCCTTCGGCACGATTCCCGCGGGTTCCGTGCCCGACGGGTACACGATCCCGGCCAGCGCGCCCAAGTCGGTGCGCACGGCGATCCGTTGGGGCATTGGCCAGCTCGGGACGCCGTATCAGTGGGGCGGTACGTGTTCCGCTCCGCACGGCCAGGACCCGATGGGACGGTGCGACTGCTCGTCACTGATGCAGGCGGCGTACAAGGCCGGCGGCGTCTCGATCTCCCGGACCACGTACACGCAGGTCAAGGAGGGCAAGGCGGTCAGCGTCGATGCCCTCAAGCCGGGTGACCTCCTGTTCACCCGCGGTACGGCCGCAGTGCCCGAACACGTCGGGATGTTCATCGGCCAGGGGCTGATCCTGCAGGCCCCGCACACCGGCGACGTGGTCAAGATCTCGACCCTCGCCGACTGGCGCGCAGACATCGTCGCCGCCCGCCGGGTCGTCTGACCGGCTTCTCCTCCCCCCTCGCTCCATCCCCTCCCGGGTCGTCACGCACCCAAAATCGCACTGGAGTTCCAAGTGAAGCTCATGCAGCACGCCCAGTATCTGGCGTACAACCCCGGCATCACACCGAAGGAGGGTGGTCTCCCCGGCCTCAGCGTGCTGAAGAACGTCGTCTCCTCGATCAACCTCTTCGGCATCGTCGCGGTGGTCGGCGCCCTGGCCATCTCCGCGATGGTCTGGGCGTGGGGCCACCACAGCGGTGGTCACCAGGCCGAGGCGAACGGGAAGAAGGGCACGGTCATCGCCGCCGGGTGTGCGCTGCTGCTCGGCGCGGCCAACGGCATCGTGGCGTTCTTCTCGGCGATGGGGACGCAGGTTCACTGATGTCGAGGAAACGTTCCCTCATCCCCCAGGAGCGCACGTACGGGGCGCCGTCCTCGGTTCTGCGGCGTGCCCTGTTCGGTGGTCTCGTTCTGGCCGTGCTGTTGGCCGTCGCCGGGCTCCTGGCGTATCTGACCCGCACGGAGAGCCCCGCCTCCGCGAAGCCCGCGCCGACTCCGACCTCCACGCAGCGGTCCGCTTCGCCGACGGCAACCCCCGGCGAGCGTACGACGGTTGCGGCACCACCCAAGACAAGTGATCCGATCGTCTTCGCCAAGGCGGCCACGCAGGCGCTGTGGACGTACGACACCCGCTCGTTCTCCCGGGCCGAGCACGTCGCCGGGCTCAAGCGGTGGATGACCGGCGAGAAGAAGTACGCCGACTGGGACTCCGTCTCCGACCAGATCCCCGGCTCGGTGCTGTGGTCGCGAATGCACGACAACCGCCAGCACGCGAGCGCGAAGATCGGCGAGGGCCACTTCCCGCAGGCGTTCAAGACCGCCCTGGCCGAGGACCCCGGCGCGATCACCGAGGCGTACGTCTACGCCGTCACGGTCACCGGCAAGCAGTCCATCGCCTGGAAGGGCTCCGGGGCCGGGGCCGAGTCCCGCTCCACGACGCTCGCCGTCCAGTGCCGCCCCGACCAGGCCTGTGCCCTGGTTGGCGTGCTGCCGAACGTCGCGCCCTGACAGCCCCCGAAATCCTAGAAAGGAGGCGCCCTCATGGGGGCTTGTGACCTTCCCCTGATGAGCGCGGTGTGCGACACCGTGGGCGGTGTCGTCGGTTCGACCGGCGAGGCGATCACCGATGGCATCGGTGCCTGGATCGCCAAGTCGATGGGCGAGCTAGCCCAGTCCGCCGCGGACCTCGCCTCGACGGCCGTCGACAGGACCACGGCCGTCGATCTCAACGCCGAATGGTTCCGCAGCAACTACGAGATGCTGCTGCCCATCGGTCTCGTGCTGACCGTCGCCACGTTCTGTCTGCAGCTGATGCGGGCGGCCTGGCGCCGTGACGAGAGCGCTCTCGCGCAGGCGGTGACCGGGACAGTGGCGGGCGTGCTGTTCGCGTTCGCCGCGATCGCCTGCACCACCGTCGCACTGACCGTGGTCGACGCGCTGTCCGCCGGACTGTTCAAGGCGGCTAACACGTCGGTCGACGACGCGATCCGCCGCGTCATCGAGGTCAACAACCTCGGCCCGATGTACGCGTTGGGCTGGACCATCCCCGCCATGGTCGGCCTGGGGTGTGCCATCGGCGCGTTCCTGTACTGGGCGGTGATGGTCGCCCGCAAGGTCGGCATCCTGGTCCTGGTGACGCTGGCGGTGTTCGCCGGTGCGGGCGGCGGCTGGGAAGTCGCGCGGCGCTGGCGGCGCGGGTGGATCGAGGCGACGGCCACGTTGATCGTCAGCAAGCTGCTGATGACGATCGTGTTCCTGCTCGGCGTCTCGGCCATGGGCAAGAGCGACGCGTCCGACGGACTCGCCGCCCTGTCCGACGCCATGGCGGGCATCGTCGTCATGGTCCTGGTGATGCTGTGCCCCTACGCCACGTACAAGTTCGTGCACTGGGCGGCCGACGGCGGCGGCCAGGACGACCTGCACCGTACGGGCGTCGCGGGGGTCGCGGTGGCCGCCGGTGCTGCGAAGACCGCGGGCCAGCTCGCGATGCAGGCCGGCACCGGCATGCGGGCTCCGCAGGGCCCGTCGAAGGTTCCGGGCCAGGGCTGGGGCGGTGTCGCCTCCGGTATCGACCCCACCGGCGGATGTGGCGGGGACGACCAGCCGAAGCAGACCCACTTCCGCTTCGGTGAGGTCCCCAACGCCACCGGCGACAAGGGCCGGGCGCTGATCCGGCGGCCTCCCACCGACGGTGACCGCGGGCAACCGCTGATCCAGCGTCCCGGCCAGGAGGCGGCGGCCGACGCGGCTCCAGTCGCCTCCGGGCCGACGCCGCAGGGCGCGGCGGTGGCCCAGCCTCGCATCACGCACCTGGATCCGCCGGCGTCCAGGCGTCCAGGACCGGTGAACGGTCCGTCGCCGCAGGGCGGTGCCACGCCGCAGCGGTGGGTCTACCCCGAGCCGCCGGGTGGATCGGGCTCGTAGCCCTCGCCTGACGGGGCGGGCGGCACTCGCCGGCTTCCGGCGCCGCCCGCCCCGTCTCCTCCCCCTCTTCTCCTTCTTGCTCTCCACGTTCCAAGGACGGCTTCGCCATGCTCTCCGACACCTCTCAGCCTGACGGCCCGGCCACCGTGAAGTTCCCGCATCGCTCGCGGCGCGGTGTCCTGCTCGGCCTGTCGGCTCCTCAGCTGATCGTCGTCACCGTCACCGGGCTGCTGCTGCTCGCGGTGCTGCTCACCTCCGGCGTCACCGGGGCGCTCATGCTCATCCCGCTGTGGGCGGTCGTTCTGGCGGCGGTGTTCGTCCGCCATCGTGGACGGTCGCTTGCCGACTGGGCGCCTATCGCCGCGGGGTACGCGCTGCGTCGTTTCCGGGGACAACTGCTCTGGCTCGCCCGGCCTTCCACCCGGCCGCGCCGCCAGGGCCTGCTCCATCTCCCCGGCACGGCGGCGTCCCTGCGCGTGGTCACCGCCCCACGCGGCCACTTCGGCGCGGTACACGATCCGCACCACGGCACGCTCACCGCGGTCGTGAAGGTCTCCTCGCGCGCCTTTGCGCTGCTCGACCCGGCCACCCAGTCCAGCAACGTGGCGGGCTGGGGGCGCACGCTGGCGGCACTGTCGCGCACCGGGCACATCGCCCGGGTCCAGGTCCTGGAGCGCACGGTGCCCGACTCCGGCGACGCGCTCAACCGCTACTGGCACGAGCACGGCAACGAGGCGACCCACCTCGCCGGACCGATCTACCGCGATCTGCTGGCCGCCGCCGGACCGGCCGCCGCCCCGCACGAGGCGTACGTCGCGCTCGCCCTCGACCTCAAGGCCGCCCGCCGCCTGATCAACCAGGCGGGCGGCGGACTCACCGGCGGCTTCGCGGTCCTGGCCCAGCTCACCGCCACCTTCGTCCAGGCCGCCCGCAACGCCGGCCTGGCGCCCAGCGGCTGGCTGGACGCGGCCGAGATCGCCGCCGTCATCCGTACCGCATACGACCCGAAGGCGTCGGCCGCGCTGGAGCAGTGGTCGGCCACAGGCCGCGCGCAGGCCGAGCCCGCTGCCGCCGGCCCCGTCGTCCTGGTTGAGAAGGCCGACCGGATCCAGACCGACTCGGCCCACCACGCCACGTTCTGGATCGAGAACTGGCCCCGCATCGAGACCTCGCCCGGCTTCCTGCACCAGCTCCTGTTCACCTCCGGCGTGCGCCGCACGCTCTCGCTGACGTACGAGCCCAAGGGCCTGGACTCCGCGCTCAAGGACGTACAGCGCCGCAAGGCCACCGTGATCGCGGACGCCGCCGAGCGGCAGCGCAAGGGGCAGGTCGACTCCGAGGAGGACTCGGTCGAGTACGCCGACATCAAGCAGCGCGAGCGCCAGCTGATCGCCGGACACGCCGACGTCGCCCTCACCGGCCTGCTCACCGTCAGCGCCGACACCGACGAGCAACTCAACGCCGCCTGCGCCGCGATCGAGACGGCCGCCGTCGCCGCCCTCGTCGACCTGCGCCGTCTGACCTGTCAGCAGGCCGAGGCCTTCACCAACGCCGCCCTGCCCCTCGCCCGCCCGTAGCGCACCCGCACCACCACTTCGCGCTCTACCGAAGGGCACCCTCATGCCGACCGAGCCCTTGCCCGAACTGGCTCCGGACTTCGTCCCGTTCGCCACCGCCGCGCTCGACTTCCATCAGGCGATCAACATGCCGGTCGCCCCCATCGCCGCCGGCCGTGCCGAACTCGACTCCCTGCACGCCCACGTCGTCGCGCTGTACGGGCTGCTGGATGCCCACACCGCCCGCACCACCCCGGTGGCCAGGGTGGAAGGCGACCACCTGCGGGCGTGCCGGATCCGGCTGTGGCAGGCAGCCGAGCACCTCCACGCCGCGTTCCACGCCGCCCCGCACCCCGGATCCGGCCGTCTTCCCGCCCGGGAGGCGTGCCGGGCCCGGCGGCCCGAGGGCGCGCCCGAACTCACCGTGTGCCAGCGCCACCTGGCCACCGCCGTGCGCGTCCGCCGTGACCACACCCCGGCCGATCTGCGCGACCCCTTCACCGGCCTCACCCGCCACTGACCATCAGGAGCACCGCCCCCATGCCCTCTCGCGCCACCCGCGCCAGTGCCAGCCCGCTGTTCGTCCCGCGCAAGAGCGACCGCCGTACGGCGCGCACCGCCCGGCACCAGTTCGCCGCCGCCCGGGAGCAGGCACGACACGCCGCACGCCCCGAAATCCGACCGACCACGCCCGGTCTCGACCCCGACCTGCGGGCCACCTACCCGCCCGCCGGCCGACCCGGCCCGGCCTCCGCCCGCGGCGGCCGACTCAAGCTGCCCGCCCACCGGATGACGACGGCCACCGCGTCCGGGGCCTACCCCTTCCTCGCCGAGGGCGGACTCGGCGCGCAGGGCATCTACATCGGCCGCGACGTGCACGCGGAAGCGGCCTTCACCTACGACCCGTTCGCCTTGTACGGGCGCCTCGACGGCTTCACCAATCCCAACATCCTGCTGGCCGGGATCATCGGCATGGGCAAGTCCGCCCTGGCCAAGTCCCTTGCAGTGCGCGCCGTGGCCTTCGGCTACCGGATCTACGTGCCCTGCGACCCGAAGGGCGAGTGGACCGTCGTGGCCCAGGAGCTGGGCGGTCAGACGATCGCGCTCGGCCCCGGTCTGCCCGGACGCCTCAACCCGTTGGATGCGCCGGCCCGGCCGTACGGCGTCAGCGAGGACGACTGGACCAGCGAGGTCCGCAAGCGGCGCCTCCTGCTGCTCGGCTCGCTCGCGAAGACGGTCCTGGGGCGCGAGCTGCATCCCATGGAGCACACCGCCCTTGATGTGGCGCTCGACCAGGTCGTCGCGCACGCCGAGGCCAACGGGACGACGCCGTTGCTGGGTGAGGTCGCCTACGTCCTCGGCTCCCCCGAGCGCCTCGATGCCGCGCTCGGCGAGCTGTCCGGCCGCCTCGGGCACGCCGCCGAGGACCTCGCCCACGCACTGCGCCGACTCGTGCACGGCGACCTGGCCGGGATGTTCGACGCGCCGAGCACCGTGGCGTTCGACCCGAGCGCACCGATGCTGTCCATCGACCTGTCCCGCCTCGGCGGCGCGGGCGACGACACCGCGCTCGTCCTGGCGATGACCTGCGCCTCCGCCTGGATGGAGTCCGCACTCGCCGACCCCGCCGGCGGGCGACGTTGGGTGATCTACGACGAGGCGTGGCGCGTGATGCGGCACGTCGCCCTTCTGGAACGGATGCAGAGCCAGTGGAAGCTCTCCCGCGGCCTGGGCATCGCGAACCTGATGGTCATCCACCGCCTCAGCGATCTGCTGGCCGCCGGTGACGCCGGTTCCCGGGGCCGGGCCCTGGCCGAGGGCCTGCTCACCGACTGCTCCACCCGGATCATCTACCGCCAGGAAGCCGACCAACTCGCCTCAGCAGCTTCCCTGTTGGGACTCACCGGCATCGAAACGCAGGCGGTCTCCGCGCTCACCAAGGGGCGTGGCCTGTGGAAGGTGGCAGGCCGATCGTTCATCACTCAACATCTTTTGCATCCGCGGGAACGCGAGCTGTTCGACACGGACGCCCGGATGGCGGCGATCACTCGACCTTGATCGCTCCCGTGCCGTTCGGGGGCCGGTGTCACGTCCCGGCCCCTCATTCTCCCCGCTCAGAGTGTTCCTAGGAAGTCCGTCTTCATGCCTCAGCAATACAAGATCCGCCGCGTGGTGCATCGGCTCGTCCAGCGCTACCTCCGCGCCACCGCGGCCAACGCCTCTCACGGTCATATCCACCTGGCCACGGGCCCGTTCGGCGCCCTGGACGAATCGCGACGGCTCGACGCCCGACAGACTCCGCCGCCCGCCGCATCGGGCCTCCGCCATGGCTGAGCGGACACCGCCGACGGCGGACCTTGCGGCGTTCGCCCAGGGTCTCGCCGCCCGGCTGCCTGGCTCGTGGACCACTGTCGATCGGGAGCACGCCGCGTACGCCGATCAGTTCCCGCTCGCGGAGCGGATCTGGGACTACGGGCATGTGCAGTGGGCCTTCGAGCATTTCGTGCTGTCCCGGAGCGCTGTGCTCACCAGCGACACCGGTTGCGAGCTGGTCGTCGTCGACCGCCCGCGGCGCACACGTGAGTTCCTGGTCGCCGCCTTGCAGCCGAGCGACGGTGACGTCGCGGACCGGGTGAAGGCACCCGACGGCATCGTCGTCGACGCGGACCCGGCGCGCGCGGCATCAGCGGTGACCGACCGGCTCCTTCCCCGCTACGAGCGGGCCGTGCGTGAGGCACGCATCGAACAGGTCGCCGTCGCTGTAGCCGCCGGCGAACGGGTCCTCGCCGAGTGGGACGCGATCTCCGACAGCCTGTGCGACGCCGATCACTGGCCCCTCGACGAGCGCTACGACCTGCGCCAGCAGCAGCGGGATGCGGAGATGTGGGCAGTGTTCGCTCCCTTCCTCGACCACGGTCCCGCCCTGGTCGCCCACGCCGTGAAAACGTCCGCCGTCCTGAATCCGGAGGATCGTGTGGATGGGCGGTGGGCGTACCGGCTTCGGGTGCTGCGCGAGGCGTTGAACGGTGGCACGCGTGTTCAGGCCGACTTCAAGTTCGTCACCGGTGCGCTCCTACCTGATCACCCTCGCGCCGAGGCCGCGTTCGCGAGGGCCGTCGTCGAGCGCAATGCCGAGGGCTGGCATTACGTCCTGACCTGGATGGAGAGCGGCGGCGTACTCGTCGAGATGGCGCGAGCCGAGCAAGCCCTGCGCCGCCGAACGGACAGGTCACAGCAGTCCGCGCAGGCCCAGGCCGCCCGTGCCCAGTCCCCACACGCAGCCAGCCTTCGCGCCGCGCCGACGACGGTCACCACCACCGCGGCGCCGCCCGGCCTCCTCCCACACGACCACGGGCGCCGATCCCGCTAGCGCAGATTCCCCGGCCCCACCAAATCCGTCTTCAGGCCACATCCTCGTCCTCCGCATGGCCCCGACCTCTGCGAGGTGCACCTCTCGTGGCGGAAATACCCCCGCACATCACCGTCGCCCACCACACCCAGTACGGCGTCGTCGCCGCGATGTCGCACGACCACCACGTCGCCGATCACCTGCTGCAGCGGGTCGGCTTCGAGCGACTGCCCGGCAGTCGCCTGTACGCCCTGACCGAGCCGGACCGTGACCTGACGCGGCGCGGACAGCAGGCCGTCCAGTCGTTGCGCGCCGCGCGATACAGCGTCACCTCCGACGCCGTGTACGACCTCAAGCCCGTCACCCAGCCCGACCCCGGTCGGGGCCTCTTCGAGGAGCCGGAGAGCAGCACCGTCGCGGAGGTCCTCGGCAGCGGGAACGTGGTCTCCGCCTCCGCCCGCGCGCTCGATGCCGACATCCGGACCGCCCGGATCGTCGTGCACGACCAGGTACGCGATCCCGACGGCACGCTGCGCGCGGTCGGCACCGACACGCACACCGGCGAAGGCGTGCTGCTGCACGGCGAGGGCGATCTGCGGTACGTCGAGACGCGGCTGGACAACACGGCCCTCGCGTTCGACGCGTTCTCCTACATCCGCGGCAACGGACGTCCCAATCCGACTCCGGCGACCTGGCAGCGCCGAGCCCAGGCCGCAGCCACCGCCATCTCCCCGGCCCGCGCGAGCACTCCGGTGCCGAGCCGACCTGACGTCACCGTCGCCTTCCACCCGGCCCAGTCTCCCCAGCAGCCGGTCCATACCCGCTAGGTCATCCCAACCCGAAGGAAGTCTTCAGCATGAAACTGCAGCTCGAGCCCGATGTCGCCTTCGGTGTCCACCCGGAGTTCGGTGTGGTCGCCGCTATATCGGACGATCACCCGTTCCTCGACGAGGTGCTGCGCAAGCACCACTTCCGCCACAGCAGTGCCCTCGATCTCTACGTGCTATCCGACGACACCCCGCACAACACTGCGGTGCGGGCCGTGGCCCGCGCGAGCCGCGAGTTCCAGGACGTCGGCCTCTCGGTCGCCGCCGACCCCCGCATCATGCTGCCGCCGCCAATCCCGACACCGGACGGGGTGCCCGCACGCCAGGCGCTGCCCGGGCAGTCGCTGACGCCCTGACCGGGGAACTGCACGAGCTGCGCCGCTCGGCCGATGTCGCCGACGTCCTGGAGCAGATCCTCGACGAACACCATGGCGTCGTCGGCGACCTAGAGGAGTTCATCGACACGGCCGCCGCCTGGTGCGACCGGCTGGACACCCCCAACGGCCGCGAACTGGGCCAGCACCTGCGCTCCATCGCCCACCACCTCGCGTTCCTCGGCGACCAGCTCGTCACCGCCCAGCTCGACCTCGCGGTCATGCCGGACCTGACCCCGGAAGACGCCCCGCCCCTGGCCGACGTACCGCTGCTGCCCCGGTACGAGCTCCCGTCGGTCACACACACCGCGCGCGCCCGCGCCGCTCTCGCCTCCTCCCCCAGCCGCCCGGCCACCCTGCCCAACTCCCCGGACGAGGCAGCCCGTTCACCGGCTCCCCCGTCCAGCCCCCGTCGTACGCGCTGACCTGCCTCTCGATTCACGAAGGAGCCCGGCTCATGGCCGTCAAGAAGATCTGGACCATCAACCACGCCTGCGGGGACACCACTCAGGCCGATCTCTCCGACCGTCCCGCCGACCGTCGTGCCGGCTACGCCCGCTGGCTCGCCGAGCGCGACTGCACCGACTGCTGGCGCACCGCCCAGGGCGAGGATGCCGAGTCCAAGGCCGAGTGGCTGGCGAAGAAGCGGGACGCCGAGCAGGCCGAGGCCGAGGAATGGTCGACGCGGTACCGGATGCCTCCGCTGGAGGGCACCGACCGCGCCATCGCCTGGGGCACCCGCTGCCGCCACCAGCTCGTGGCCGCCGCGTACACCGCCCTGGTCCTCGAAGGCACCACGAGCGAGGAGGAGTGGGCGGCCATCGAGGACGCCGTACGTCCCCTGACGCGTGCCGGGTGGTGGCTGGATCAGCGCGACGCCGAGCCCGCCGACCTGCCCGAGTTGCTGGCCGCCGCCACCGCCGGCGACCGGCCCACCGAGAACCCGCACTTCTGATACGCCTGCGGAGGCCTTCATGTCCACCACACCCAGCGTCGTCATCACCCGCGAACCGACCGGCAACGTGACCGCCGAGGGCGGGGACGAACTGGCCTTCACCCTCCTCAAGCGCGCCGGTTTCGTCATCGAGACCACCCCGCGCTCCTTCTGGTACCGCCTGCCCTGGGACATGAGCGAGAAGCGCGAGACCCAGATGGCCAGCCATGCCGCCCGGATGCTCAGCGCGGTCGGCTACCGGGTCGAACTCGATCCCGGCCTGGACGTCACCCGGATCACGACGCCCACCGATCCCCTCGGCACACGCGTCTACGGGCAGCAGATCCTCTCCCTGACCGACCAACTCAACGGAGCCGAGACGTACGCGGGGGCGGCCGACCTCGTAGAGCACGTCGTGGACCCGGATGACGGTGTACTCGTCCGCCTCGGTGAGTTCTTCGAGGCGGCGGCCGTGCAGGCCAACGTCGCCGATATCGATGACGGCTGGGACCTGTCCCATCTGTTCGAGGACGCCGCTTCCACGCTCGTCTCTCTCGGCGATGACCTGCGCCGTGCCGGCGATCAAATGCGGGCTCTCGGGCCGCCCCGGAAGCGGAGCTGGCAGGAAGGCGTCGCCAGTTACTACGCGACGGCCCCGAGCCCCCGCACCGGAGCCACGCCCGCCTCTGAGGAACCCTCCATCACGCCGCCCAACATGCCCCGGCCGGGCCGGTCTCGCTGACCGCTTCCCAGCCGATCCGTCCAATTCCCCTGCACGCCACAGTCGCCAGGAGCCCATTCGTGATCACCAGAGCAACGTGCCGCCCCGCCACCACCCGTAGGACCGCACCCCTCTGGATCCCGCCTTGCCATCTCCACGCACCAGCACACCCTCGACCACCACCGGTACCGACTTCCTGCTCTACCTCCTGATCGGCATCGCCGGTCTCGGCATGGCGGGAGGCTCGCTGGCCTGGCTGTTCGGCAACTTCGCCAACAGCGTGGCCGGCTCCGATCCGTGGGCCGCCTTCCAGCCGACCGACGCGCTCCTGCACCCCGAACTCCTCTGGCCGCACCTGGCCCGGCCCGCCGTCCTCACGGGCTGCTACGTGCTCCCCGCCGTCACGCTCACCACGGCAGCCGTCCTCGGCGCCCGGCTGTGGCTGCGCCTTCGCCGCAACCCCAACGGGCTGGCCGATCAGCGGGACCTGGCCGACCTGCTGCCCAAGAAGATCGCCGCCAAGGCCATCGACCTGCGGCCCAGCCTGAAGGACACCAAGCCCAAGGCCGTCGCCCCGAACGACCGCGGCGTCCTGCTCGGCACCCTGAAGCCGCGAGCCACTGAGGTCCGCTCCTCCTGGGAGGACGTACTCCTCGCGATCATGGCGCCCCGCTCCGGGAAGACCTCTGGACTGGCGATCCCCGCGGTCCTGCGAGCCCCCGGCCCGGTCTTGCTGACCTCCAACAAGGCGGCCCGCGACGCTTACACGGCGACCCTCGACGAACGCTCCCGGGTGGGCACGGTGTGGACGCTGGACCCGCAGCAGATCGCTCACGCCCCGCAGGCCACGTGGTGGGACATCCTCGCCGACGCTCACGATCTCGCCGGAGCCCGGCGCCTGGCCGGACACTTCGTGACCGCCTCCGTGGACGAGTCCAACTCGGGCGACTTCTGGTCCACCGCCGCCGCCAACACCCTCACCGCGCTGTTCCTCGCCGCGGCCCGCGACCACCGGCCGATCACCGACGTGCTGGCCTGGCTCGCCTCCCCCGCTGACCGCACCCCCATCGACCTCCTGCAGGACGCCGGCCTCGACGGCGTCGCCGCCCAGCTCCAGGGCACCGTGGCCGGAGCCGTCGAGACCCGCGACGGCATCTTCGAGACCGCCCGGCAGTACGCCAGCTGCCTCCTCGACCCGGGCATCGCCTCCTGGGTCACTCCACCCAACGGCCTGGAGAAGGTACGGGAGTTCAAGCCGGAGGCGTTCGCGACCAGCAAGGACACCCTGTTCCTGCTGTCGAAGGACGGCGGTGGCTCCGCTTCGGCGATCATCGCCGCAGCCGCCGACGCGGTGATGCGCGCGGCCGTCATCCAGGCCGAACGCGACGGCGGGCGCCTCGACGCCCCGCTGCTCGCGATCCTCGACGAGGCCGCCAACGTCTGCAAGATCTCGGATCTCCCGGACCTCTACTCCCACCTCGGGTCGCGGGGCGTCATCCCGATCACGATCCTGCAGTCCTACCGCCAGGGCGTACGGGTGTGGGGCGAGGCCGGCATGGACGCCCTGTGGTCCGCCGCGACCATCAAGCTCGTCGGCTCCGGCATCGACGACGCCGACTTCGCCGACAAGCTCTCCCGCCTCGTCGGCGACCACGACGTACGCACCGTCTCCGTGTCCACCAGCGAGTCGGGCAAGTCCACCTCGGTGTCGACGCGTCAGGAACGAGTGTTGCCGGCCGACGCGATCCGAGCCCTGCCCAAGGGCTCCGCGCTCCTGCTGGCCACCGGCGTGCGCCCCGCCCTCCTGGACCTCAAGCCCTGGTACCGCGAGCCGGACGCCGACCGGCTCGGCGCCGCCTCCGCCCGGGCGACCGCGGCCATCACCGAGCGCGCGCTGGCCAAGCAGCCGCACCGCGACGACTTCGGTCCGGCGGCATGACCGCCCCGGCGCTGCGCGTCGCGCGCACGAGACGCGCGGGAGTACGGCCCGCCGCCTCCCCGAGCCGCTGCTCGGCCTCCCCCTTCTTCTTGAGGTGCTCCCATGTCCCACCCCGTACCAACCTGGGCATCCGTCCGCCCGTCCGAGCGGCTTGCCGGCACTCCCGCCGTACGCCGCGGCAACGCATGGTGGCTGGTCACCCCGACCGGCGCCATCTCCGCCTCGGACCCCGTCCTCACCGGCGAACTGGACCGCTTCGCCTCCGACATGGCCGCCGCCGACCGTGCCGTCGCGAAGCTGCGCGCCGAGCGCACGGCCGCGCGGAAGGAGCGGCGGTGACGCCGCTGGTCCAGGCCGAGCAGGCGGTCCTGGGCGCGGTCTTCCTCGACCCCGCCCAACTCGACCATCTCTCGCCCTGGCTGCGGCCCGAACACTTCTCCCGCCCGATACACGCCGCTCTCTATGCCTCGATGCTCAAGCTCCACGCCGACGGACACTCGGCAACAACGGGCACGAGCGGAGACCCGATCCCGCTGTCCTGGGTGACGGACACCGTCCAGGAGGCAAGCACCCGGACCCGCGGGCTCACCGCGTCGTACGCCCACTCCCTGATCTCCGCATGTCCGCGCCCCGACCACGCGCCCGTGTACGGGCGGATGGTCCTGGAGGGCGCCATCCACCGCAGCGTCACCCAGCACGCCATCCGCCTCCACCAGGCCGCGCGTGCCGACGCCGTCCGCGGTGGAGTCGAGGAGACGGTCCGCCACGCCCAGGTCCTGTCCAATGTGCTCGCCGATCTCGCCCACCGCTGGGGCACCGAGCCGCGACCGGTGCCGTCCCCGGAGCCGGTCACGTCGTCGGCGCGGCAGCCGCAGGTTGTCGACGAACAGGTTTTCGCCGATGAGGAGTTCCTCCTCGGGTGCATCAGCGCCCGGCCCCAGCAACTGCTCGACGTCGTCGACTGGCTGCATCCTGGCGACTTCGCGGACACGGACCATCAGCAGATCTACCGTGCGCTGGGCGCCCTGCATCACCGGGGCGAGCCCATCGATCAGCTGACCGTGCTGTGGGAGACCCAGCGCCGGGGTGCGCTGTCCGACGGGACGCTCGTCGCCGAACGCGTCCTGCGGATCTGCGACCCGTTGTCCTTCTCCGGGGTGGCCGAGCACTTCGGCGAGCAGGTCGTCCAGGCCTCGCTTGTCCGCACGGCCGCCGCCGTCGCTCGGCAGGTGCGCTCGCTCGCCGACGACGAGTCCCTGGCCCCGGGACAGCTGATCAGCTACGCCCTGCACGCCCTGGGCCCGCTCGACGAGATCCGGCTCCGCCTCCAGGCCGCCTCGGGTAATGAGTCGGCGCCACCGCAGACGAACAGCCGGCCGACGGCCTCGCCGCCCGAGGTCCGCGCCGAAGCGGCCCGATCCCGCAGCCGCCCCCACGCGACGGCCGTCTCGGCTCCGACAACCACTGCGGCCCCGCACGCCCCTGTTCCCTACCGTTCCACCCGCCGGAGCCCGTCATGACAGATCACACCGGTCGTGCCTCCGCGGAGCAGGGCGAGCTGTACGCCGTTGCCCTGGAGTTCGACAAGTTGCGAGCTCGGATCACCGTCCCCCAGAGGCCCAGCGGTCTGCTCAACCTCGCCACCGCATCCAAGCAACTGACCACCCTGACCGGGCTGATCAAGGATCTGTCGGACGAGGTCCTCTTCCGCGCAGTCGACGAGGACCCCGGGCTCGACTTCGGGCCGGTCATCTACGCGTACACCTCGGCGGCGGTGCCCGCAGGACGCGCCATGGAGAACTACACCGAGGCGTATGCCCAGTTCGGCTTCCTGCGCCGCTTCGCCGAGGCCTCCGACTCGGCCGATCTGCGTGACGCCCGTGCGGCGGCGTTCCGTGTCGTCCAAGAGCGGATGGAGCTCGTACGCGACGATCTCCGAGAGGCGAGCAGCATCCTGCGGAGCGCGGCGGACCGGATCGACGGCACACCACCGCGCGTCCTCGCGGCGTTGAGCCGTTCGGCACGGCCGACGAACTCGATCTACCGCCTGCCTGCGGAGCCACCCGCTCCGGGTCCGGTGCGGCTCGCTTACACCCCGGCGCCCCGCCATGGCCGCTGACCTGGCATCGGTGGCCGTGCCGCCGTTGATCGGGAGCCTGTGCTCCGGCTACGGCGGTTTGGACCTCGGCGTCCAGGTCGCCCTCGGAGGCACGCTCGCCTGGCACGCCGAGATCGATCCCGGCGCCGCCCGGATCCTGGCCCGCCACTGGCCCACCGTGCCGAACCTCGGCGACATCACGGCCGTGAACTGGGCCGAAGTCCCGGAGGTGTGCGTCCTGACGGCAGGGTTCTGTCAAAGACGTCTCGGTCGCCGGCCGTCGAGCCGGACTGGCTGATGGCACCCGGTCCGGTCTATGGCACCACGTCGTTCGCGCCATCGAAGCCCTCAACCCCTGCCTGGTGGTGATCGAGAATGTCCGGGGGCTCCTCACCTCGCCCGCCGATTCCCCTGGCGACGTGGAACCCTGCCCGTGGTGTTTGGGAGACACCGCAGGCCAGCCTGCTGTGCGCGCACTCGGTGCCGTACTCGGCTCCCTGGCCGACATCCGGTTCGATGCGCGCTGGTGTGTGCTTCGCGCCTCTGATGTCGGAGCCCCGCATCGCCGCGAGCGAGCTTTCCTCGTCGCCTGGCCATCCGGACGGATCACCGCTGCTCAAGACGCCGACCAGCAACCTCGGGACCAACGGGGGCAGCCAGCACCCGGCGAAACGCAAACAGGGCGGCCACGGCCCGAACCTCGCGGACGAGGTCGAGTGGCTCCTGCCTACCCCGAAGGCCTCGGACGGCACCAAGGGCTCGCCCAACCAGCGGCACGGCAACGGGGACTTGACCCTGCCGTCGGCGGCAGCGCGCCTGCGGCCCACCCTGGATGCCGCGACCACACGCGCGGCCAGGCGACGGAAGGGCTCCACGAGCAGGACCCCGCACACGCGGTCACTGCCGCTGTTCGGGGATCCGTCGGCCACGGAGGACGGGCCGAGATCTGGGGGCCGTACGCCGCCGCGATCACCCGCTGGGAACGCGCCACCCGTCCCGCGCCCCGGCCGACCGACGACGCCGGCCGCCTCAGTGCGCGGTTCGTGGAGTGGATGCAAGGCCTTTCTCCCGGCTGGGTGACCGGCACACCCGGGCTGGGGCGCCCCGCCCAACTGACCGCTCTGGGCAACGGAGTTGTGCCCCAACAGGCCGCCCGTGCCCTGCAGGTCCTGGCCCCGCCCAGGCCCCTATGCCGCCATCGCGCGCCGCGCTGACCTGCGCCTTCTACACCCGTTTCCCGGCCGAGCCAAACCCCCGTTTCCCCGGAACCTCGACACCCCACCCACCAGCAACTCGCACCAGGGGTAGCCATGTCCGAACTCGCCCACGAGAACGAGCCGGTACGCATACCGGACCACGACCTCGACGACCTCGTCGCCACGGTCTCCCGGCTCGTCGCCGAGAGCCGCAAGCAGGGCGAGACCCTCGCCCGACTCACCGACGACCAGCCATCCCAGGACGACGGCGAACCGGCCGATCCCGTGCACCCCGAAAGCCCGGGATCGGCATCGGCCTCCACCCCGGCCGAAGGCACCGCCGTCGGCGGCCCGGCCTCCGTCTTCATCCTGGCGCTCGGCGCCCAGGCGTACGCCAAAGAACTGGCCGCGCTGACCAACTGGGTGCACAACCTGCTCCTGCCGGTCTACGGGCGGGAGATCACCACCGGCCGCCCGTGGTGCCATCAGTGGCAGGAACACCCCGAGGCCGTGGCCCGGCTGCACGCCCTCTGGCTCGTCTGGCAGCAACTCACCGACGTCCAGGCCGGCCTCACCGGCCCCTCCACCTGGCACCGCGACCACCTCGACCCGGCCCTGCTCCAACTCCGCACCCCCGATGGCCCGTTCGGCGCCTGCACCACCAACGCGGCCCGCCCCCACCACCGGCTGCTGGCCTCACCCGAGCCCGCCGGAGTCTGAGATGGCCAACGCGTACGAACCCCCTGCGCCGGACTACCGACTCGACAGCTTCCAAGCCGCCACCGCGCAGATCGAGGACGACTTTGCCTCCGTCACGCTCTCGGACGACCTGTTCGTCCCCTTCTCCGAACACCACAGCGCCGACGGCCGCGACAGCTACCTGCTGCTGTACGACCGGTCCGCGATCTGGGATATCCCAGGGGCGGCGGAGTACGTCACGCTGCACATCACCCGGGACGTCGAGCAGCGCACGTTCGACTTCACGTCCGAGCGCCACCCGGTCGTTCCGCTGGCGCAGAACTGGCTGATCCGCCGGGGCTGCCCGCAGGAAGCCGTCGAGGCGTCCCCCGGTCGCGGGCCCCGCCCGGCCGACGCGCTCACGGCACGCCTTGAGGGCCTGCTCCGGGCCAACCCAGGCAACCGGTACGAGGTCCTGGACCACTACACCGACAACCCTTCCTCCTTCGATGTCGGCGTCGAGGTACGCACCCTCGTCCAAGACAGCCACCCCGACTCCGCGGATGCGCCGTATCGGCTCTTTCTCGAAGAGACGACCAAAGACATGCGCACCTACACCGTGCGGGAGGGAGCCTTCGCCAGCGCCGAGGAGGCGGACACGTGGATGGTGGAGCGGGACTCGCCGCTCCCCCTCGCACCTTCCCCACCGGACACCGTCGGCCGCCGAGCGGCAGCCGCCCGCGCCCGCTCCACGATCAACGGCGACGGCAACGGCCTCGCCGTAGCTCCCGCGCCTGTCTCCCCGCCGCGATCAACGGCACCTGCTCCTCCGCACTCCCGCAGGAGCGCGCGATGAGCCGGGCACGGTACGCCTTCGCCGCCCACCCCGAGGCACTGGCCGACCTGCGCGCCGTACCGGAGAACATCCGCGACCTGGCCCTGCTCGAACTGCAGCACCTGGTCCACGGCAACGAACGCGGCGCCGCCCTCCAGCGCGAACTGGCGGGCTGCCACAAGGTCTACGTCGACCCGGAAACCCGCTGGCGGCTGGTCATCCAATACCGTGACGCTCCCGCCTCCTCCCAGCACAAACGCGAGATCTACCTCCTCGCGGTCGGCGAACGCCAAGACCAGGCCGCCTACCGCACCGCGGCACTCCGGCTGGAGCGCGAACGCGCGGCCACCGCCGCCTCCCCGCACGACCGGCGCGCCCAAGCCGCCAGGGCCCGCTCCCCTCAGCACCGCGGCGGGCAGCCGGTCACCACCGCCCAGCAACCCTCGGCAACGCCCACCGCCCCGAGCCGCACCACGTCGGAACGCGCCACGCGGTCCCGCTGACGGCGCTCAACCACCCTCCGGAGAGCACCACCGTGCCTGACCACACCACTGCACCCACCCGGCACACCGCCCTCGTCGACCAGGCCGTCGCCCGCCTCTCGCCGCGTTGGACCACCTGGACCCTGCAGACCATCCGGCAGCACGGCCCCATGCGCCTGGCCGACATCGACTCCGCGCTCCCATGGGTAGGAGCCCACGCCATGGCCCAGATCGCGCGCCGCATGCAGGCGAGCGGCCTCCTGGACCGGCCGCAGGCCGGGGTGTACGACCTCACACCGCTCGGCCGCGACGCGCACCACGTCCACCGAGCGCTCGCGGCCTGGCACCGTACCCACCTCGCCGAATTCCCCGAGCCGCTCGCGGAGCCGGAGCGCGTACAGCCGGAGCGGGTGGAAGTCGCCCTCGGCCGACTGCGTGGAAAAGGCACGATCCCCCTCCTCCACGCCCTCGGCCAGCACGGCCCCCTTCCTCGCGGTGCGCTGCGAAACGAAGCCGGGCTCGCCACCGGCTCCTCCCACTACCGCATCACGCAGCTCCAGGACCACCAGCTCATCACCCGCACCAGCCCCATCGCCGACCGAGGCTCCGAATACACCCTGACCACCGCGGCACGCAGACTCACACCGGTGTACGCCGCACTCGCGGAATTCGCCCGCAAGGCACACCCCGCAACGACTCCCCCGGACCAGCACATCGCGACAGCTCAGCGGACCGTACGGGCGAGCGCGGCCACGAGCCGCAGTCCCGCGGCTTCTTCCGAGCTCTTCTCTCACGCCGCCGCACCTCAGCCGCACGTCCCGGCGTACGTCACCGCACTCTCCCGCCCCTCCCGGACCAGGTGATTCCAGTGCCCACAGCCAGATCCCACCACGCGACCACGCCCACGTGCCCCCACACCAGCCGCTCAACGACCCGTGCCCCACCGCCCGAAGGCCCCCTCATGCCCAACCCGGATCCCCGCGCCCTCGACCCCCGTTCGACTGTCCTGGTCAGCCCCGGCTACCTCGCAGGCCTCGGTGGCAGCCGCAACATCTTCAACACCCTTGATCTCGCTCCCGGTTGGACCAAGACCATCGCCTTCGGCACCGACACCTACTACACCAGTCCGTGCCAGCGCGTTCGCGTCGCCAACGCGGTGGAGAGCTTCTACGGCGGCTGGACCATCTCCTTCGCCGAGGACCCGCTCGGCGTCCCCGACTGGATCACCACGTTCGACCGGAACACGCCCCACGAGATCGTGACCGCCTTCACCGGGACCCTGGTCGACGGACTCCACAACAACTTCGCCGACTACCTGAGCGGCGGACAGCGCTACGCGGGCACCAGCCCCGCATCCCTGATCGCGCGACAGCGGTGGGAGCCGGTACACGGCTCCCGGCCGTTCCGTATGGTCTCCCCGGACGGCCACGCCGCCTATCAGATGCGTGTCGGGTGGCTCCACGAGTACGACGAGTTGCTCACGCCCACGAAGTCGACGTGGCGCATGTCCGCCGGCGCCGACCCGGTGTACACGCCGAACTGGCAGGCCTTCTTCAGCCAGTACACCCCGCAGCACCTCATCACGGCCTCCACCGCGGCGTTCACGAACCCCGCCCCTGTCCCGCGCGTCCTGGACCAGATCCCCGACCGCCACCGCTCCCTGGTCTCGATCACCCGCCCAGACACGGCCAGGCCCAGCCCCCGGACCGCAGCGGCGCTCGCCCGCAGCACACACGCCGAGGCAATGCACGCACCTCCGCCGCCGTCCGCCCCGACCAGGCTCACCACGCACGTCGGCTCCCGGCGGCAGCGCTAACTCTCCCCCTCAGCCTTGGAGTCCACCGTGCCGACCTCCGTACCCGACGGGGACCTGTACGTCTCCCCGCTCTACCTCGCCGGCTGCACCGTTACCGGCGATCCCGCCCTCGCGCCCCTCCTTGACCACGGCTTCACCCTCCACAACGACGAGTTAGAAGTTACGTGGAATCACTTGCGAGGCTGGCGGTCTCGTACGGGGACCCACGGGCTGAAGGGATCAGCGGTACAGATGGTCGAGCTGAGCGAGAAGTGGCCGATACTCGGTCGGCACGCGCAGGCAGAATCCTGGCTGCAGGTGTGGACGGACTTGGGACGGGCACCGAGGACGATCGACGCCTACGCCCGAGGGCTGGCGGAGTACCTGGAGTTGTGCGAGCGGGAGAACGTGGCCCCGGTGCATGCCACGCGGGCCCATGTCGCTCAATATGTACGGGAGCTAGGCTCGCGGCCGAGTCGTCGGGGCGCCAACGTCGTGGCCCTGGACTCGGGTGCCGGGTTGTCGAACGCGACGCTCCAGCAGCGTCTGGTGTCGGTGCGGTTGTTCTACGACTTCCTGGTCGAGGAGGGGCTGCGCCAGGACAATCCCGTCGGCCGGGGCCGCTACACCCCCGGACCCCGCGGCGGCGGGCGACAGCGTGGGTTGGTGCGCAGGCTGGTGAAACTTCCCTGGATCCCCAGTGACGAGCAGTGGCGGGCCGTTCTGGCGGTAGCCGCCGCCGAGCCGGTGCGTACCCGGCTGATGCTGGCTCTGGCCTACGATGCGGCGCTGCGCCGGGAGGAGTTGTGCTCGCTGCGTACCGACGATCTGGACCCGGGGCGGCGGCTGGTGCGGGTGCGGGCGGAAACCACCAAGAGCCGTCGGGAACGAGTGGTTCCCTATTCAGCGGCGACCGGGGTCCTGCTGTCGCAGTACCTGGTGCATAGGGCCACAGTCAGCCGGTCGCGTGGTGGGCTGTTCCTGTCCGAGTCACGGCGCAACTTCGCCCAGCCGCTGAGCCTGTGGACGTGGTCGAAGGTGGTGCGCCGGATCGCCGTGGAGGCCGGCGTGGATCGCTTCTCTACGCACACCACACGGCACTTGTGCCTGACTGACCTGGCACGGATGGGCTGGGAGGTGCACGCGATCGCCACCTTCGCCGGACACCGGCACACCGACTCCACCATGCGCTACATCCACCTTTCGGGCCGGGACCTGGCCGAGAAGTTCGCGCGCGGGATGGAGCACATCCATGCCCAGCGGGTCGCGCTGCTGAGCGCCAGCGCCGAGGGCACCGGAGGGCCGCGGTGACCGCGCTCGCCCTGGCCGCGGGGAAGGCGGCACCCGAGTGGGCCTGGCCGCTGGACGGCGTGTCCTGGGACCGGGACCCCCAACTGAGCGCTGACGAGCGCGGGGTACTCGTACAGGCTGGCCCGCGGCTGTTTCATTCCTCCCGGCTGAGCCGGACAGAACGCGGTGCGCTGGCGCGGTTGCTCGGGCCGCTGGAGCAGGTGCCTTCCTGCCTCTGGATCCCGGACAAGGCCGGACACCACCGGTGGGTCGACTACCAGGTGGTCGGCATGCTGCTTGCGCGCACCGCTGAGGCCGGTTCGGCGTGGTGGAGCTGGGACCAGAGCGCGTGGACGTGTGTGATCGGGCCTGACGCGCAGGAATGGAGCCGCCAGTGGCCGACACAGGCGTCACGGGCATGCCGCCCCCGCCTTCTGGCCTATGCCTACCTCCTGGGCGCGCCCGTGGATGAGGCCCTGTTCCTCTGCTTCGAACGGCTGCGCCTGGCCCGCACGGTCTTCGGCCCCGCGATCGTGGACCGGGAGGTCGACACCGTTTACCGCTTGCTGCGCGGCTGGGGATACCGCCTTGAGACGGAAGGCAACCACGGGGTACGCACGTTGATCGCGCACGCGATGCTCCTCAACCGCAGTCCGCTGCTGGCGGATATGGACGCGGCGTTGCTGGAACGCCTGCGCCAGGCAGTGCGTTCCACCGGGAGGGCCTCCGGTGACATGCACTCTCTTCAGCGGGCGCTGGCGGCGCTGGGACGGTGCGAGCCGCCCGTCGCCCGCAACGAGACCTTGTTGAGTGAGCTGCGGGTCCAGCGGTGGACGGATGTGCCGGCGCCGTGGGCCGAGATCGTCTCCCGGTGGTTCGACACCTCCACACTCAGCCGCAACGTCCGTCTGGCCTACCGCCAGGATCTCGCCCGCATGGGCCGGTGGCTGGCTGCCGAGCACCCGCAGATCACCGACCCCGCCCAGTGGACTCGGGCGACCTGCGCGGCCTGGGTGGCCACGGTGGATCGGATGCGGATCGGTGACTATGTCGAACGCACCGCGACCCGGGGTGTGTTCGGAGACCCGATGTCGCCCTCCACCAAGGACAGTGCGCTCACTGCCAGCCGTGCCTTCTTCCGAGACCTTCAGGAATGGGAATGGATCTCGCGACGGTTCGATCCTGGGCGCGCTCTGGAGACGCCCCGCAGCATCCGCGCACTGCTGGGCCCCAATCCCCGGGTCATCGCCGACGAGGTGTGGGCCAAGCTGCTGTGGGCCGGCATGAACCTCACCTCCGAGGACCTGCCCATGACCAGCAGCGGCCCGCGCTATCCCTTCGAGCTCTCCCGAGCCGTGGCGCTGACCTGGCTGTTCAGCGGCCAACGCAGCGACGAGATCCGCCGCCTGCGCACCGGCTGCGTCCGCTGGCAGCACGACGGCACGGCCGTGAGTCCGGACGCCACAGACGTCCTCGCCCGTGACGCCGTCTGTCTGCTGGACGTCCCGACCCACAAGACCGGCACGAGTTTCACCAAGCCGGTCGACCCGCTGCTCGGACAGGCGATCGAGGTGTGGCAGACCGTCCGTCCGGAGCAGCCGGTGATGCTGGATGCCAAGACCGGCGAGCGCGTCGCGTTCCTGTTCGCCCACCGCGCCAAACGCGTCTCCAAGGACTACATCAACCGCACGATCATCCCGGCGCTGTGTGCGAAGGCCGGGGTTCCCGCCAGTGACGTCCGCGGCAAGATCACCAGCCACCGGGCCCGGAGCACCATCGCCAGCCAGCTCTACAACGCCAAGGAACCGATGACCCTGTTCGAGCTGCAGGCTTGGCTCGGACACCGCTCGCCCAGCTCCACCCAGTTCTACGCGAAGATCTCCCCCAAGACGCTCGCCAAGGCATACAGCGAAGCCGGCTACTTCGCTCGGAACGTGCGCACCATCGAGGTCCTCGTCGACCGCGACGCCGTCGCTTCCGGGGCGGCGGCCACTGGCGAGCCCTGGCAGTACTACGACCTGGGCCACGGCTGGTGCACCTACACCTTCTTCGAACAGTGCCACCACCGGATGGCCTGCGCCCGCTGCGACTTCTACACCCCCAAAGACTCCAGCAAGGCCCAACTCCTCGAAGCCAAAGAGAACTTGCAGCACATGCTCGCCTCCATCCCGCTGACCGAAGACGAACGCGCCGCGGTCGATGACGGCCAAACCGCCATCGACGCACTCCTCGACCGGCTCACCGATATCCCCACACCCGCAGGCCCCACACCACGGAAGCTCGGCCTGCCCGCCACCGTCACCATGCTGCCCATCGTCGAGGTCCGCCAAGGCAAACAGGAGTGAACCTTGAGGATCGACCGTGAAGTTCTCAACTTGCAGATGGAGTACCAGGCGATGCCTTCGGAGGCTTGCAGTACGCGACGGCGGTGGAGCCTGCCGTTCGCCTGTATGCCGACGAAGGTCGTCTTCGGCACCCGTCTTCGACGAGGGCCGGGCCTGGCAGGGCAGTAAGGGCGCCGACAAGGGGAAGACTGGGCAGCTGCGTGCGCCGCCAGTGAATCACCTGATGCGGGCTCCGGATGACGGTATGTTCATTCCGCACCGAGGGGGAGAGCGAGAGAGGCTCTGATGCGGCATGGTGGACCGACTTCTTGTTGATCTCCACGCGACGGGGCGCGTGTCGGTGTCGACGTGGTTGGACGGGGAGCTGCCCGGCTTGGCAGCAGATTTGGACGAGTTGGCCTGGCCGCTGCCCCTGGAGGAGCTGGAAGAGCTGCGCTGGTACCTGGAGGACTTTCTGCGGGTGCCGTTCGGCGTCTACGAAGAGCGGGGTTCCCAGGCCGCCAGTCGCCTTCCTGCCTGGGGGCAGGCCATGTTCGCCGCCCTGTTCGAGTCGGGCCCGGCGCGCGACGCCTACGCCGGTGTTCGCACACGGGCTACGCGGCCCGGCTCTGCGGAGATCGTGCTGCGGTCATCGGAGCCAGCATGGCTCGGACTACCGTGGGAGCTGCTGTGCGACCCAAGCTCGCCGACGCCCCTGGCCTTGGACGGAGTGGGCTTGAGCCGCAGCCTGCCGACAGTGCGGCTAAGTGAGCCCTTCGAAGTAGCTGGGTCGCTGCTTCGTGTGCTGATGGTCATCTCGCGACCCGCTGGCGCACACGATGTGGGCTATCGGATGATCGCTCGCCCGTTACTGCGGAGGCTGGATACGGTCCGCGGTCGTGTCGAGGTGGAGGTGTTGCGCCCGCCAACGCTGAAGCCTCTGGAGGCGCGGCTGAGGACGGCACGCGAGGCCGGAGTCCCGTTTCATATCGTGCACTTCGACGGGCACGGCGTGCTGCCCAGGGATCGGTCAGAGTCACTGCCGTCTTTCGAGGGCGCAGACGGCGAAGGCGCGCTGAAATTCGAGAAAGAAGGCGGCGGCGCTCACTTGGTGCCGGCCGCTCAGGTCGCCCGGGTACTGACCGGGGCGGAGGTGCCGGTGGTCGTGCTCAACGCCTGCCAGTCCGGAGCGATGGGTAAGCAACTGGAAGCGTCGGTGGCCGCCCAGCTGCTGTCCAGCGGAGTGTCGGCGGTGGTGGCGATGGCCTACAGCGTGTACACAGTGGCTGCGGCAGAATTTATGACAGCCTTCTACGAGCAGTTGTTCGCCGGGGAGACGATCGGCGAGGCGGTGCGTGCGGGACGAATTCGGATGGCGCAGCGGCCGGGGCGCCCCAGTCCAAAGGGCGAACTGCCGCTGGAGGATTGGGTAGTGCCGGTGTACTACTGGCGCCGCGAGGTCCGTTTCCCCCAGCTGCAAGCCGAATCCGCTCATTCGAGAGTGCCGTTGGACGAAGCTCTGGATCGACTGCGTGAACGCGCTCCGGTCAGACGCGATGACCCGCTGAGCCCGGACGAGGAGTTCATCGGCCGCGACGGCCTGCTCTACACCTTGGAGGTCGTGGCCCGGACGAATCGAGTAGCGGTGCTGCACGGCCCAGGAGGAACCGGAAAGACCGAGCTGGCCAAGGCGTTCGGCCGCTGGTGGCGCGAGACCGGAGGCGTTGACCGGCCGGAGTGGGTGATCTGGCACTCCTTCGAGCCTGGCGTCGCCTCATTCGGCCTGGACGGCGTTATCTCACAGATCGGATTGCGCGTGCACGGCCCTGACTTCGTGCTACACGATCCAGATACCCGACGCGAACTGGTCCACGATCTGCTGCGCGAGCGCCGGTTGCTGCTGATATGGGACAACTTCGAGTCGGTCGCCTCGATGCCCGGCCCTGCCATTACCACGGCACCGCTGGATGACGCCGGACGCGGCGCACTGAGGGATTTCCTACACAGAGTCGCCGCCGAGGCGCGCAGTGCAATCCTGATAACCAGTCGAACCCCGGAAACCTGGCTCGGCGACCTGCGCCGCATCGAAGTAGGCGGTCTCTTGCACCATGAGGTGATCGAATACGCCGACCAACTGCTTCAGCCATTCCCCGCGGCCACACCTCAGCGGGCCGGACGTGCGTTTGCTGAACTACTGGAGTGGCTGGATGGCCACCCGCTGAGCATGCGCCTGACCCTCCCCCACCTGGAGGCCACCGATCCGGCCGCTCTCCTCGCCAGCCTGCATGGCACACACCCTCTGCCCGCAGCCCCGAGCGGCAGTCGCACGACGTCTCTGCCTGCCTGCATCAGCTACTCCCTGATGCATCTCGACCCCACTGAACGGCGCCTGCTGACCGTGCTCAGCCTGTTACACGGTGTCGCAGACGCTGGCATGCTCGCTGTACTGTCCGCCCATAAGCAGATCCCCCAGCACTTCCGTGGCGTCGGCATTCGAGGCTGGGTAGCAGCGCTGGACCGGGCGGTCGATATCGGGCTATTGACGAGGCTTACCGACCAGCCCCTCTACGGCACCCATCCTGCCGTCTACGGGATCCACCCCGCTCTACCCGCCTACCTTGCCAGCCAGTGGCGTGCCGAAGACCCCAACAGCTATCTGGCGCAGCGCGCGGTCACCGAACGGGCCCTGCTCGACTCCTACACCATGGTGGGAGGACTGGATGAGCGGGTGGGCGCAGACCGCGCCCACCGGATCATCGACCTGAACCGCCGCACGCTAGGCCACCTGCTGGGTTATGCCCTCGACAACCAGCTGTGGACTCAGGCACTACGCCTCTTCCTGCCCCTCAACAGCCACTGGGATCGCCAAGGACTGGACGAAGAAGCCCGCAGCTGGGTCAACCGCGCTCTACGAGCCCTGGAAGACCCCGATGGCAACTACGCAGATACCGAAGCCTCGGCAATGGCCCTGTGGCGTGTCGTGTGCACGGCACAGGCGGACAGGCTGGCCCGCGCCGGCGACCTCGACGCTGCGGAGGCCACCTTCACCGGACTCCTTGAAATCCTGCGGACTTCACCCGAGTCCCCAAGCCAACGCATTAGCCTCGCGCTCTTCTATAAGAGACTGGCCGAAACGGCAAAGATGCGGGGGCAGTGGGACACGGCTGAGCAGTACCTTCATGATGCGCTCACCCTTGCCGAAGATCCAGACAACCGGGGCCAGATGGCCCAATTGACCAGCGATCTCGGCGACCTGGCGCACAAGAGGGGGCGATGGGATGAGGCTGAGCAGCACTACCGTCAGTCTCTGGCTGTCAAGAAGGAGCTGGGCGATCGCGAGGGTATGTCCGTGTCGTATGGCCAGCTCGGCCACCTGGCGCAGGCTCGGGGACAGCTTGACGATGCAGAAGACTGGTTCTACGAGTCCCTTTCCATAGACGAAGAGCGGCATGACCGACAGGGTATGGCCGGTTCGTTCCACGCTCTCGGAATGGTGGCTTATAAGCGTGAGGAGTTCGATGAGGCTGAGAAGTGGTACCACCGTTCCCTTCCGATAGTGGAGGAGCTAGGTGACCAACGCGGCATGGCCGCCGTGTATCACCGGCTGGGCATGTTGGCGTTCTCGCGTGGACAGTGGGATGAAGTTGAGAAGTGGCATCTCAAGTCCCTCGCCGTGAATGAAGATGTGGGCGACCAACGCGGCATTGCTACGTCGCTTCAGACTCTCGGTATGGCCGCGCACGCGCGCGAGCAACTGAGCGAGGCTGAGGTTAGGTATCGCCGATCGCTTGCGATCATGGAGGACCTCGGCGACCAGGACGGCATATCCCGGTCGTGTCATCTACTGGGCGGGCTCGCGCTACAGATGGAACGGTGGGAAGAGGCCGAGCGGTGGTTCCGCCGATCACTTTCCATCGAGGAAAATATGGGCCACAAGGTCGGCGCAGCGATGTCCTACCATCATTTGGGCCTGCTGGCCGAGGCCCGTGACGACTTGGTGAACGCAATGGAGTGCGCAGTCCGCAGCGTTGCCCTATTCATTGAGTTCCCGCACTTGACAGCCTCCCCTGGCCACATCCAACTGGCGCGAGTGACCAAGCAGCTTGGCCTGCGGGACTTGGAAAACTGCTGGGAACGGGTCACCGGCCTACCAGTAGCGATGACCGTCCGGCAGTTTATCGAAACGTACGAGAGCACAGACGGGTCCACGGAGCAAGAATGAGTAATCAAGAACTGGCAGCAAACGTCACAGTCAGGCGTGCAGCGCGGGCGACGGCGCGACGACTCGCAGTAGATTTTGGCTCCGAACTGAAAACACAGGTCGAAACAGCACTGGATGCGCGAGACTCCGATAGGCGGTCAGAGCAGTACGCTGTCGATCCGATCTCGCTCGGTTCCTTGATCGTGAGCGCTGCCACCTTGGCTTGGACCGTCTATAAGGACCGGCGTGATCAGTCCCAAATGCCCACGCCGGAGGTGACCTCCCAGCGCATACGAATCGAGTTGCCCACCAGCGACTCTATCCCGTCAGCGCAGCGAGATAGGGTCATCCGGGTCGTTGTGGAAGAGATCGTCACGGCTCTCGACAGAGAATGAACCTGCTGTCGCCAACGCACACGAAAGGGCTTCCCGCTTTGCCGATCGGTAGTACTGCGGCGGTGCCTGCAGCCCTTGTTGGACAGGAGTCAGGCCAAGCTCGTTCCCCGACGTGATCGACGGAGCCCGCTGGGATGCCGAACTGCGCCGCAGCCTGGCTGAAGGTCGGCATTCCAAGATTGATCACGTTCTTCCGGTGCTGGCGAGGCCGGTGTGAAGCCCTCGATCTCTCCGGGCCATCCCTCGTACCTTGCCTCGTTGATGTAGGCGATGGGGTTCTCACGGAGGTCGTGGTCGACGAGG
>NZ_JBYIVZ010000078.1:0-40550 GCF_057710365.1 Streptomyces sp. bgisy027
GTACCCACTACCCCCGCAACAGTAGCGTCGCCGTTCGAGATCCGAACTCGGAACGGAGACCGACGATGATCGTGGTGACCGGAGCAACGGGCAATGTGGGAAGGCCACTTGTGCGGGCACTGGTGGACGCGGGCGAGCGGGTGACGGCGGTCTCCCGCCGGATCTCCGCCCACGACGTGCCTGCGGGGATCTACCACCGTCAGGCCGACCTCACCGAACCCGACCGCCTGAAACCCGCGCTCGACGGGGCCGAGGCCCTGTTCCTGCTGACCTCCGGCGACTTCATGGCGGCCGGCGGCGACCTCGGAGCCGTACTGGACGTCGTACGGGGATCGGGCGTCCGGCGCGTGGTCCTGCTGTCGTCCCAGGGCGTCGGCACGGGCGACCACCCCTCGGCGCTGGAGGACGCCGTCAGGGCATCCGGCGTGGAGTGGACGATGCTGCGGCCCGGCGCCTTCCACTCGAACGCCCTCCAGTGGGCCGACCTGGTCCGCACCCGACGGGAGGTCGCCGCCCCCTTCGGCGACTCGGCCCTGCCCACCGTCGACCCGGCCGACATCGCGGAGGTCGCGGCGGCGGCCCTGCGCGCACCGGGCCACGCCGGTGCGGTGTACGACCTGACCGGCCCGGCGCCGGTCTCGCCCCGGCAGCAGACCGCCGCGATCGGCGCGGCCCTGGGGGAGCCGGTCCGGTTCGTCGAACTGACCCGCGCGCAGGCCCGCGAACACATGCTGCGCGCCATGCCCGAACCGGTCGTCGAGAGCACCCTCGACCTGCTGAGCACCCCACCGGCCGCGCTGCGGCGGGTGAGCCAGACGGTCGGTCACGTCCTCCGCCGACCGCCGCGGTCGTTCGCGGACTGGGCGGAGCGCAATGTCGGCGCCTTCAAGTAGCCGGGGGCGAGCGGGGGGAGTCGGGGTGGTGCCTGCCCCACCTTCCGTCCGGTGGGCCACTCCATCGTTTCCGTGCGTCGACGACGGCATCGTTGACCCGGTCGATCCCGGCCGGACCCGGTCGCCGCCGCACCGGCTGAAACCCGCGCGACACCTGCCTGAGGCCGCGCTGAAGCCGGGCCGGGATGAGCTGGATCCCGTAGAGGACGCCGCCCGCCCGGAAGGAAGGAAGCCGCCATGCAGTCGCAGTGCCTGTCGAGGCCGAGCCCGGCGCCGTCGAGGCCGGGTCCCCTCTCCTCGTTCGTCCGGTTCGTGGTGTGCGGCGGCGGTGTCGGTCTGCTCTCCAGCGCGGCCGTACCGATGCTGGCCGCGGCGATGCCCTGGGCGGTCGCGAACGCCCTGGTCACCGTCGCCGGCACGCTCCTGTGCACCGAGTTGCACGCCCTGTTCACCTTCGGCACCGGCCGGCGCCCCGACCGGCGGCGGCACCTGCAGTCCTCGGGCTCGGCCCTCGCCGCCTATCTGGCCACGACCGCCGCGATGTTCGCCCTGCACGCCGTCCAGCCGTCGCCCGGCACGGTCTGGGAACAGTCCGTCTACCTCACCGCCTCCGGCCTGGCCGGCGTCGGCCGCTTCCTGGTCCTGCGGCTGTTCGTGTTCGCCGAACGGAGCGAGCGCGACGCGCGCGCCACGCGCAGCGAAACGCTCCTGCCCGGCGAGCCGAACCTCCGCCTGGTCCCGCAGACGGACACCACGCGTCCGCGAGTGGCCCCCACGCACTCCGCGTTGATCCCGTCCGCCGCCTGGCCGTCAACCGCACGACGCCCCAACTCCACCGCCGCATGCAGTTGTTGACTTCCCGTCAGCGCACTTCACGGCACCCGTGAGGATCTTGCGAAGCAAGGGTTTACCCGGGGCCCGAACGGTAAAGTCCGCGACATGAACGCTCGGCTGGCACTGCTCAGCACGGTGGCCCCCGGTGTCGCGGAAAGCGAGGTCTTCCGGCTGGCACTCCAGCACGCGGTGGGCGAGCTGGGCGCGCTGGGCGGCATGATCCACCTGCGGGGCCCGATGTCCGCGCTGCGCCTGGTGTCGACCGCCGGGCTCCCGCCCGCCCTCACCCGTTCCTGGGAGATCGTCGGCCAGGAGGGTCCCCTGGCCCCGGCGCTCGCGCTGCGCGAGGGCAACGGCGTCTGGGTCCCGCTGAACCCGGCCGGCGCCGCCGACTCCCCGGACACCGACTCCCTGGACACCGGCTCCCCGGACCTCGACTCCCCGGAGGCCGCCTGGCCCGGCGCCGGCCTCGCCGCACTGCCGCTGTACAGCGGCAACCGCGGCACCGGCGCCCTCAGCGTCCTGATGGACGCACCCGGCGAACCGGGCCCCGACCACTGGGAGTTCCTGCGCGCCGTCGCCTCCTGGACCGAGGACCGTATGGGCCAGGCGCCCCCTCCGACCGGCCCCGTACGGCCCGCCCAGCAGCCCGAACACAACGGCGAGCGCCTGCGCCAGGCCCTGAAGGAGGTCAGCGTCGGCTCCTGGGACTGGAACATCCGCACCGGCGAACTGATCTGGGACGAGGCGGCCCTGGAGCTGTACGGCACCCTGCCGCAGGACTACACCGGCAAGGTCGAGAACTGGATGCGGTGCGTCCACCCCGACGACCTGCCGCCGACGCTCGCCGCGGCGGACCGCGCGATCCGCACCGGCGAGGTCTTCGAGGCCGAGTACCGGGTACGCAAGCTGGACGGCACCTGGGGCTGGACCCAGGCGCGCGCGAGACCGACGTACGACGAGCACGGCGAACCGCACCGGATGATCGGGGTGGGCTGGGACAGCAACGAACCCCGTTCCGCCCGTGACGCCCTCAGCCGGGCCCTGCGGCACATGAGCGACGGCTTCCTGGCGATGGACGACGACTGGCGCATCACCTTCGCCAACCTGGAGGCCGAGCGCACCCTCGGCTACTCCGAGGAGGAACTGTTCGGCTGTCTGCTGTGGGACCTGCCCGCCGCCGAGCAGGTGCCCGGCCTGGAGATCCGCTGCCGGCAGGCCGCCGCCGCGGAGAAGTCGGTGAGCTTCGACGTACGACTGCCGAACGGCCGGCTGTGCCATCTGCGGCTGGTGCCGGGCCCCGACGGCCGCACCATCTACTTCACCGACGTCACCGAGAGGCGGCGGCTGGAGGAGGAGCGCCGGTCCGCCGAGCGTGCGGCCACCGAGCGCGCCGCCCGGATAGGGGAGCTGACCGCGGCCCTCGCCAAGGCGACGACGTCGACGGACGTGGTGGACGCGGTCGCACGCGGAGTGCTGCCGCCTTTCGAGGCGTCCGGTCTCGTCGTGCAGACGGTGGAGGGCGACCGGCTGCACACCGTCGGATCCGTCGGCTACCCGGACGACGTCCTCGCCGTCCTCGACGGCCGTGAGCGCACGCAGTCCAGCCCGCTGTGGGACGCGATCCTGGCCGGCACGCCCCTGTTCCTGTCCACCCCCCACGAGTTCTCCGCCCGGTACCCCGAGCTGGCCGATCTGCCCGCCCGCGCCGGCAAGCAGTCCTGGGCGCTGCTCCCGCTGACGGCCTACAGTCACACCTTCGGCATCTGCGCGGTCACCTTCGACCACCCGCGCCGCCTCACCGACGAGGAGCGCACCCTGCTGACCGCGACCAGCGCCCTGGTCGCCCAGGCCCTGGAGCGGGCCCGCCTCTTCGACGCCGAGCACACCCGCTCCCGCGAGCTCCAGCGCAGCCTGCTCCCCCGGGACCTGCCCGACCTGCCCGCCTGCACGGCCGCCGCCCGCTATCTGCCGGCCGGCCAGGGCATGGACGTGGGCGGCGACTGGTACGACATCATCGCGCTGTCCGGCGGCCAGGTCGCCCTGGTCGTCGGCGACGTCATGGGCCACGGCCTGCCGGAGGCGGCGACGATGGGCCGCCTGCGCACGGCCGTGCACACCCTGGCCGACCTCGAACTGCCGCCCGACGAGATCATGAGCCACCTCAACGACATCGTCGGCGCGATGGGCGAGGAGTCGTACGTGACGTGTCTGTACGCGTTGTACGACTCCACGACCCGCGTCTGCTCCATAGCGAGGGCCGGCCACCCGCCGCCGGCCCTGCTGCACCCCGACGGCACCGTCGTCTTCCCGCCCCTTGCGGCCGACCCGCCCCTGGGCGCGGCCGAGCCCCCCTTCGAGACGACGGAGGTCCAGGTCCCCGAGGGCAGCGTGCTGGCGCTGTACACCGACGGACTGGTCGAGTCGTCCAGGCGCGAGATGGACGAGGGCATGGCGGCCCTGGCCGAGGTGCTGCGCACCGCCCACGCGGACGGCACGGCGACGGACCTTGAGCTGCTCTGCGAGCGGATCACCTCGACCCTGCTGCCCGCCGGCCAGCAGACGGCCGACGACGCGGCCCTCCTCCTGGCCCGGCTGCAGGCGCTGCCCGACTCCCGCATGGCCTCCTGGCCGCTCCCCAAGGACCCGAGGGCGGCGGGCCAGGCCCGCACCCTGATCCGCAAGCAGCTGGTGGCATGGGACCTGGAGGCCCTCACCCCCACCACCGAACTGCTGGCGAGCGAGCTGGTGGGCAACGTCATCCGTCACGCCAAGGGCCCGATGCGGCTACGGCTCCTGCACGACGCCACCCTGATCTGCGAGGTCTTCGACGGCAGCCTGACCATGCCGCGGATACGCCGGGCGACGGAGACGGACGAGGGGGGCCGCGGCCTCCAGCTGATCACCGCGCTGTCGCAGCGCTGGGGGACCCGGTACACACCGACCGGCAAGTGCATCTGGACGGAACAGGCCCTCCAGACGGCGCCGGACGCCATACGGGATGAACCTGGGGAGGCGGCGGCCGACCCGCTGGAGCGGATGTTCCTGGGACTGCCGGGGCTGGGGGATGCCTTCGACGGGGACCTGGACGCGCTGGCCTTCGGCGACCAGGACTGAATCGGTTCGTCAGCCGGGACTGAGTACTGAGTCACTTCGTCAGCCGGGACTGAGTACTGAATCACTTCGTCAGCCAGGACTGAGTACTGAGTCACTTCGTCAGCCAGGGAGGACCCTCCCGTCACCGCGGGGTACCGTGAAAGCGCCACATATGCGACGTATCGCCGTATACAGCGCTCCGCAGGAACACGGGGTGTGATGCCATGGCCCACCGCCGCACCGATTCGGCCGGTGCCACCAGAGAGCTGCTCCAGGAGCTCGGGGATCTCACCGGCCGGATCCTGGACCAGATCAAGCTCCACCAGGCACGCGTCGAACTCGCCGCCGCGCTGCAGCGCCAGGTGCTCACCGCGGAGCTGCCGGACGTGCCGTGGCTGCGGGCGGCGGGCCGGTACACGCCCGCGCGACTCGGTCTGGACATCGGCGGCGACTGGTTCGACGGCTTCCGCATGCCGGACGGCTCGGTGGGCTTCGCGATCGGGGACGTCCAGGGCCACGATGTCGAGGCCGCGGCACTCATGGGTCAGGTCCGCACCTGTCTGCGCGCCGTCGCGACCGCCACCACGGACCCGGCGGAGGTGCTGGCGCACACCAACGACCTGCTCGTCGCGATGGCCTCCGAGCTCTTCGTGACCTGCACTTTCCTGCGTTTCGACCCGGCCACCAAGGAGCTGCGCGACGCCCGCGCCGGACACGTACCGGCCGTCTGGGCCACGACCGGCGGCCACTGCGAGATCGTCCTGGACGACGGCGGCCTGCCGCTCGGCATCAACGCCGGCGAGCACTACCCGTCGTCCCGCCGGCACCTGACCGGCACGGGCGCGTTCGTCCTGCTCACCGACGGCGTGGTGGAGGGCCCCGGCTATCCCATCGACGACGGCCTCAAGCGGGTGGCCGACCTGGTCGGCGACGGCTGCGGCGCCGAGCCCGCCGACCTGGCCGCTGAGGTGATCAAGGTCGCGGACCTGACCGGCCACAGCGACGACGCGGCGGTCCTGGTCCTGCGGTACGGCGACCTCGGTGACCTCGGTGACCTCGGTGACCTCGGTGACCTCGGCAGCTTCGCCGATCCCGGCGGCTTCGTCGATCCCGGCGAAGGGTGAGCGCCGTGTACGGACTGGTCGCCCCCATGACCCCGCAGCAGTCGGAGCGCCCCCGGCTCCGGCTCCGCGACTACGCGACCCACGCCCTGCTGCTGACCGTCGTCGCCGCCGCGTACTACGGCAGCGCCAAGCTGGGCCTGGAACAGCAGCTGGTACGGGGCCAGGTCACGCCCTTCTGGCCGCCGACCGGCATCGCCCTGGTCGCCCTGCTGATGTGGGGCCTGCGCATGTGGCCGGGCATCGCGCTCGGCGCGCTCGCCGTAAACGCGCCGCTCGGACCGTCGGCCCTGCCCGTGCTCGCCATCGTCGCCGGCAACACGATCGCGCCGGTCTGCGCCTGCCTGATGCTGCGGCGAGCGCGCTTCCGCCTCACTCTGGACCGACTCCAGGACGCCCTGGCCCTGGTCTTCCTCGGCGCCCTGGGCGGGATGGTGATCAGCGCGACGATCGGCACGGGGGTCCTCGTGGCCTCCCCGGCGCTGGCGGCCGACGACTTCTGGCCGACCTGGTCGGTGTGGTGGACCGGCGACGCGATGGGTGTCCTCGTCATCGCACCCCTGCTGCTGGCCGCACGCACCCTGCGCCGGCCGCACGACGTCCGGGTGCTGCGCTGGATCGAGGCGGCGGCCCTGCTGGCCGGCACGACCGCGGTCTCCCTCCTGGCCACCCGCAGCTCCCTAACCCTCCTCTTCCTCGTCGTCCCCTTCCTGATCTGGGCGGCCTTCCGCTTCCAACTCCCGGGCGCCGCGCCCTGCGCACTGATCACCTCGGTGGTCGCGATCTTCGCCGGCGCGGCAGGCGTGGGACCGTTCTCCGGCCAGGACCTCCTGGCCAAGATGGTCATCCTCCAGGCCTTCAACGGCACCGTGGCCCTGACGTGCCTGCTCCTGTCCGCCACCGTCGCCGAACGCAACCAAACGGTCCGCGCCCTGAGAGAAGCCTGCGAACGCCTCACGGAGGCCCTGTCCCACCTGGTCCCGGACCAGCCCCTGAACCACCACGCGGCCCTGCGCATGGAAGACGACAAGGGCAACAAGTAGCCCCCGGCGCCCACCGAACACGCGCCGCCACCCCGAACCGTCGGCCGCCCCCGGGCACTTCACCGAAAACACCAGAGGCCCCGGATTTCTCCGGGGCCTCTGATCCGATGTGCACTCGGCAGGATTCGAACCTGCAACCTTCTGATCCGTAGTCAGATGCTCTATCCGTTAAGCTACGAGTGCTTGTTGTGTTTTCCCGCTGCTCCCGGCCCTTCCGGCCCGCTCGCGGCGACAGGAAGAACATTACATGACTGCCGCCGCCATGTGAAATCCGTTTGGTCCACCCCTTGTGACCTGCGAAAACGGCCTCTGAGGCGTTCGAGGGGCGGGTGCTGGGGCGGGGGCTCCGAGTGGCGTGAACGACGAAGCCCCGGTCCAGGGACCGGGGCTTCGTGATCGAGCGCGGAGGCGGAGGGATTTGAACCCTCGATGGGCTTTAAGGCCCAAACCGCATTAGCAGTGCGGCGCCATAGACCGGACTAGGCGACGCCTCCAGCACAGCCGCCCGCGCGAGCGCGAGTGGTGCGTGCAGATGATGACACAGTCGAGCGTGCTGTCACCAATCGACTCCCACGGTACTAGGCGGAGAGGTCGCAGGGCAAAGCCCTTCCCGGCGCGCTTCGAGGGCCGCAACGTCCGACCGTGTCCGGCGTTGGTCAGGTCATGTTGCAGGTCAACCGTTCCGCCCGGGCCGGCCGCCTTCGCCGCGTCCTCCTCACGGCCACCGGCGCCCTCGCCGCCGTAGGCCTCGCCGCCGTCGCCCCCGTGACCGCCGCGCCCGCCGCCGTCCCGTCCGTGAGGGGACCCGATCGCGCCGGCGACCACCTCACCGTCACCGTGCGCAACGCCGGCGGCGCCGACGGGACCCATGAGCTGACCTGCCATCCGGCCGGCGGCGACCACCCCCGCGCCGCCGACGCCTGCGCCGCGCTCGACCGCGGCACCCGCTGGGGCAGGTACGCCTTCGCCCCCGTACCGCAGGGCACCTTCTGCACCATGCAGTACGGCGGGTCGGCGACCGCCCGTATCACCGGGACGTGGGCCGGGCGCCCCGTCGACGCCCGCTACGACCGCAGCGACGGGTGCGAGATCGCCCGGTGGGACCGGCTCATGCCGCTGCTTCCCGACCTGCGGGCGCAAGGGCGCCGGTCGTAGAGCGCCGAGCGGCCCCCAAGAGCCGCCGAGCAGCCCCCAAGAGCCGAGGAGGTCGCCGGCGGGCCCGGACGCGGCGTCGATGAGACGAACGTCCGATGTGCGGTCCGCCGGGGGCCTCACCCGTCCCCCGTCGCACAGGCTTTCCATACCGGACGCACCGGATCCGCAAGAGTCCCGCGAAGGTCTCGCGAAGTCGGTATGGACAGGGGGCGGACGCGGGAAGGACGACGGCACACGCGGTCATACGTTCTGGGTCACTTCGTCGTGCGACCTCCCTCTCATCCGACGTCGCGAGCGCAACCCCAACCCTTAGACTCCCTCGCGTGACACGCCGCGGGCCGATTGGCAAGATGGCCCGAGCGGTCGGCAAGGTGCGGTAACAGGGAGGAAGCGTCTCGTGAGCAGCAGGCCATCCCGAGGCGCTGCTCGCCTCGCAGCCATACTCGACGCGCTTCCCGATGCGTTGGTGCTGGTCAACGCCAATGGGACCGTCGTCAACGCCAACACCATCGCGCTGGAGGCCTTCGAGGCCCCGGGGACCGCTCTGGTGGGGCGCGGGCTGCTCGATCTGCTTCCGCAGTTCGACTCCAAGCTCATCCCGGGGTCGATGCGGCGGCCCGATCACATGGACCCGCAGGGCCGGACCAAGCCGACCCGGATGATGGCCCGGCGCACCGACGGCAGCGAGTTCCCGGTCGAGGTCACGTCCGCGAATCTGGAGAACGGCGGCCAGGCCTACGACGGCTACGGCTACACCGGCGACGAGCTGCTCATGCTCGTCGTACGGGACCTCTCCGGCACCGTCGACACCGAGGCCGAGCTGGCACGTTCGCAGCGGCAGACCGAGATGATCCTGCGCGCCGCCTCCGAGGGCGTCGTCGGCACCGACACCGACGGGCGGATCGTCCTAGTCAACCCGGCCGCCGCCCAGATACTGGGATACCGGGCCAGCGACCTCGGCGGGCGCGAACTGCACACGCTCGTCCTGCACTCCCGTGCCGACGGGTCGCCCTTCCCGTACGAGGAGTCCCCGCTCGCCGACACCCTGCGCTCCGGGCGCAAGCACCGGGTGCGCGGGCAGGTGCTGTGGTCCAAGACCAGCGACAAGGTCTCCGTCGACCTGACGACCGCGCCCGTGCGCGACGGCGACCAGCTCGTCGGCGCCGTGATGACCTTCACCGACCGGCGGCCCTACGACACGCTGGCCGAGGAGAAGGACTCCGAGCAGAAGCGGCACGAGGACGAACTCGAAAGGCTCGCCGAGGAGCACGCCTCCGAGCTGACCGCCCTGCGGCAGAAGCACGTCACCGAGGTCGAGGAGCTCCAGGAGCGGCACGCCGAGGAACTCGCCGCCGGGGAGGACCGCTACGCCGCCCTCGGTGAGCGCGAGAAGGACCGGTACGAGGCGCTGTCGGGGCGGCACGACCAGCTGCTGACACTGCTCGCCGGGTCGCTGCGCGGTCCGCTGGACGAGCTGCGCCGTGAGCTGGCCGCGCTCGCCGCCGACGACGCGGGCCAGTTGTGGCCCGAGGCCAACCAGGTGCTGCACCATCTGTCGGCCGGCTACTCGCGGATCACGACGCTGATCGACAACGTCCTCGGCTATCAGCAGCTGGACTCCGGCGGCGATCAGGTCGTCCGTACGAAGGTGATGCTCGACGCCGTGGTCGCCGCGGGTGTCGACGGCGCCGTCGACCTCATCGGCCCGGGCCGGGTGCAGTTCGCCGTGCACGCGCCGCCCATCGAGGCCGAGGTGGACCCGCAGCGTCTGGCCACCGCCCTCGCGCATCTCGTCGCGGACGTCGCCGGGGTCGACGCGACCGGCAACTCGCCCGTGTCAGCGGGCGGTTACATGGACAACACCGTCGTGGTGGCCGCGGCGCAGCGCGGTGAGGTCGTACGGATCGAGGTGCGCGGGCCGTATCCCGGGGGAGACCCGGTGCACGAGCCGATCGTGCGCGGGATCGTGCGGGCTCACGGCGGAGTGCTCCAGACGCACGAAGTGCCCGGCATGAGCGGCAGTGCGTTCGTCCTCGAAGTACCCATCGGGGGTGGGGCGGGGGCCGTTGCCGCAGCTCCGGCCGTTGCCGTTGATGCCGCCGGGACCGGGGACGGGACCAACGGGACCAACGGGACCGAGAGTGGCGCCGCGGGCGGCGGTACCGGACGACGGCGGGCCCGGCGGTCCTCCGTCGACGCCTTCCTGGAGAGCGACACGCCCGAGGCCGACGCCGAGGGTTCCGCCGACGCCGAGGTGGCCGCGCCCACCGGTCGGCGGCGCAGGCGTGCCGCCGCCACGCCCGAACTGCCCGCGGGCCCGGGTGACGGTGGCGGCGAGGTCTCCGGCGGCACCGGACGGCGCCGTGGACGTCCCGCCGAGGACGGCAGCGGTGACGGCGGTGACGGCGGTGACGGTGTCTCCGAGGGCGCCGTCATGACGGCCGCCGAGCACGCCGCCGGGACCGCCGCGACCGGGAACGGCCTGGGCGGGACCGTACCGCCGCAGGGCGTGCCCGGCCCCGGTGGACGACGTGCCCGGCGGGACGGCGGGGAGCAGCACGCGCTGCCGCCCGCCCTGCCCGCTCCGGCCGCCGACACGGCTCCGGCGGCCGCCGGTTCCGGTACGGCCGCCCCGGGCGATGCCGCCCAGCCGACCGGACGGCGTCGCCGTGCCCTGGCCGCCGCGGCCGAGCGCAGCGCCGCGCAGGCGCAGGCGCAGGAGGCGGGGGCCCGTACGGTGTTCGCGCTGCCGCCGGCCGAGGCGGACCGCGCGCCCGCCGAGACGGCGGAGGGGCCGGGCCACGCCGGGCCGAGCCCTGCTGCCGCTGCTTCGATGACTCCGGCTTCTCCTGTGTCTCCGCTTCCGGCTCCGCTTCCGCTTCCGGTTCCGGTTCCGGTTCCGGTTCCGGGACAGGCTCCGGCACCGGCCCAGGTGCCTGCGCAGGGCGCGCCGGGTGGCGTACGGGGCGACGAGGGCCGGCACGATGCCGTACCGCTCGATCAGGCCGACGATCACACCCCGCCGCAGCCCCACCCCACCAGCGCGCCGACCGGGCGTCGCCGGCGTGCCGTCGCTCCGCCCGCGGAAGCGGTCGGCGCGGCCGCGCAGGAGGTTCCGCCGCAAGGAATTCCGGGGCAGGTCGCTCCGGGACAGGCAGTTCCAGGACAGGCAATTCCAGGACAGGCAATTCCGGGACAGGCAATTCCGGGACAGGCGGCGCTGGCGCAGCCGGTGCCCGGGCAGCCCGTGCGCGCCGCCGGTCAGCCCGTGCCTGCCGCCGGTGGTCAGGCCCAGCCCGCGCCGGGCGCCGTCGCCCCGGGCGGGCCTCTGCCCGTCGAGGCGACCCCTGGTCAGGGCGTTCCCGCGCAGGGCGTGCCTTCGCAGGGCGTGCCTTCGCAGGGCGTGCCTTCGCAGGGCGTGCCTGCCCCGCAGCCGTGGCCCGCCGGTGCCGACGACAGCTCCGGCGCTGGGACGGCCGTGGCACCGAACGGTGCCGCCACCCCCGTACCGCCGAATCCGAACGCCGCCCAGCAGGCACAGCCCGCGCAGCCCGCACAGCCGCAGGGCACGCCCGCTCCGGGTACTCCCCTGCCTCCCGAGGCCGCGGCCGGTCAGCAGCGGGCGGCGCAGCCCCTTCCCGCCGAAGCCGCCGCTCCGGCCGGTCCCGGCGCTCCCGCTGCTCCCGTCGACCCGGACTCGACGCAGGGCCGCGCGATCAGTGTGCGGACGTTGGGGCAGGGCGTGCCCTTCACGCGGCAGGCCGCTCAGGTGCAGCAGCCCTCACCGGCCGCGCAGTCGTCGGCCACTCCTCCCCTGCATCCGACCAACGGCGGACGCCGTCGCAAGCTGGGTACGCCGCCCGACCCCGCCGCGCGTGCCGGTGGCTCGGCGGAGCAGGGGGCGCGGCCGCATCCGCCGGCCGAGCAGCCGATGCCCGGGGCCCAGCCGCAGCCGTCGGCCGGTGCGCAGCCCCAGCCGCAGCCGCAGCCGTCGATGGCCGGACAGTCGCGGCTCGCGCCTGCGGCCGAGGCGGCCGGACGGTCGTACGCCATAGGCGCGCCGGACGAGAACGCCGCCGAGGGACCCGAACCGCTGGACGGGCCGGGCGGGGCCGTCGAGGTGGCCGACACCCCGCGTCCGCAGCCGATGGACGACGAACTGCCGCCGGAGCCGCTCGACAACCCGCGGCGGCTGCTGGTGTGGCCGGCGCCGGATGTGACGACCCAGCAGGCGCTGAGCGACCGCGGCTACCGGCCGGTGATCGTGCACTCGCGCGAGGAGGTCGACGCGCAGATCGCGGCGTTCCCGGCCGCGCTGTTCGTCGATCCGCTGACCGGGCCGATCACCCGTACCGCGCTCCAGTCGCTGCGGCAGGCCGCCGTCGCGGCCGAGGTGCCGGTGATGGTGACGGCGGGGCTCGGACAGGCCTCGCGGGAGGCGGCGTACGGCGCCGATCCCGCCGTACTGCTGAAGGCGCTGGCCCCCCGGGACAGCGAGCAGCACCCGCCGCGCGTTCTGCTGATCGAGGAGCACGCGGAGATCGCGCTGGCGCTGACCGCGACGCTGGAACGGCGTGGGATGCAGGTGGCGCGGGCCGCGGGTGACACCGACGCGGTGATGCTGGCGGGCGACTTCCGGCCGAACCTGGTCGTGATGGACCTGATGCAGGTCCACCGCCGCCGGGCCGGGATCGTGGACTGGCTGCGTGCGAACGGCCAGCTCAACCGCACCCCGCTGGTCGTCTACACGGCCGCCGTCGACCAGGCCGACCTGCCCCGGCTGGCCTCCGGCGAGACGGTGCTGTTCCTGGCGGAACGCTCGACGAGCGCCGAGGTGCAGGCCCGGATCGTGGACCTGCTGTCGCGGATCGGGACCAACTAGGTCCCGCTGGGGGCGCCCCGACAGGGGCGCGGGGAACTGCGCGACCAGCCACGAAAAGCCCGTGGCCGACCGACGACAGTTCCCCTTCGGCGCTCCGTCAGAGCTTGGTGACGTCCAGCCCGCCCTCGGCGTACTGCCTGCGCAGCACCTTCTTGTCGAACTTGCCGACGCTCGTCTTCGGCACCGCCGCGATGACCGTCCACCGCTCCGGCAGCTGCCACTTGGCGATCTTGCCCTCGTCGGCGAGGAAGCTGCGCAGGGCCTCGAAGTCGGTGCTGGCGCCCTCCTTGAGGACGACCGTGGCCAGCGGGCGCTCGCCCCACTTCTCGTCGGGGACGGCGACCACGGCTGCCTCGGCGACGTCCGGGTGGGACATCAGCGCGTTCTCCAGGTCGACCGAGGAGATCCACTCGCCACCGGACTTGATGACGTCCTTGGCCCGGTCGGTGAGGGTGAGGAAGCCGTCGGGGGAGATGGTGCCGACGTCACCGGTCTTCAGCCAGCCGTCCTCGCTGAACTTGTCGGCGGGGCGCAGCGGTTCGGCGTCGGGGCCGTTGTAGTAGGCGCCCGCGATCCAGGGGCCGCGCACCTCCAGCTCGCCCGCCGACTCGCCGTCCCACGGGATGCGCTCGCCGCCGGGGCCGGTGAGCCGGGCCTCGACGCTCGCCGGGAAGCGGCCCTGGGTGAGCCGGTACGCGAACTCCTCCTCCGTGCCGACCGCGTGGGCCGGCGGCCGGGCGATGGTGCCGAGCGGGGAGGTCTCCGTCATGCCCCAGGCGTGGCAGACCCGCATGCCGAGGTCGTCGAACGCCGCCATGAGCGACGGCGGGCAGGCCGAGCCGCCGATGGTGACCTGGCCGAGGGTGGAGACGTCGCGCGGGTTCGCGTTGAGCTCGGCGAGCAGGCCCTGCCAGATGGTGGGCACGGCGGCCGCGTGCGTCGGCTTCTCGCGCTCGATCATCTCGGCGAGGGGCGCGGGCTGGAGGAAGCGGTCCGGCATCAGCATGTTGACGCCGGTCATGAAGGTGGCGTGCGGCAGGCCCCAGGCGTTGACGTGGAACTGCGGGACCACCACGAGCGAGGTGTCCTGGTCCGTCAGGCCCATCGACTGGGTCATGTTGACCTGCATGGAGTGCAGGTAGATCGAACGGTGCGAGTAGACGACACCCTTCGGGTCGCCCGTGGTACCGGAGGTGTAGCACATGGCGGCGGCCTGCCGCTCGTCCAGCTCCGGCCAGTCGTACGTGGTCGGCTTGCCGGCGATCAGGTCCTCGTACTCGTGGATCTGGACGGAGGCGCCCTCAAGGAGGGAACGGTCGCCCGGACCGGCCACCACCACGTGCTCGATCGGCTTGAGGTGCGGGAGCAGCGGGGCGAGCAGGGGGAGGAGCGAGCCGTTGGCGATGACGACCCGGTCGGCGGCGTGGTTCACGATCCAGGCCAGCTGCTCGGCCGGGAGCCGGAGGTTGAGGGTGTGGAGGATCGCGCCCATGGAGGGGATCGCGAAGTAGGCCTCGACGTGCTCGGCGTTGTTCCACATCAGGGTCGCGACCCGCTCGTCGCCGACCACGCCCAGGTCATCGCGCAGGGCGTGCGCCAGCTGGGCCGCGCGGTCTCCGACCTCTGCGAAGGACCGGCGGTGCGGCTCGGCCTCACCGGTCCAGGTGGTGACCTGCGATGTGCCGTGGATCGTGGACCCGTGGGCCAGGATCCTCGAGATCAGCAGCGGTACGTCCTGCATAGTGCTCAGCACGGCGTCCTCCCGGGGGCGACATTGCCTACGCGGTAGTAAGGGTTGCGGAGATTCTGCGCGCATACCGCGCGGTATGTCACTAGGGCTGGGCGATCGATCATGTCACGTTGCGTTCACAGAGCTCTGCCGGTAGGGGTGAGAGGGCTCTGCCGGTAGGGGGGAGACGGGGCTCTGCCGCCGGGGGGAGGGCTCACCGCGCGGGGTGATAGGAGGGCTCACCGCCGGGGGGAGGACCCACCGCCGGGGCTGATGGGAGGGCTCACCGCCGGGTGGGGAGGACTCACCGCCGGAGGTGAAGGGAGGACCCACCGCCGGGGGGAGGACCCACCGCCGGAGGTGAAGGGAGGGCTCACCGCCGGAGGTGAAGGGAGGACCCACCGCCGACCGCGCCGGGCCCTACCGGACCAGGCCCAGCTCCGGGTCCTCGCGCAGCTTGCCGAGCGCTCTCGACACCGCCGACTTCACCGTGCCCACGGAGACCCCGAGCACCTCGGCCGTCTGGACCTCGCTGAGGTCCTCGTAGTACCGCAGGACGACCATCGCCCGCTGCCGCGCCGGCAACCGCATGATCGCCCGCCACATCGCGTCGTGCAGCGCCTGCTGCTCGGCGGGGTCGGCGTCCCGGCCGGAGACCGGCTCCGGCTCGGGCAGCTCGTCGCAGGCGAACTCGTCGACCTTGCGCTTGCGCCACTGCGAGGTCCGGGTGTTGAGCAGCGCCCGGCGCACATAGCCGTCGAGGGCACGGTGGTCCTCGATGCGCTCCCAGGCGACGTAGGTCTTGGTCAGCGCGGTCTGCAGCAGGTCCTCCGCGTCGCTCGGGTTCGCGGTGAGCGAGCGGGCGGTACGCAGCAGCACCGGCTGGCGGGCCCGTACGTACGACGTGAAGGACGGATACGTCGCGCTCGGCAGGGACCGCGTCGCGGCGTCGGAAGCGCTGGTGCAGACGGGTGTGGTCATGGCTCCACGCTATGAGCGACCCCTACTTCGGCGGATCGGCCGCAGGTGCCGAAGCCACGTCCGCCTCAGGTTGTAGGGGTGGGGCTGACTCCACCTCCTGAAGGTGGACGAGGGAAGGACGCCTACTGCGGGATTACCCCTGAGGGTCACCCGTCAACAGCAAGCACCAGCCCCGATGTCGGCACTCCCGTCCCGGCCGTCACCAGCACCCGCTCGGCCCCCGATATCTGGTTCACGGACGTCCCCCGCACCTGCCTCACCCCCTCCGCGATTCCGTTCATCCCGTGCAGATACGCCTCTCCGAGCTGGCCCCCATGGGTGTTGAGCGGCAGCCGCTCCTCGGCCACGAAGCCCGGGGCCTCCCCCTTCCCGCAGAACCCGAACTCCTCCAGCTGCATCAGCACGAACGGAGTGAAGTGGTCGTACAGGATCCCCACGTCGATCTCCCCGGGCCCCAGCCCCGCCGTCCGCCACAGCTGCCGCGCCACCACGGCCATCTCCGGCAGGCCGGTGAGGTCGTCCCGGTAGAAGCTCGTCATCTGCTCCTGCCCGCGCCCTGCACCCTGGGCCGCGGCCGCTATGACGGCCGGTGCGTGCGGCAGATCCCGCGCCCGCTCGACGGACGTGACGACGATCGCCTGTCCGCCGTCCGTCTCCTGGCAGCAGTCCAGCAGCCGCAGCGGCTCGACGATCCAGCGCGAGGCCGCGTGGTCGGCGAGGGTGATGGGTCTGCCGTGGAAGTACGCGGCCGGGTTGGTCGCCGCGTACTTGCGGTCCACCACCGCCACATGCCCGAACGCCTCCGGCGTCAGCCCGTAAGTGTGCAGATAGCGCTGCGCCGCCATCGCCACCCAGGACGCCGGGGTGAGCAGCCCGAACGGCAGCGACCAGCCGAGCGCCGCGCCCTCCGCCGAGGGCTCCCGGTGCTGCACGCCCGAGCCGAATCTGCGGCCCGACCGCTCGTTGAAGGCCCGGTAGCAGACCACCACCTCCGCGACACCGGTCGCGACCGCCAGCGCCGCCTGCTGGACGGTCGCGCAGGCCGCGCCGCCGCCGTAGTGGACACGGGAGAAGAAGGACAGCTCCCCCATCCCGCACGCCTGCGCCACGGTGATCTCCGGACTGGTGTCCATCGTGAACGTCACCAGCCCGTCCACGTCCCCGGGCGTCAGCCCCGCGTCGTCCAGCGCGGCCCCTACCGCCTCCACGGCCAGCCGGAGTTCGCTGCGCCCGGAGTCCTTGGAGAACTCGGTGGCCCCGACACCGACGATCGCCGCCCGACCGCCCAGAGCGTCCCGCTCGCGCACGCTCATGCCTGGCCCTCCGCGGCGGCGGTGGCGGACGGTCCTCCCGCCGGCACTGTCACGGTCACCGTGCCGGTCACGTGCTTGCCGATGCCGTTGGCCCCGACCACCCGTACCGTCGCCGTGTCGCCGTCGATCTCCTCCACCCTGGCCGTCAACACCATCGTGTCTCCCGGGTAGTTGGGCGCCCCCAGTCGTATGGCCACCTTGCGCAGGACGGCCGTCGGTCCGAAGTGGTCGGTGATGTAGCGGCCGACCAGGCCGTTGGTCGTCAGGATGTTCATGAAGATGTCGGGAGAGCCCTTCTGATGGGCCAACTCCGTGTCGTGGTGCACGTCCTGGTAGTCACGGGAGGCGATGGCCCCGGCGACGATCAGCGTGCGGGTGATCGGGATCTTCAGCGGCGGCAGTTCGTCACCGGCCCTGACCCGGCTCCTCTTCGTCCTCATCCCCTCGTCGGCGCTCATGCGACAGCCTCCTCGGAGTCCCGGGCACGCCAGATCGGCAGCACCAACTCCTCGTCGTACCGGTGGAATTCGAGCCGCACCGACATCCCGATCCGCACCTCGTCGTACGGCACCCCCCGCACACTGCCGATCATCCGCACGCCCTCGGACAGCTCGATCAGGCCGACCGCGTAGGGAGGGTCGAAGGCCGGGAACGGGGGATGGTGCATCACGACGTACGAATAGACGGTCCCCTCGCCGCACGCCTCGACCGTGTCCCAGTCCGGGCCCCCGCAGGCGTTGCAGCCCGGCAGCCAGGGGTGGCGGAGCGTGCCGCAGGCGGTGCAGCGCTGGATGAGGAGCCTGTGGCGCCGGACGCCCTCCCAGAAGCCGGCGTTGTCGCGGTTGACGACGGGGCGGGGGCGAGTGGGCCGCGGTTTGCGGTCGCTGACCGGGCGGGGCTGACGGTCGCTGACCGGGCGGGGCTGACGGTCGCCGTGCGGCTGCGGCCTGCGGTCACTGACCGGGCGGGGCATGCGGTCGCTGTCCGGCTGCGGCTTGCGGTTGCTGACCGGGTGGGGCTGACGGTCACCGCCCGGGTGGGGCTGACGGTCGCTGTCCGGCTGCGGCTTGCGGTCACTGCCCGCCTGCGGCTGACGGTCGCTGTCCGGACGTGGCTGTGATGTCTCCGGGCGTACGGGTGCGTACTTGAGGATGCGGAAGCGGTGGGTGCCCGCGAGGTCGGGGCCGACGTGGATGTCGGTGCGGGTGGTGACGAAGTAGCCGGTGCCGAGCTTTGTCGTCTTCCTCTCCGACACCGTCTCGATGACGGAGTCGAAGGTGATCTCGTCCCCCGGGCGCAGGGGTCGTAGATACTCCTGCTCGCAGTCGGTCGCGACCACCGACGTGCAGCCCGCCTCGTCGAGCAGGCCGAGCAGTTCGTCGTAGGCGTGCGCGCGGCCGGGCTGGCCGGTGAGGCCGCTCATGGTCCATGCCTGGAGCATGGTGGGCGGCGCTATGGCGTCGGGCCCCGAGTACGCAGGGTTGGTGTCGCCCATCGCCTCGCACCAGTGCCGGATCATGGGCGCGTTCACGGGGTCCTTGCCCGCACGCGCCACCGCGGCGGACCGGCCCTCGTATGACTTCAGCCGTGTGTCGAGCTCGTCGTCCGCCGCCACCTCGTGGCTCACCCCCGGCCCGTAACCCACCGTCGCCCCCTCGTCCTCATCGCCCCACGACGCATCGCGCTGACACTTCTGGTACACCGCGAGTGCCGATCCGGTTCCCACGAGTCCCGGAGAACTTTCGGCTGCCCCACCAAGATTTCTGACTGTCCGTCAGATGCGTTGCACTGTCAAGGCCGATGCGAGCACCCGCGCAGCCGCACCCGGGAGCCACCCCGAAGGCAGGAGCTCCCACACGCGAAAACGCCTGCGCGGCGGTACCTAAGTACCGCCGCGCAGACGCGTTACACCCCACAGCACACCCACGGTTCCGAGAGGGCCGATGCCTGAGCACCGGGGCATCGGTCCTCTCAGCTCACCACCAGAGAGGGGTGAAGTTGACCGACGTGTTGTCGTTGCCCTGGTTGACGGACGTGAAGGCCGAGCCGTTGACCTGGGCGGTGTTGCTCTGGTTCGAGGCACCGGAGCCGGTCGCCTGCTGCTGGGTCGTGGACGAGTTGCCCCAGTTGTCGCCGCCGACCCCGCTGCCGATGAGGCCCTGAGCGGCGTTCGTGACAGCCGCGCTGGATCCGTTGTCCGCGATGGCGCCGTTGTCCGCCGTCGCGACGCCGGAGAACAGGGCGATCGCGAGCGGAAGGGCGGAGACGGCTGCGATGACGCGGGCAGTACGGATGCTTGCCATGTTGTTCCTCCAGAACAGGTGCGCCCAGGCTCCCCGCCGGACGCATTGGTGGTGCATGAAGTACGGCTTTTCCCACGGCGGTTGGCCGACCGCCCAGGAGTCGTTCACGACGTCGCGAGATCAGAGTTGCCCACCGAATCCCCGGCGAACCACCCCGGAAGCCCCGATTCGCCCTCAAGCGTGAGGACAAGTCGATAAACCCCCTTCATCACTCTCAACTCCCAGTCCAGGGCAGTCCGGACACACACATCCCAAGCGGCACAAGGGGTGAAAGGTTCCAGCTCAGTTCCGGCCAGGCCCTCCACCCACCGGCGAGTCGTCGGCGGGTCGCAGCCAATCCCTCTTTCTTTTTTCGAACATTCGTACGAACATGGAGGCATGGCCACCACAGCCCGGCAGGCCACGACGCTGGCCCTCGCACACGCCCTGTCAGCCGCCGAGCGCGGTCTGGCCGTCATTCCGCTGTCCCGGACGAAGCTCCCGGCACTGCGGTCCCCCCACCGCGACGACCCCGACCCCGCGCCCTGCCACGGCGAGTGCGGCCGCTTCGGACACGGCGTCTACGACGCCGCCACCGACCCCGCCCGCATCCGCGAACTCTTCGCCGCCGCCCCCTGGGCGACCGGCTACGGGATCGCCTGCGGGCTGCCCCCGCACCATCTGATCGGCATCGACCTCGACACCAAGTCCGGTACGGACTCCTCCGCCGCCCTGCGCGAACTGGCACTGCGTCATCTGTTCACGATTCCGCCCACGGTGGTCGTCCTGACCCCCAGCGGCGGCCGTCACCTGTGGCTGACCGGCCCGCCCGACGTCGTCGTCCCCAACTCGGCGGGCCGCCTCGCACCGGGGATCGACATCCGGGGCGCCGGCGGCTACCTCGTCGGCCCCGGCTCCCGCACCGACCACGGCGTCTACAGCACGGCTCCCGGCACCGCCCACATCGTCCCCGCGCGCTGTCCGCGCGCCCTCCTGCGCCTGCTGCTTCCCCCGCCCCGGACGCACCACCCCGCGCCCCCGTCGGCCGGCGGTCACGGCCAGGGCCTCGTCCAGTTCGTGCTCGCCGCGCACGAGGGCCAGCGCAACACCCGCCTGTTCTGGGCGGCCTGCCGCGCGTACGAGGACGGCATCGGGCCCGCGCTCGTCGATCCGCTCGTCGAGGCAGCCCTCAATACGGGCCTGACCGAACGGGAGGCCCGGGCGACGATCGCGTCGGCGGCACGGATGACGGGGCATCGGCCCTGACGGACACAACAGAGCGATCGATCCGACCGGCGCACGCGAACCACCGCCCCGACGGCGTGCGGCCCCCGACCTCCACCGAGTCGGGCGACTGACCGGCCCTGAAATTCACGGGAGCTCGATGCACCACCGCCCTAGAGTGCCGACCATGTCGCTGACCAGGGTCGTCCTCACGTCCGGCCGCTCGCTCGACCTCTCGGAGCTGCGGCTCTCCTCGACGTACGGCGGCGTCCTGGAGGGCTACCCGTGCAGGCCGCTCAACGAGATGAAGATCAAGGGCCTCATCAGCGCCGCGGAACGCGACCGGCCCTCGGCGCCGGTGCACCTCGTGCCGCCGCCGCGCGAGTATCCCGACCAGTACGCCGGCGCGTTCGGGCCGGTCGAGGTGCTGCCGCAGGTGGCGTGCGTGGGCGCGTTCCACTCCACGGCCCTCGACCCCGCCCACGACCCGGTCCTGCACCGCTCGATCCTGACGATCGTCTGGTTCCAGCCGACGACCCGCGTGCCGTCGGGCTGTGACGCGGAGGAGGCGTTGCGGGAGGTCGATTGGGAGGGGCTGGCGCGGGACTACGAGCTCTAACGCGTACACGGGAGAGGCCGGCTCGGCGGGGAAACGGCTTGCCAGGGCGTCCGGTCCGTATGCCAGGGTCGGCCGGTGACCGATTCCCAACGCGACCTGCTGCGCGGGCAGTTCGATCCGACCTGGGCGCTGGTCGAGTACCACCTCGAACGGCTCCGGCCCGAGGACTCCCTGTGGGAGCCGGGGTCGCTCCGCTGGGCGGTACGCCGGACCGCGGACGGCACCTGGGTGCCGGACCGGGCGGAGACCGAGCCGGGCCCCGTGCCGGACCTCGTGCCGGACCCCGTGATCTGGGACTTGGTTGCGGAGGAGGATGCCACCATGGCAGATGAATCACGGCGACCCCTCAGCGAGCTTCGGCAAGGCGAGACAGTCCAGGCAACGATCACCAGTCACCAGCCATGGGGGCTCTCCGCGGAGCTCGGCGAATACGAGCCGGTAGGCGCCTCCCTGGACGTGATTCGCCGAGGAAGCGAACCTGGCGTGCGGCGACTCGCCGAGGAGCTGCCCCCGGTGGGAGCGACCGTCGACCTCGTCATAGGTGAAGTGCGTACCTGGCACTTCGAGCCTTGGGTATGGGTGGATCTCACGGCACCAGGTCAGGGCGAAGGGTGACCGTGCCCCTTGCGTGTCAACGGAACGACCACCGGCCGTCTTGCCTGGTCAGAGGCTGTTCAGCTGCGCGGTGGGGGTGGGATTTGAACCCACGGTGACAGCGCTGCCACTACGGTTTCCAAGTCTTTCGATGATCATGTGCGCTGATCGCTCCGACGCAGGTCAGACGGGTGCGACCGCCTCGGAGGAGTCGTCGTCATCGTCGTCGTGCCCGCCGCGTGCCCCTGAGGCGCGGACATGACCACTGGACCCCCGCCGTACTCGGCGTATCTCTCTGACCGTCAGCACGCCCGCAGCGGCTGTCCCCATGAGGCAAACAACAGGCGTCAGCACCCAGATGCCCCACGCGACGAAGCCCGTTTCCACCGGCTCGTAGGAGCCCCACGGCTTCTGCGCCGCACGAATGACCTCTCCCGGGTGTCCTTCGTATTGGATCTCCACCGTCTGCATCTCGTCACCCACCAGTGGGCCGCTGCAAACAGAGTGGCTCCCCCCACGCCCTCCGCCCTCCCGGTGGCACTCTGTGAGCCGAACCTGGACAGCGTCCCCCAGCAAGTCCAGCCGCGCGAGACCAGTGATCACAGTCCAGACCACCGCCGCGGCACCCAGCAGGGTAAACACGCTGTAGGCCACGATGTTGCGCCTCCACCCCCTTGTCATTTACACAGCATGCCTCAGACCTGATCAACGCAATAGATCGAACTGCCCCACTCACAACGCGAAGGAACGCCCCGACCGTTCGCGGTCACGAGGCGTTCCTTCCTTGTCCGGTGGGACGATGCCCCGCCGGACGCAGTTGGTCCACTGATCAGAACAGCTGAGGTGCCAGACCGGCGGTTGCGCCTCCGACGACGGGAACGAGCACGACCAGCCAGCCACGTACGCCACGCATCGGCGACTCTTCCTGACGGATCATCAGCGCAAGGGCCATGCCTGCCATGGCAGGGAGAGCAATTCCGAGAATGGCGAGCACCAGCAAGTTGGGTACGGAGTGTCGCGTAATAGCCCACCCCGCGCCGAGGCTGAGTGCCGCAGCGGTGATCAGCTCTCCGGTCGGCTGGATGAGGCCAAGTCGAGGCCGGTCGGCCCCTGCGACCCTTGCATTGGTGCGGACGACTGCGAGCATCCAGATGATGCCTGCCACGACCAGTAGGGTTTCGCAAGCGAAGACAATGTTTGCTGCCAGCATGACTTTCCTCCGGTTGTGCTAGGCGCAGGCCGCCTTGACCCCTTCAAGTCCCAGGAGCTGGGCGCCGATCCACTGAAGGTCGTTGGCGAGGGTGTGCCCCTTGCCCTTCCGGATGGCCTTGATCGCGCTCACGATCCGCTTGACCCCGACGCGCTTCGCCACCTTCACGATCTTCACCATCTTCGCGGCGGGGAGCAAAATGGTGCCGATGGCCACCGCAACCGCGCCCATGCACCCGAAGCTGGGCCAGCCGAAACGAAGTTGTGCCTGACCCCGCTTCTGCTCCTGTTGCTTCAGGTAGGCGATGGTCGCTGCGTCCCCCTGCTCCAAGACGTCCTCGGGATGGACATCATTGTGTCGAGCAGGGCTTCCCATCGAGCATCATCGGCAACCTCGTCGGCGGCGAGGAGTGCGGCGTGGGCGAGAACGTGGTCCGGCGGGCGCAGGAGTTGCTGATCTCCCAGGGTGTGTTGGAGGGCCGTGCAGGGTCCGGTACCTACGTCGCCGAGCCCCGGCATCGCGTGCGGGTCGTGCGGTCGTCGGCGCGGGAGCAGCCCAGCGGGTCGCCGTTCCGGGCGGACATGAAGGCCGTGGGAAGGCAGGGCAACTGGGAGAGCCGGACGGACGCCAAGGTGCCGGCGCCTGACGACATCGCGGCGCGGCTCGGCATCGCTGAGGGTGAGCTGTGCGTCCGGACTACGTACGAGTTCCTGGCGGACGGCGGCCCATCCAGTTGTCGACGAGTTGGGAGCCGTACGACCTCACCGCCGACACGCTGGTGGTCCTCCCCGAGGGAGGCCCGCACGCCGGGGCCGGAGTCGTGAACCGGATGGCCGCGATCGGGGTCATGGTCAGCCATGCCGTGGAGCAGCCCGAGCCGGGGCAGGCGACCGCCGAGGAGGCGTCACTGCTCGGCATTCAGAAGGCCGCACTCGTCACGCACGTCCGGCGGACGTACTACAGCGACCAGGGTCGGCCGGTTGAGACGGCGGACATCGTCGTGCCCGCCGCTCACTGCGAGATCGTCTACGAGATCCTGATCAACGTCAGCGAGCGGGCGGCCGGCCGCCCGCCGATTGGATCTTTGGAAGCCGCGCCTCGCGCCTCGGACGTGCCCTCCGCGTGCTCCCTCCGTGCCCGACAGACCGGGAAACCAGAGGGGAAGGGCGGGGTCGGACGGCAGCGGGCAAAGCAACGGCCCCCGACCATATCGCCTGGTCAGGGGCCGTTCATCTGCGGTGGGTGTGGGATTTGAACCCACGGTGACATCGCTGCCACGACGGTTTTCAAGACCGTTCCCTTAGGCCGCTCGGGCAACCCACCTCGTCCTCGCCCACCAGGGGCGGAGCGGGTACAGCGTACCGGCCTCGTGCGCTGGGCGGGGTGCGTGGTCCACACAGGGTCCACTGATCCCTGCTTTCGTCCGCCGGCCCCGTCGCCTCGCTCAACACCTGATGACCACTCCGAGCCAGGCGTGGGGAAGTCTGATGCTGTGCCCGCACCTGCTGAGAGTAGGTCAATCTTCTGATCCGTAGGATCGGGCGGGGCGTTGGGTGGGGGCTCCGCTTTCCTCCCGGCTGATCGCTGGTGGTCGTGATCAACGGTCGCTGTGTGCCGTCGTTGCCGTCAGCTCTGAATGTCCGTTTTCAAGATCATTCTCTTCGGTCGCGCCGGTGCCCCTCCTCCTTCGCGACGTCCATCTGGGGCGGAGCGGGTAAGAGCGCGCCAGCCTCGGTCCCAGCGCGAGTGCACGGTCTGCACGGGGACCCATGCACGCATCGGCCCTTCTTGGGAGCGCCGACGCCCGTGCCGCAGGCACAGCTTGCAGCCGCTTGACGTCGGTGAAGCTGTACGTCGTAGCAGGGGCGGTCGACTCAACGGACCTCACGCCCTGTCCGTCAACGCACTGCGCCACTAAAATACGTAGAGTGACTGACCGGGGAAGAACGCCATGGGTGGGTCGGGACTCTGTGCCGAAAACCCTTCGAACGCTTCCACCTGACGCCAAGAACACCGCGCCCCAGACAAGGGCTCGATTCGAATATCAAGATGAGTGTGCAGCAGTGCTCGTATTGGATCATTTGTCTGATGACCTAGAGGGCATTCTTGTCGAGCACTCCACCGACGTTATTTTGTTGCCCCGCTCTGGCGTTCCAGAGCTGGTTTCAGTCAAGCACCGAGAGCCCAACCGATCCGGTGATGTCAACTGGAGCTGGTCAGCCCTACGTAAAGATAGCGTCCTAAAAGACTTGTATGACACGTGGGTTGCTTCGGGAAAGAATTGTACAGTCGCATTCTGCACTAACGCCGGATTTAGTGGAACTGCCCATGAACTCTGGCTAGCCGCAACTAAGCAAAGTCAAGCTGAACCGGATCTCCTAGCAAAACTTGCCCGCTTGATTGATGCAAGAATCGCTGAAAGTTGCGAGTTTCTAAAAGCTCTGACGCTTCCACTTCACCCGCTCCCAAGGCGTAATGAAATAACAGCCGTAGGAGTACAGAAGACGGCAGAGTTCCTAAGGAATAGCGGGAGGAATCCAAGTTTCGCAAACTTCAGCTACAGCGCACTAATTGAAGCGATTAGGCAGGCAGGGACCGAACTCCCCGATGCTCGCAAATCGAATAACCGAAAACCACTTCCCACCATACGGGAGGGGCTGTCAAGACGCGCAAGCCTGACTCAAGAGGAACGATATCTGTCCAGCAATTACTTGCGGCATGTCATCCTTTTTGAATGCGATCAGCGAGCTGCCAGCACCTTGCAAAGCCCCCGTCGTGGCCGAGCAAGCGATCCTCTATTTACTGGACGCTCAAAGGAGCTCCAAGAACTCAAAAGGCTACTACGTCTCAAGGAGGTTAGCCGAGTCTCTCCAGTCGTGCTCCACGGACTAGCGGGCATAGGTAAGACGTCCTTGGCTACACAGTTCGCAGCACAGGAAGCAAATGACCTTCGCACGTTGATCGTTGATGGAAGTAGTAGGGCCAGCCTCCTTGAATCTCTGTCCCTAATTGATGGGATCACTGACCACGCTGGCGCTGATGTAAGTACGGTTCGCAATGTAACGATGCTCAGCCTCGCAGAATCTTCGGCTATTTTGCTAATAGTCGACGGAGTCACAAGTCCGGACGCCATTCATGGAATCATCCCAAGGCAATCACTGACTCGTATACTGATCACGAGCACTGTTCATCACATAGATGACGGGTTCGAGCATCTGGAGTTGACATCCTGGTCTGACGAGGAAGCACATTCCTTCATTGCTAAGTCGCTTCGCCCTGAACTGGCCAATAGCGTCGATGCCCTCGTCTCGCATCTTGCTGGTCACCCGTTGGCATTCAATCAGGCCGTCAACTACTGCAATAGCTCAAGAATCTCTGTCTCAGAGTACATAGAACGTTTGCGCGCCCGCTCGCTTGACATGCTTGATCGCGGCGAGGCCGCCCAGTATCCGAAGACATTGACGAAGTCGATCCTGCTGGCACTGGACGCCGTAGATACCGCGAACCCTCTAGCGGGCCAACTCCTAAGGATTGTGTCTTTCCTAGGAGCAGAGCCCATTCCAATCTCACTTTTGTCCGATGAACCAATGCGTCCCTGGCTGACGAACGGAGACGAAAAGCTCAAGACAAAAAGATTTCCTTGGCAGAAGACGAAACTTCCCAATTGGGGTGGTGCTATCGCGAGCGATATAGGTTGGGAGTCTCGATGCGCACTGGAGGACGACCTCCAACGTGATGCCGCTATAGCCACACTAGGGCGTTACGCCCTCGTCTCGATCGATCACGACCATATTCTCGTTCACCCTTTGGTCCAGCTTGTTGTTCGGGAAAGTCAAACCGAAAAGGCACCCTGGATAGAGGCTGCTATCAGCTTGGTGACCAATATGCTGCCGATGGAACGATCAACTGCCTCAGTTGCCATGCATCGTTACATGGGCCATGCAAAGTCGGCTACCCAGCATGCCCTATCTGAAGGGTTCACCGGTCCTGCGGTTCTCTTTACCGCTGTGGCACTGTGTGATGAGCTATTGACACTGGGCGATGCAGTGGAAGCTGTACCACTTGCAAGCGAGATACGAGACACTGCGTACAGGCTAATACCACTCGGTTTTATCCGCCCCGCCCATTTCTTCAAGATTACTCAGACGCTCGCCATCGCATTGGCCATGAATGGAGACATGGCGGCAGCGATCCGTTCGGCAAAAGGCAACCTTGCAATGGTGCTGGACCAGTATCCTGGCGACCCGAAGGCGAAACTTATGGCCTATACGGATCTCGGCAGGATGGCGTGCCTTGCTGAAGATCGTAATCTTGCAGAAAGCATGCTTCCTCACCTGGACCTTTGCTCACCCAGTTCTGAATACTCTTCGGTCGCCGTGGGAACCCAAATTCTCGCAGCGCATGTAAGATTCAGCATTCTCTTCCTGCTAAACAGGGTCGACGAAGCGGCTCAAGTCAATACATGGGGCATGGAAAAGCTAAAAGATGAGAATTTCGATGATGAATCGAGCCCCTTTTCTGCGGCAATCCATGGTGACGCTGCAGCTCTGGCTCTCCATTTCCGCGACTCGCATGAGCGCGTGAAACATCAGAGGACTCTTGTCGAGGTCATGGGGAGAGGTAGCAAGCATAGCGCACGATACCTGGAAGGAATCCTCGACCTAGCCGATTCCTACTTGGACGAGTTGAACACGAAGGCTGCTGAGCCACTTATAGCAGAGGCTGGCGACCGTCTGGTGTCAGCCAATCAGCAAGAGAGCTCGCTATACACCAAGTACCTCTCTTATCGTGGCAGGCTCCAAGCGGCCCTCTCCGTCCCGGGCGATGCTCGCCTATCGCTTGCCGAGAAGGACCTATGTGAGGCAGCAAAACGCATCAAGACACAGCCTAGTGACATCGGCCTTTCAGCAGTGCTCATAAACCTGGCGGAGACGTATGCATTGATGGGCGATGAAGAACGTGCACTTACAGCTGCACACCAGGCTCTACAAATAGACCGCGAACGCTACCCGGCCGGCCACCCAGAGATCCTGATAGACGAAGAGATCATTTCTATGATTCCGTCCGAGGCGCGGGCAGCGCGTGCAATCATTCGCCGGTTAGGTCAGAATGGGTAGATTTCGACTGTAGAGCGCGTTCGTTCGGCAAACCATTAGATGGTCGCACTTCGCACGATATCCTTCGAACTAATTGGCTGGACGCTCCGGGAGTCGCTTCTGCTCGCTAAGGACGCGCCCAATTTACCGTCCCAGTTTCCGTCTCACTCAGACCCGTCCACGACCGTTCAACCGGGATCCCGAACCGTCAACCGACGGCCAGCCGCCCTATGAACGCAAATGAACGCCCCGGACGGGGCCCAGCACCACACCCCACAGTTGGAAGCGTGTTGTCAGGACGCTCGGCCTTCCTCCGGCTGACCAGTCTTGGTTGTAATCAACGGCCTCTGCGTGCCGTCGTTACCTCAGGGTTGCCGTCACTCCAAATTTAAGAGGTCAGCCTAGATAGGGCCGCTCATGGTGCTCCAGGAAGTGACGGATCCGGAGCCGCTGTGTGTGGTGCATCGGCAGTTGATCGATCTCCTTCGGCTGGACGAACCGCAGCTCCGTGGACTCGTCCGAGATCGCGAGTCGGCCGCCGACCATGCGGGCGGTGAAGCAGACGTTGAACTGTCGGCGAACCTCACCGTCCGAGTAGGCGATGACGTGGCGAGGGTCGGTGTACGTGCCCACGAGCCCGGTGATCTCTACGTCCAGACCCGTTTCCTCCTTCACTTCGCGAACGGCCGTTCCCGGGAGTGAGTCGGTCATCTCCATGCCGCCGCCAGGGAGCGCCCACAGATCGTTATCCTGTCGGCGCTGAAGGAGAATGCGCCCTTCGGCGTCGGTAACCACGGCAGACGCGGCGACCACCAAGCTGTTCGGCTCAGGTGCCGCCGGGTCGTCGTAGTACTCGGTCCGTGCCATAGTCACTCTTCCCTTACCGGTGTCGCGGTCTCCCACACAGCTTCGAAGCTGCTGGCGTAGGTGTCGAATATGCCGCCTTCTCCGTTACGCCGAAGATGCCACACGGGAGCACCGTAGGCGTTCACGCCCCAGACATGGGCGTTGACCAGAGCCTGGTCATCCGCACGGTAGATCGAGTTGTAGAGCGTGGTGGCGTGGGTCCGCACCTCGATGCCAGGTACCCCGGCAAGGGGGCGATAGTGCATGAGGGCGAGTCGGCACCGGGACTCGATGCCGTGGCCGAACCTCTCTTCCGTGCCGCGCTGTTGGACATTCACGCTGGCCGGATCGCCGATCGCGATACGAACCGCGCACCCGTCGGCAGCTCGCTCTCGCAGCAGGTCATTGAGCCGCGGGTACGCCTCGTGCAGGAAGACGGCGGCATACACCAACACGTCGATGTGCCTGCGGGCTTGGGTCAGCATGTCCACGAAGGTGGAGACGGGGATGTCCGCCCGCTGGTCGTAGAGAGCCACAAGTTCCGGGCTGACGGCGCGGGCAGGTCGTGCCTGCCGGAGCGCGGGCCATAGAGCGTGCACGTCTTCTCCTAGCGTTTCCGCTGCCAACATGGCCGTGGCACGGCGCGGCGTACGCCCCAAATTGACCCATCGTTCAACGGACTTGGGATCGACTTCGACCTTGTCCGCAAGGTCCGCGTACGTCCAGCCGCCGGCCGCCATGGCAGCACGTAGCCTCTCGTTCGGCATCCCAATCTCTCCCAACATTCGGGGACGGCACTAGGGACGTTCTACCCGACGCGGGACGTCCTGAAGTGGTGTTTGTCGGAGGTTCCGACGTCCCCATGAGCAGCAGGATGCTCGTGCACATGGCGAGCAACCAGCAGACCAGACCAGGTATCGGTGAACTGGCGAAGGACACCGCCAAGGGACGTGTCGGCGTCGTTATGGGCAAGCTCGGCGGCCGTGTGCAGATAAGGCCGATCGGCGGTGGCAAGGAGTGGGACGCCATGCCGGACAACGTGGAGCCGCCGAGTGCGCGGGAGGAACTGAGCGCACGCCTGGCCATCAGGAACGGCAACAGTCGGGACGGTCTGTGATGCGCCCTCGGCCGGTACGCGGGAGTCCTGTTCATCGTCTTGATCAGCGGGTCATGCGCCCTGGTGATCGGCATGGCGCTCGCCATGGGCCAGTAGACGGGCCACCCCGGACGGGTGCCATTCCCCGGTTCCCCCCTTCCCCGTTCGGGGCGGCCATCCAAGCCCGCGTCCTGGTCGTCCATGAGCCACGGCTCAGCGACCGATGCGGGGGGGGCAAGTGCCACGCACCGCCACACACAAGGAGTATTCGCATGACGGCAACGGTGAACGATCAGAGGACCGGTCGCGCGGTGGTTGGTGAGGAGTTGTTCGAGAGCCTCGCCCACTTCGTGGTCGTCCACAACGGGCAGTCGCCCGAGCGGGCCGAACGGATCGCGGACCAGGCGGTTGCCTTCGTGGTCACCGCAGCCACCGCCACCGTCCCCACGGTCCCGTCGGACGACGTGGACCTCGGCCTTCATGCGCTCATCCTGCACACGAAGGAGTACGCGGAGCTGTGTGAGCAGCACGCGGGCCGCTTCCTGCACCACAACCCGAAGCCGGGCGAGGGAGGCCGTGATCCGGAGTTGGTGGCCGCCTCTGTGCGTGCCATGAAGGCGGCCGGGTTCATGGTCTTCGATGACCTGTGGATCGTGGACGGCTCGAACCTCGCTCAGTGCGACTCGGACTGTGGCCGACCGTACGGACAGGCGTAGCCACGACATCAGCGACGCGGCCGGCCTCGACGCGTGGTCGGCCGCGTTCGCCCGGAAGGAGAAGCGAGTTGCCCGGCTCAACCCCTGAACTGCCGATGGTGGTGCTCGACGCGCTCATGCCCACGGCTCAGAGCCTGGTCCTCAATCGTCGGGGCTCCATGGTCTGGGAGGTGGAGGGCCCTCGGGGCCACCATGCCGTGAAGGTCGGCTATCCGATCGAGGCTACGGCCGACTGGCCTGGCCAGCCCTGGACTGCGCTCGCACCCGCCCGTGAAGGTGCCGTGCTGTACCACCTCGGCTTCGCTGACTACGCGTACGGCGAGTGGGACCACGGGACGTGGAACTTCCAACCGTGGCGTGAGGGGCCGGACCTGTACCAACTGTGGGAGCCCTGCCGCAGGCCGGACTCCTCCGTCGAAGCGCACGTCAGCGTGGCACTGGGCTGCGTCGATGCGCTGGCCGAACTCCACTCCCAGGGTTGGGCACACGGTGATGTACAGCCCGCCCACTTCATCGTTGGGCCGGAGCGGACGTACCTCATCGACCTTGCCCTTGCCCGAGGCGGACGTGTGCCCGACGGATACGACTTCCCGTTCCGCGGCTGCCTCGTCCACTACGAGGCACCGGAGATCTCCCGCAGCGTGCTCGACACAGGAGAGGCCGAACCGACGCAGGAAGCCGATGTCTATGCTCTCGGCGCTTCCTTGCTGATCTCAGCGACAGGCTGGCGGGCGGTCGAGTATCCGGACGATGCTCCACGTCCAGTGCAGAGGGAGGCCGTTGCGAACGGTCGGCGGCGGCCAATTAAGGCGGCCGGTGAACTGGGCAAGCTGATCGACGCGATGCTCAGCCATGATCCCGAAGATCGGCCCACCATCTACGAGGTGGGTGCGGCCCTGGGCTGATCCCGAAACCCCGGTTCATCTCGCGTCGCTCGTGCGGCTGAACCCAACAACAAAGACCGGACCACCCCTCAGCCTGGACAGCAAGTCGGGGTGGTCCGGTCGCGGAATCCTGATCAGGACCCCGGTGCCGATGGTACCGGGGCAGTTGGCGTGCTCGAACGTGGGTGCGGCTGCAACGAGCCCGGCTTCCTGTTGTCGAGTCAAAGGGGATGACTGTTGCGGTTCGGCCAATGGTGGCCCAGTTCTGACCTGGGCCACCGAAAGTCAGCCACGGCGGCGAGTGCGACGGCTGAGGCCCCGTCACGTGTGTTTCCAGCAACCCCGCGCCGGCCTCAGCCACGCTTCTTCCATGCGTCACGGACCGCGCCTCGATCCGGCCTGGGCGTTTCCAACGCGGGCAATCAGCTGGGCTCGGACTGTGGCTCTGTGGGCCATGCGGCTTTGAGCGGTCGGCGGTTGGGGGGTGTGCTCGCACTTGGTAGGCGTCGGCTTGGTCCTGGTGCTCGGAGCGATCGGATTGCTTCCTGGTCCGACTGTCCGCCTTGGCGATACTGCGCGCTGAGCGGGTGGGGGCTGCCGCAGCGGGGCGGGAGACAGGAGCGGCGGCGGCCCGTGGCCGCCAGCGCGCGGACCGCCGTAGGCGGGCCGCCTTGATCCAGTAAAGAAACTCTGAACAGCCCCGCTGCGCTGAACTCTTGATCCAGTAAAGAAACTCTGAACAGCCCCGCTGCGCTGAACTCTTGGCCGAGAGCGCAGCCGTGCGCTCCCTACGTCGTTCTCATCTACTTACCGTTTCTAGCCTGATACAGGCCCATAGGCAGGAGTTCATGCCTATTTGTTCTGGGCATCGGCGGATCTTATCCACAGGCGGGGGATTGCAGGATGCCCGTGGCGGCCTGGTCGGGCCTCGTGACCGTTCCGTGATGCTCTCGATCGAGCCCTTACCAGCCATGGTCGGGGTTCTCGTTACGCCTTCGTGACCTTGGTCGGGGTCACGTGGTCGGGGGTGTGGTCGGGGGTCGGTGGTGAGCTGAAGTTCTGCTCGGCGGCTGTCACACCGCCGGGTCGGGCGACACCTGTAACAAGCGAAGGCTGGGACACCTGACCGACAGAGAGAAGAGAAGTGGATCAGGGAAGCGACGGTCGCACAGGGGCGGACTTCACCACCCCGGCAAGCGATCCGCGGTGGATCGGGCGGCGCAACACAGCGGCACATCGCCGGTTAGCCAAACCGTCGGCTCCTCAGAGCATCGATGCGCCTGGCCGGCGGCTGGAAGGAAGAGTGACGTGAGTGCACGGCGACGCGAATTCCCGCGCACCGGGACGCAGGAGATGTCGAGGCAGCGGTTTTGCGCGCCCTGCGGGAACGGAGTGCCGCCCCTGTCCTACATGCCCACTCCAGCCGGTAGACCTGGCTCAACAACCGCGATGACGACTTGCCCGGCACTACAGGCAAGCCGCGATCCGGCGGTGGGCAACCCCTGGGCAGGCCTTCGGGCAAGCCCTCGGCGGTTGGCTGAACGCAACAACGACAGGGCAGCGGACGGGGAGATATGACCGAGCAGACAGGTGATTCGGAAGGTGAACTGGTCAGCATTCGCAGCCGGGAGACAGCCGAGGCAGCCGAGGCAGCCAAGTTGGTTCGAGAGATGACTGCGATGGTGGCGAGACTCGGCCGTGAGACGAGGCAGATGCAGCAAGAGGTCGCCCAGATCAGGACTGCGACTGCTGGGCCTTCTTCAGGGCCTCGACCTCGCGACGCAATTCCTGATGCTCGGCACTGAGCTCTCTGATCTCGTCGCGCAACCCGGTGAGCAGCTCAGCGAGAGAGGACCCGGCGGCCGTGTCGTCGGGCTCCCCCTCCCCGCCCCCCTGTTCCTGCTCCCCGTCGCTCTTCTTGGCGAGGTACCAGGCTGGTGCGGTGTACTCGGCGGAGAACTCGCTCGCGCCGTCGCTGATGTCGGCGACGAAGCTGCCCCGGCCGTGGATGGTGTAGATCAGCCCTTCGTCCCTCAGTACGTTCAGGGCGCTCCTGGCCGTCATGTTGGCAACGCCGAAGCGGTCTTGCAGCTCACGGACGGACGGCATCTGTTCGCCCGGCTTGAAGCGGCCTTGCTTGATCTCGCGCCGGAGCTCGTCGGCGGCGTGCTGATACGGCGGCCGGCGGTCGGGCTTCTTCTCTGGCGCGGGTGTCATGGCCCAAGGCTAGCGATTCCTAGCTCCCCTAGCACACCCCACTGACATAGCTGAACTGTGTCAGCTGACACCTAGCTCACCACATTGACTTGACTGTGCTAGGTCACTCACGTTCTATAGGTGTCGCGTCGCCGCTTCCGGCGGCATCTGATCGAAAGGACACAACTCCCATGGCTCGTATCCGTGTTGGCCTGCTGCCGTCCGCATCGTTCATGGTCGGCACCCTGCCGGTACCGAAGTACGCGGACGCCGAGAAGACCCAGTTCGCCGTGGACCGCGAGACGAACGCGAAGCTCTACACGCTCACCCTCTTCTTCATGGAGGAGGACCGTGCCGAGGCGCTGAAGATCACCGTTCCGGAGACGGGCCTGCCCAACGGGCTCAAGCCGGGTGTGCCGGTGATGCCAGTGGAGTTGTTCGCCACTCCGTGGGCGCGGATCTTCAATGGCTCTCTTTCGGATGGCGTCGCCTACCGCGCTGACCGCGTGGACCTGGTCGGCGGCTCGGCCCCGGCCACTGACGCGGCGTGAGCAGCGCGGGATTCCGGTTCGGCTCTGAGCGCGGCTACCCGCTCGCTCAAGCCGGGCCGGATGCCCGGTTCACCGAATCGCTCATCGACTCGGTGGCGGGCGTACTCGTCGGCTACGGCTCTCCCCGCCTCGCCTCCTTAAAGGACTCGGCGGGGCTCAAATCGGCCCTCACGGCCTTCCTCTACAGCTCTCAGGAGCGCAGCAAATGAAGGACTTCAAGGACCCGACAGGCGGAGCCTTCGGCTTCGGCCTCCTGGTGGTCGGCGTTGCACTGGCTGTGCTGGTGAGCTGGTCGATGTGGTGGGCGGTCTGCTATCTGCGGGCTGATGTCATGACCCGGCAGTCCATCTGGCAGGCGGTACGTGTGCGGTGGGCCTGGAAGCGGCTCGCGCCAATGTTGAAGTTGTCGGTCACGGACAAGACACCAACCGCGCTGGCCTCGCTGGCGAACACCGACGGCAAGCCCGCCAAACCACGTGTCCTGGTGCCTGCTCTGAAGGTCACCCACGACATGTATGGGGTGATCGCGCGAGCGGGCTGCCTGCCCGGGGTCGGCCTGGAGCAGTATCAGAAGGCTGCCCCGCATCTGGCGGACGCGTGGAAGTGCACGCGGGTCGCTGTCACCCAGGACAAGCCCGGCCACGTCGTCATCCGTGGCGTGCGCCTGGACCCGCTGAAATTCCGGAGCGAGCATCGCCCCACGGGCCAGATACCGGAGAAGGCGGCCCGGTGGCATCTAGGTCTGGACGAGTACGCACAGCCGGTGTCCGTGGATCTCGCACAGGTGCCCGGCGTGACCGTGGCCGGCCTGCCCGGATACGGCAAGACGTCGCTGATCAACCGCCTGTTGTCGGACTGGGCGCCCGCGCCTTGGGTCCAGTTCGCCTGCGCCGACGGCAAGGTGTCGGCCGCGTACGAGGGTGACTACGCCGACTGGGTACAGCGCATGTTCGCCTTCGTCGGCGATGACCTGGAAGAAGCGAACCGGCTGTTCAAGCGGCTGGTGGACATGCGGCGCGCCCGCTCGGCCCTGGTGCGCACCATGCTCGGGGTGAAGTCCATGTGGGACGTGGGCCCCTCTGAGAAGTGGCCGCTGGTCGTACTGATCATCGACGAGGCACACACCTACTTCCGCGACCACAAAGGCAGCGATGCCAAAACGAAGAAGCTCGCCGCCCTCGCCGCCGAGAACGCCCGGCTGGTGGAGGACCTGGTCAAGAAGGGTCGCTCAGTGGGCATGCTCGCCATCCTCGCCACGCAGAAGAGCACTGGCGATGCGATCCCGACGTTCATCCGCGACGTGTGCCCGGTGGGCCTGAGCTTCGCGCAGAAGACCGCTGAAGCGGCCGTCGCGGCCCTGGGTGAAGAGATCCGGGACTGGCCGGACGCCAATCCGATCAATCTTCAAGACCCGACCTATGTCGGTGTCGCCTCGATGAATCACCAGTCCCAGCCGGGCTTCACCCGGATCCGCACGCCGTATGTCCCGGACGCGGACGCAGCCGAGGTCGCCTACGCCACCAGGCACTTGACCGTTGATCCTGCCGGCTTCCTCCCCGCCGGCGTTGCGGCACCTATGCCCTGACAGCCCTGGCCACCGACCGGCGCAATTCAGGAGAGGAGGTGAACCCCTATGTCTGAGGACCGGATCACTCAGCGCACGGTGACCGTGGTCATGGGCATCATCGCTGCGCTGGCCTTCGTCTTCTCCTTCGGCAACGTCTGGGCGCTGGCCCTGCGGCTGGGCGTCCCCGCCCCGATCGCGCCCCTGATCGCTCCGATGGTTGACCTGTCCGTGGTCGGCCTCCTGGTCGGCCTGCGCTACCTGTCTCTGCGCGGCGTTCCGCCCGAGCAGATGAAAGCAGCCACGCGCCTCATGCACTTCTCCGGGCTGCTGACCCTGGCCCTCAACATCGCCGAACCCGTCGTCGCTGGGCACTACGGCCGCGCCGCCATAGATGCCGTAGCGCCTCTGCTGCTCCTTGGCTGGGGAGCAGTCGGCCCGCAACTCCTGCGCTCGTTCAACGAAGTCGCGCCCCGTGCAGCCGCCGCAGCAAGCACTGCCGAGACGAGAGCGGTCCAAGAGCCCACCCCGGCCCCCGCGGGCCCAGAACGGGGCTCGACCCCTACCGCACCAGTCACCCCGCAAGCACCCCCGGAAGCCCCGGTCGCTTCGCCCACCGCCCCAGCCCTCGCTGCGTCTGCAGTCAAGCTGCCTGAGCCACTTCTGACCGAAGCGCGTTCCATCGCCGCATCACACTGCGCGGAGCATGGCGAACCCATCACGGCGACCCAGCTCAAGAAGCGGCTCGGCATCGGCCTGCCCATGGCCACAGCCCTCCACGCAGCCCTGTAGAGCCTCGCTTCCCCGCCGGACTTCCCAGTACCCCACCCCTCGCCCCCTGGGCCCGGCTCGTCATGCCTGCGGGCAGCAGCACCAGGCGACAGGTGTAGCTGCTGCCCGCAGGTGAGGTTGCGAGCGCGCTGCCCGCATTGCCCACCCTTAAGCGAGAAAGGACATCCCGCCACTCATGCGCCGCCATCTGAACCTGCACCACGTGATCAGCCCGGGCCTGCGGGATCTGATCGAGTTAGCCAACACTCACAACTTCGACCGCATCACCGAACAGGTCCGTGACCTGCGCGGCTGCACCAGCCCCGTCAACCTCCACGGCTGGACGATCACCACCGACCAGGTCACCAAGGAGGTAGTCCGCTCCTATCGTTCCGAGGATGAGCCTTCCGGGCGCCTGCTGACCAGCTGCGGCAACCGCCGTGCCTCCCGCTGCCCGGCCTGCTCCCGTGTCTACGCAGCCGACACCTACCACCTCATCAAGGCCGGGCTGTCTGGCGGCAAGAACGTCGACGAAGCCGTTCGCGAACACCCCCGCGCTTTCGTCACCCTCACCGCCCCGTCGTTCGGCCCCGTCCACCGCAGCACCGACAGCGCAGGCAAGCCCCACCGCTGCCGCTGCGGCGCCCAGCACGCCGACGACGCCCCGGCTCTGAGTACGCCGCTGGACCCGGCCACGTACGACTACGCGGGTGCCGTGCTCTGGAACGCACACGCCGGACAGCTGTGGGCGCGCTTCACCACCTACCTGCGCCGCGCCCTGGCCCAGCACTTCGGTATGACCCAGAACGCACTGAACTCGGCCCTGCGCGTCTCCTTCGCCAAGGTCGCCGAGTACCAGAAGCGCGGCCTGGTCCACTTCCACGCCGTGATCCGCTTCGACGGCCCCGACGGCCACACCACCCCGCCGCCGCCCTGGGCCACCTTCGATGCCCTGCGCGTCGCCGTGGGCCTGGCGGTCAAGCGTGCTCAGCTCACCGTCGAGTCCGACGCCATCGGTGAACGCGTCATCGCCTGGGGCGGCCGGTTCAAGGTGGACCCCATCACCGCCCTGGGTGACGGCGAACTCACCGACGCCAAGGTCGCCGGATACGTCGCCAAGTACGCCACGAAGAACGCCGAAGGCGCGGGCACCGTAGACCGCACTCTGATGTGCCGCCCCTGCATCGGCCGTGGCTACCTACGCGGCCCGGACGGCTTCCACGACCGTTGCGCCGAGTGCGACGGCACCGGACAAGCCGAACCCATCAATGCCCTGCCGACCCAGCAGCACGTACGGCAGATGATCCGCACCGCCTGGGACCTCGGCCACCTGCCGGAGTTCGCCCATCTCAAGCTCTGGAAATGGGCTCACATGCTCGGATTCCGCGGCCACTTTTCCACCAAGTCCCGCGCCTACTCCACCACCCTGGGCGCACTCCGTGATGTACGACGCGCCTGGCGCCTTGCCCAGGCCGAAGCCGCTCGCACCCGCGCCGGCCTCTCCATCACCGCTGAGAGTGCCACCCTCGTCACCGCCTCCTCGTGGGCCTACCTCAGCAGCGGCTACCGCCCCGGCGAGGAACTCCTCGCCGCCCAGGTCCGCCACGACATAGCCCAAGCACGCGATGAAGCCGAACGCGTCAAGTCCGAAGGAGAGCCCTGGCTGTGACCCCTCCGACCAAGGCCGACAGGCAGACACTGAAGCTGGTCGATGCGCTGGCTGAGATCGGGGTGTCCCGCGCAGCCTTCTACCGCATGCGCGCTCGGGGCCAGGCTCCCAGGCACCTGAAGCTCCCTAACGGTCAGATCCGCATACGTCGGGCCGACCTCGACGCTTGGTTGGACTCCTGTGAGGTGCAGGAAGCGTGCTGACCTACGACGTGCATATCTGGGGCATCCGCAAGCGCCCCAACCGCGTGGCGGCTTATCAGCTCCGCTGGCGAGTCGGCCCCCGACCCTTTTCCAAGAGCTACAAGATCAAGGCCCAGGCCGACGGTCGCCGCTCGGAGCTGCTGACCGCGCTACGCAACCGCGAGCAGTTCGACACGGAAACCGGCCTGCCCGCCTCGGAGGTACAGGCGCTCAACTCCACTACCTGGTACGCCCACACCCGCGCTTACGCGGCAATGAAATGGCCTGGCGCTTCAGCCAAACACCGCGCGAGCATCGCGGACACGCTGGCCACTATTACCCCGAAGCTGGTCAAGGACAACCGCGGGGCCCCGGCTGCGAAGGTGCTCCGCATCGCGCTCTACTCGTGGGTCTACCGGTTCGTCGTCGGTGAGGACGGGACGTTGAAGCCTCGTCTCGACGTTGCAGAGCCGCCCGCCGACATCGTGGCCGCGCTGGACTGGATCAGCCGGAAGTCCGTGGACGTGACCGCCCTCAACACACCCTCGGTGGTGCGTACAGCGCTCGACGCGCTGAAGCTGAAGCAGGACGGCACGACCGCGGCCGAGAACACGGTGAACCGCAAGCGGACGGTCTTCAGCAACTGTCTCCGGTACGCAGTGGAACGAGAGTTGCTGACGGCGCTGCCCCTCAACAAGGTCGACTGGGCCCCGCCCGAGACTGACGACGAGATCGACTTCCGGTTCGTACCCGGACCGAAGATGGCGAAAGCGTTGATCGACGCTGTTGGCGAGCGGGGGGTGCGCGGACGGCACCTGATGGCGTTCTTCGGTTGTCTCTACTACGCGGCCAACCGCCCTGGGGAGGCTGCGCATCTCCGGCAAGAGGACTTCGCCCTGCCCGAAGAGGGCTGGGGAGAAGTGTTGCTCTCGACGAGCACGCCCCGCGTCGGCTCAGGGTGGACCGACACAGGCGAGTCGTTCGATACACGCGGCCTGAAGAAGCGGGCCCGCAAGGCGACTCGACCTGTGCCGATTCCCCCCGTCCTCGTGCGCCTGGTCCGCGAGCACATCAATGAGTTCGGTACCGCTGAAGACGGCCGGCTGTTCCGCGCGGCACAGGGCGGCGGCCTGCTGTCCAAGGAGTACGGCGAGGCTTGGAAAGCGGCTCGGCTCTCAGTGCTGACCGAATCCGAATCAGCTTCCCCTTTGGCTGACGTGCCGTACTCCCTACGTCACGCAGGCGTCTCACTCTGGCTTGAGTCCGGAGTCTCCCCGGCTGAGGTCGCGCGGCGGGCTGGCCACAGCATCGCGGTCCTGTTTCGCTTCTATGCCAAAGCGATCCATCGGAGCCAGCAGCGCTCAAACGAACAGATCCAACGTGCTCTTGATGCGGCGGAGCACGACGACTGAGCAGTCCTCGCGTTGAGGGGTGCCCTACCTAGTTGTAGGAGGCCGTCACGCGGCGACGCCGAGTTCCTTGCAGATTCGGCGGATGAACTCGCGGACGGCCGGATCGCGCCGCTAGGGGTGGCCACCCGGCGCACTCACCGCGGCCAGAGCCTCAGCGCCATCAGGCCAGGTGGTTTGGACGGTGCACCCCATCGATCGACCTCACGCTCACCCTACCTTCGGAACGTAGTCAAGCAACTACGTTGAGTGAGAGGAGACTTGGATGCGTCCGATGTCCATGGGTCGACTGGTGGCCCTCGCCTCGACGGCCCTGCTGCTGGCCGGTGCGGTGAGTGCCGGATCGGCCACCGCGATCCCGGAGCGCGCCGAGCGTGGCCGGGCAGCAGAGCCACTGAAGTGGGTGGCGCTGGGAGACTCCTACAGCGCGGATGTGATGGTCCCGCCGTGGGACGCTCCCGCTGACAGCGACGGGTGTGGCCGTTCCGGGTTCAACTGGGAGGCGATGCTGAAGCAGGACCTCAACGCGGCGCACCCGGGCTGGGTGAACCTGACCGACGTGACGTGCGGTGGAGCCACGGTCGCGCAAGGGGT
>NZ_JBYIVZ010000079.1:0-40241 GCF_057710365.1 Streptomyces sp. bgisy027
CCCGACGCGGCAGACATCACGGGAGGGCCCGGCGACTCGTTCGCCGGGCCCTCCTGTTTTCGTCCCCCCGCACCCCCCGTGTCCCCCTTCACGAATGGCGCACAGCCCGATCACAGAGGAGGATTGCATTCCGCAGGTCAGGGGTATGACGGGCTACGACCGTTTCGAGCCGGCCGGCCATGTGGGAGGGACCCCAACATGCTCTTGGAAGCGATCAGCTCCGCGATCCTCGGCCTCGCCCTGGCGTGGGCTGCCGCGCACCGCCTGCCGCACCGGCTGCCCGCCCGCTCGCTGGTCCTGTCGACGGGTGTCGCCGGCGGCCTCTTCGGCGCCTTCATCACGCACACCGCGCTCGACTTCGGCAACCTCTTCGTGATCCTGATCGGCGCGGCGATCGTCTCCGCCGCCTCGCTCTCCCTGCTGGTCCGCCCCGCGGGAAGACTGCGCCGCCACTCGGCGACCGCGTAGACCCCGGGGACCGGCCGCCGGATCCCTGACGCCACCGACCGGCATCCACGGGTGCCGCCGCAGCCCCCTCGGGGCCCGTGCGAGCTACGCCGCAAGACCCAGCGCGGCCATCCGCTTCGTGTGGGCCTCGGTGATCCGAGAGAACATCTTCCCGACCTCGGCGAGATCGAAGCCGTCCGCGACCCCGCCCACCAGCATCGTGGACAGCGCGTCCCGGTCGGCGACCACCCGCTGGGACTGCGACAGGGCCTCGCCCATCAGCCGCCGCGCCCACAGCGCGAGCCGCCCGCCCACGCGCGGATCGGCGTCGATCGCGGCCCGCACCTTCTCGACGGCGAACGACGCGTGCCCGGTGTCGTCGAGCACGGAGAGCACCAGCCCGCGCGTGTCGGAGTCCAGGCGCGCCGCGACCTCCCGGTAGAAGTCACTGGCGATCGAGTCGCCGACGTACGCCTTGACGAGCCCCTCCAGCCAGTCCGAGGGCGCCGTCTGCTTGTGGAACCCGTCCAGCGCGGCGACGAACGGCTCCATCGCCTGCGTCGGCTCGGCACCGATCTCGGTCAGCCGGTCCCGCAGCTTCTCGTAGTGGTGGAACTCCGCCGACGCCATCTTCGCCAGCTCCGCCTTGTCCGCCAGGGTCGGCGCCAGCTTGGCGTCCTCCGCCAGCCGCTCGAACGCCGCCAGCTCCCCGTAGGCCAGCGCGCCGAGCAGGTCCACGACAGCGGCCCGGTACTGCGGATCGGCTGAGGCCCGCGCCCAGTCCTGGGCGGCGACCCCGGTGTGTTCGACGGCGGTGTCGGAGGCGTCAGAGGTGTTGTCAGGCGTCGTCATGAAGCGCACAATAGCCCGCTCATCGCGTCACGGAAGTCCCTGGTCAATCACTGTGACGCCGACTACGTGACCAATTCGGCCATCGCATGTGCGCGTTTCCGGGGTATGGTGGTAATGCGCCCGCTGAGTACTTAGACGTATCTCGACGGGCCGCATGTTATGAGGATGCCCGGTCGGTGGCCCGATCGGCTCCGACCCGACAGCCCTCCCCGGCCGTACGGCACTGTGCGTACGGCGACCGGAGGGACACCCTCAGCGGTACGAGCGCTAGAGCGTCGGCAGTGGTCCCGTGCCCTACGGCCAGCCCGTAAGGCAGCCGACGTCCCCGGCACGGTCCGTCAAAGACCCCCCGCGCTCGCCTCGCACCGCGCACACAGAAGAGGCAGCACCCTGACTACGACTTTCCGAGAGCTCGGAATCCTTCCCGAGACCGCCGAGGCCCTTGAGGCCGTCGGCATCGTCAACCCCTTCCCCATCCAGGAGATGACCCTCCCCGTCGCCCTCTCCGGCACGGACGTCATCGGCCAGGCCAAGACCGGTACCGGCAAGACGCTGGGCTTTGGTCTGCCGCTCCTGGAGCGCGTCAGCGTCCCCGCCGACGTCGAGGCCGGCCGCGTCGGGCCCGAGGCGCTCACCGACGCCCCGCAGGCGCTCGTCGTCGTCCCCACGCGCGAGCTGTGCACGCAGGTCACCAACGACCTGCTGACCGCCGGCAAGGTGCGTAACGTCCGCGTCCTCGCGATCTACGGCGGCCGGGCCTACGAGCCGCAGGTCGAGGCCCTGAAGAAGGGCGTCGACGTCATCGTCGGCACCCCGGGCCGACTGCTGGACCTCGCGGGCCAGAAGAAGCTCAACCTCAAGCACATCAAGGCGCTCGTCCTCGACGAGGCCGACGAGATGCTCGACCTGGGCTTCCTGCCCGACGTCGAGAAGATCATCGACATGCTGCCGGCCCGCCGCCAGACCATGCTGTTCTCGGCGACCATGCCGGGCGCGGTCATCGGCCTCGCGCGCCGCTACATGTCGCAGCCCACCCACATCCGCGCCACCGCGCCGGACGACGAGGGCGCGACCGTCGCGAACATCGCGCAGCACGTCTACCGCGCGCACTCCATGGACAAGCCGGAGATGGTCGCGCGCATCCTGCAGGCCGAGGGCCGCGGGCTCGCGATGATCTTCTGCCGTACCAAGCGCACGGCCGCCGACATCGCCGAGCAGCTCCAGCGCCGCGGCTTCGCCTCCGGCGCGGTCCACGGCGACCTCGGCCAGGGCGCCCGCGAGCAGGCGCTGCGCGCCTTCCGCAACGGCAAGGTGGACGTCCTCGTCTGCACCGACGTCGCCGCGCGCGGCATCGACGTCGAGGGTGTCACGCACGTCATCAACTACCAGTCGCCGGAAGAGGAGAAGACGTACCTGCACCGCATCGGCCGTACCGGCCGCGCGGGCAACACGGGTACGGCGATCACGCTGGTCGACTGGGACGACATCCCGCGCTGGCAGCTCATCAACAAGGCCCTGGAGCTGGACTTCAACGACCCGCCGGAGACGTACTCCACGTCCCCGCACCTCTTCGAGGAACTGAAGATCCCCGCGGGCACGAAGGGCGTTCTGCCCCGCTCGGAGCGCACGCGCGCCGGGCTGGCGGCGGAGGAGGTCGAGGACCTCGGCGAGACCGGCGGACGCGGTGCGCGCGGTCGCGGTGGCCGGGGCGGCCGGGACGAGTCCCGTTCGTCCTCGCCGGACCGTGAGCGCTCGGCACGCACGCCGCGTCGCCGTCGCCGTACGCGTGGCGGTTCCCCGCTGGACGCGACGTCGGCACCGGCCGCGGGCGCCGGCGAGGAGACCACCGAGGCCGGCCCGGCCGAGTCGCGCACCCCGCGCCGCCGTCGCCGCACCCGTGGCGGAGCAGTGTCGGAGGCGACCGCGGCGACCACCGCGGTCGAGACGGCCGAGGGCCCGTCGCTGGACACGGCGGACGAGACCCCGGCCAAGCCGCGCCGTCGCCGCACCCGCAAGTCGGCCGAGCCGCAGGCGACTTCGGCCGAGGCGGTGGCTCCCGCGGCGGAGGCCGTGCAGGCTTCCGAGCCCGCCACGGCGCCGCCGGTCACGGAGGCCGAGGAGGCTCCCGCCACCACGCCGCGCCGCCGAACCCGTAAGGCGACAGCCGAGGCCGCCGTCGACACGGTCGAGGCCGTACAGGAGGTCCCGGCCACGGAGACCAAGCCGCGCCGCCGCACCCGTAAAGCGACGGCCGAGGCCGCCGTCGACACCGCCGAGGCCGTACTGGAGGCGCCGGCCACGGAGACCAAGCCGCGCCGCCGCACCCGCAAGGCGACGGCTGCGGCCGAGGCCGCCGTCGACACGGCCGAGGCCACCGAGGCCGAGCCGAAGGCACGGCGCACCCGTAAGACCGCGGCCACCGCCGAAGCCGCCGACATCCCGGCCCAGACGGCCCGGGAGCCGGAGGCCGCCGAGGCCAAGCCGCGCCGCACGCGCAAGGCGACGGCCGCCGCGGAGGCCGCTGCCGACACGGCTGAGGCTGTCGAAGCCGTCGAGGCCAAGCCGAAGGCGCGCCGCACCCGCAAGACCGCGGCCACCGCCGAGGCCGCCGTCGACACAGCCGAGGGCACGGAGGCGAAGCCGCGCCGCGCCCGCAAGACCGCCGCGACCGTGGCCGAGCCGGAGGCCGCCGAGGCCAAGCCGCGCCGGACCCGCAAGGCGACTGCCGCCGCGGAGACCGCTGCCGACACGGCCGAAGCCGCCGAGGCCAAGCCCAAGGCACGCCGCACCCGCAAGACCGCGGCGTCCACCGCGGCCGGCGAGGTCGCCGACATCCCGGCCCAGGCCACGCAGGAGCCGACGGCCACGGACGCGCCGGCCCCGCGCCGCCGCACCCGCAAGGCCGCAGCCACCGCGGAGTCCGCGACCGGCACGGCCGAGGCCACGGAGGCCAAGCCGAAGGCACGCCGCACGCGCAAGGCGACGGCTGCCGCGGAGCCCACGGAGAGCTGATCTCCCGTACGACGGCCCGGTCCCACCTCGCGTGGGGCCGGGCCGTCGGCGTCTCGTCAGTCAGCCGGGGCGGGCCTTCGCCGGCAGCGCGCTGCAGCCGGGGCAGGGCGCCCCTACCGGCAACGTCGGCCGACCGGTGCAGATCGCCGCCAACAGCCTCGGTCAGCCGGGTCAGGGCCCTTGCCGACAGCCTCGATCAGCCTCAGCAGGCCCCTGTCGGCAGCCTCGATCAGCGACGGCAGGCCGCCCCCGCCAAGGGCCTCGGCCAGCCAGGTCAGGACACCCCAGCCGACAGCCTCAATCACCCGCAGCAGGCCGCCCCGTCGCCAACCCTCGGCCAGCCGCAGCAGGCCGCCCCCTCGCCGGCACTCGCCAGGTTCGAGCCACCCGCCGTTACCCACCACCCCCGGCCCCACCCCCGGCCCCAGCCCCCGCACGCAGCGCTCAGGGAGTTCAAGGACACCCGCTACCCTCCCCCTCGTGACCACCCCACCCGCCTTCACCCCGCCGCCGAACGCCCGCGCCTACTCCCTCGACACCTCCCGCGGTGCCTTCGCCGTCGTCGACCACCCTGTCGCCGCCGGTGTCGAAGCCCGCGGTACCGCCCTCCTGCTCCCCGGGTTCACCGGCAGCAAGGAGGACTTCACGCTGATGCAGGAGCCGTTGGCGGCACGCGGTTACCGCACGATCGCCGTGGACGGACGCGGGCAGCACGAGTCGGACGGCCCGGAGGACGACGAATCCGCTTACGCACGGGGCGAGTTGGCGCGGGACGTGCTGGCGCAGGCGGAGGCACTCGGCGCCCGCGACACCCCGCTCCACCTCTTCGGCCACTCCCTGGGCGGCCAGATCGCCCGCGCGGCGGTGCTCATCGACCACACGCCGTTCCGGTCGCTCACCCTCATGGCATCGGGGCCCGCGCAGATCTCCGACTCCCAGCAGCAGCGCGTGAAGCTTCTGCGGGACGCGCTCGCGGTGATGACGATGACCGAGACCTGGGAGGCGATCCTCGCCATGGGTCCGCCCGAGGAGGTCGGCGGCCCGGCCAGGGGCATCGGCGGCCAGGACCTGCTGCGGCGCCGCTGGCTGGGCACGAAGCCCGCCCAACTCCTGGCCACCGGACGCCAGTTGACCACGGAACCGGATCGCGTCGACGAACTCGCCGCCCTCCCGCTGCCGTTCCATGTCCTGTCGGGCGCCAGCGACGACACCTGGCCGGTCCCGGTGCTCGACGACATGGCCGCCCGGCTGAAGGCCCGCCGCACGATCATCCCCGGCGCCGAGCACTCCCCCAACGCCGACCAGCCACTGCCCACGGCCCGAGCGACCGCCGACTTCTGGGACAGCGTGCGGGACGCCGAGAGCGGCGGAGGGTCCGACGCTTAGGGCCCGCCGCGAACAGTCGTCCTCCGACGCGGTCGCCGGAGGCTGCCGGTTCTCACGCTCCGTAGCCTGGTGGCGGACCGAGCGGTCCTCAGGCATGCTCACCCGCATGGTCTCGGTGGTGCAGAACGTGGCGATCGACTGTACGGACGCCTATGAGCTGGCTCGGTTCTGGAGCGAGGTGACCGGTTGTCCGCTGCATCCACAGGACGAGCCCGGCGATCCGGAGATCGATGTGATGCTTCCGGAGGGCCCGCTGCTGCACTTCAACGAGGTGCCGGAACCAAAGACGATCAAGAATCGGATCCACCTGTGCCTGCGCCCGACGAGCTCGCGCGAGGAGGAGGTCGAGCGGCTGCTGGATCTCGGTGCCACCCTCGTCGCCGATCGCCGGAAGCCCGACGGCGCGGGCTGGGCCGTCCTCGCCGATCCTGAAGGCAATGAGTTCTGCGTCCTGTGCAGCGAGTCCGATCGCGCCGCGATGACCGAGACGGGGACGGTCAGCCCGTAGCGGCCCGCGGGCCGAGGCAAGAGCGGCTCCTGGCGCGCCCTCCCTAGTACTGCGCCTGGAGATGCTCCCAGAACCCGTCCCGCAGGGCCCGGCGGAGGTCCGCCTGCCCCCGCAGCGAGTACTGGAGCAGGCCCTCCGCCTCCACCAGCAGGTCCTGGTCCACCGACCCGGGCAGATAGGGATGCCCGGGGAGCAGTTCCACGAGTGACTCCCGGCCGCGCGCCGCGAGCCACTTCGCCGCGATCTGCGCGCCGACGAACCGCACGTCCTCCCGCGAGGGCCGGGTTCCCGCCGCCTCGTAGGCGGCCGTGCGCCGGGAGACGTACGGCTTGAAGAAGTCGAGGTCGAAGGTGCGCTGGCTGTCGACCTCCCAGAGCAGCGGCTCGGCCTGGTTGCGGCCCTCCGGTGCCTCGATCCCCCACAGGTGCACCCGCGCCCCGTACCCCTGCGCCGCCTCGACCGCCGACACCAGGTCCTCGTCACCGCCGAGCAGGGCTGCGTCGCTGATGGCGCGGTGCCTGGCGAGGGACTCCAGGTCGGTCCGGATCAGGGAGTCGACGCCCTTCTGCTGGTTGTTGGCGTTGAGGTTCCCCAGCCGCACCTTCACGTCCGGGAGTTCGGCGATCGACTGCTGCTCGGCGGTGTGGATGCGGCGCCGGGCGCCGTCGTACCAGTAGACCCGCAGCAGCCTGCTGTCCGCGAAGATCGTGCGGGCCCGGTCGATGAGCGCCTCGATCAGGCCCTCGGCGTCCAGGTCGAAGGCGCGGCGGTCCTCGGTCCCGGCGACCAGTCGTCCCGCGGCCGCGTAGAGGTAGCCCGCGTCGACGAAGATCGCATGGGTGGAGGGCGTCTTCGCCACCTCGGCGAGCATGCGTTGCAGCAGCTCGTTGGTGCGTTCGATGCGGGCGGAGAGTGCGCCGGGGTCGTCGTTCATCGCCTCCATTGTCCCGGCGGTCACGCTGCGAACACAACCGGTCCCGGTCAGTCTCCTCTTGATCGTCGGGCAACCCCTTACCGGTCAGTAGTTAGCCGTTCGAAAAATTTCTTTAGCGTAGGGAATGTTTGTAACGTGAAGCACGTTGTCTAGGTGTCTAACCGAGTAGTTCTCCGCAGGAGGATGACCAGACGAAGGGAGAAGCCATGCGCTTCGAAATCATGCGACTCGACGAGTTCGACGGGACCCCCGTGGACAGCACCGTCGTGGACGCCGCCTCCGTCAACCGGATCGTTCAGCAGGCCGCCGCGACGGGGCAGCGGCTGTGGATCCGACCCGCCGAGACCACGGCCTCGTAACAGCCGCGGATCACCTCAGAAGCTTCGAAGCCCCCGTACACCACTCACGGCGTACGGGGGCTTCGCGCGTACGGGGGCTTCGCGCGTACGGGGGCTTCACGCGTACGCGGGTTCCGTTCCTCCGTGCGGCGCCCCGCGCCCGCGGCTCAGGCGCCCTGGATCACCTGGGTCACGCCGTTGATGATCTGCTGCACGGCGATCGCGGAGAGCATCATGCCCGCGAGCCGGGTCACCAGGACGACGCCGCCGTCCTTGATGACGCGGATGATCAGCAGCGAGTACCGCATCACGAGCCACAGCACGACATGGATGGCGACGATCGCCGCCCACACCGACACCTGCGTGGCGACGCTGTCGGCCTTCTGCACGGCGAGGATGACCGACACGATCGCGCCAGGCCCGGCCAGCAGCGGCATACCCAGCGGGACGAGGGCGACGTTGACGTCCTTGGTCTGCTTCGGCTCGTCCGTCTTGCCGGTGAGCAGGTCGAGCGCGATCAGCAGGAGCAGCAGCCCGCCCGCGATCATCAGCGCGGGGACGGAGACATGCAGGTAGTTGAGGATCTGATGGCCGAGGAGCCCGAACACCGCGATCACACCGCCCGCGACGCAGACGGCCTGGAAGGCCATCCGCTTCTGCACCTTGGCCGGCCGGCCGGCGGTGAGCGCGAGGAAGATCGGGGTGATCCCGGGGGGATCCATGATGACGAACAGGGTCAGGAACAGGGAGCCGAAGACGGCGACGTCGAACATGCGTGAGGGGCCTTGCGAGGTGAGTGTGAACGCGCGGTGGGCGGGCAGCGCCGAGCAGTGCCGCTACCGCTGTGGGCAGTTGTTCCGCGGATGGGAACGGACGGGAACGGACGGGAACGACCGGCGGCGCCGGGTGCCCCGAAACGAACGTGAAGGTGATCGACCTGGGCGTCAGACCCTAGGCCCGGGCTCCGCCGGCCCCCGGCACGGGGAACGCCCCGGTCGCCCGTCGCGTGATCTCGCCGTACACCTCGGGATCCGTCGTGTACTCACCGAGCACGCAGGTCTTGCGGCTGCCGTGGTAGTCGCTGGACCCGGTCGGCAGCAGCCCGAGTTCCTTGGCGAGCCCGCGGAGCCGGGCGCGGGTGTCGGGGTCGTGGTCCATGTGGTCGACCTCGATGCCGTCGAGGCCGGCCGCGGCCAGCTCGGCGATCGCGGACTCCGGAACCGTACGGCCGCGCTTGGCGGCAGCGGGATGCGCGAACACGGTCACCCCGCCCGCGGCCTTGACCAGCCGGATCGCCTCGAACGGGTCGGTCTCGTGCTTCTCCACATAGGCCCGCCCGCCATCGGCGAGCCAGTCCTCGGTGAAGGCGTCGCTCACGCTCGGGACGACCCCGAGCTCGACCAGCGCGGAGGCGACATGCGGCCGCCCGACCGAGCCGTCCCCGGCGATCCGCAGCACCTGCTCCCAGGTGACGGGCACGCCCAGCGCGTTGAGCCTGGCGACCATCCCCTGGGCCCGGGGCACCCGGTCGTCCCGCACGAGCTCCCGCTCGGCGAGCAGCGCGGGCTCCTCGGGATCGAAGAGGTACGCCAACATGTGCATGCTGATGCCGTCGATACGGCAGGAGAGCTCGGCGCCGGTGACGAGCGTGAGCCCGTCCGGCAGCGCGGCGATCGCCTCGGCGTACCCACGGGTGGTGTCGTGATCGGTGAGCGCCACGACGTCCAGCCCGGCCGCGGCGGCGTTGCGCACCAGCTCACCGGGCGTGTCCGTACCGTCGGACGCCGTGGAGTGGCTGTGCAGATCGATACGCACGACGCGAACTCCAGACGGGACGACACGGAAGGGGCCGCTCAAGGATAACCAGTTCTTCAGCGGCCACTGTCACCCCCGTACAGCCGAGCGCCCCTTACATCAGCGAACCCAGGGGCACGCGGAACCGCGCGATCGACCACGACGCACCCGCAGCCGCCGGCCGAACGGCACCCCCACCCCCGCGGGTGCTACGGCTCCAGCAAGCGCGGCGACAGCGCCCCGCAGGGCACCAGCTCCAGTTCGGCCCCCGCATCCCGCAGATCCGTCAGCACCAGCTCGTCGTACATCAGCAGCCCCGACTGCTCCGGCCACATGACCGCCCACAGCCACATCCCGAGCGCCTCCCCCGCGAACACGGCCCGGTCGTCGGGCGTGCCCGACACATGCCACAGCGGCGTGGGACGCCCGGCGGCGAGAACCTTGGCCTGGGGCGGCTTCTCGACGTTCATGTACGACCCCGGGTCCGGGCCGTCGATGCCCGCGTAGCGCGCGCCGAGACCGACGCCCAGTTCCTCCGCGACCAGGATCATCTCGCCCATGCCGCCGAGCGGTCCGGGCCCGGAGCAGGCCACCACGCTTCCTCTGCCGCCGCTGCGGTCGTCACCCGCGCTGGCGACTCCGGTGAACAGCCAGCCGATCGGCAGCGGCCACGGCATCCAGACCGGCACCTGCGTGCGATGCACGACCACACCGAGGGCCTCGACGCTGGGCGGGATCACGGGCTGCACCGGATGCACGGTGCCGTGCACATCGCATTGCCAGGTGTCGGCGAAGAGTCCGGGAGCCCTGACCCGGCCACCACACTTCGGGCAACTGGGTTCGCCCCTCATAGGCCCCCACGGTCCTACCCCTTGTGCGCCACGTCAAGGACGATCACCCATCCGGACGGAACGGCACAGGAAACCCGGATCCCGCCGGGTTAGATGTAGCTTGCATTATTTAGTCTAGCTAACATATTCTGTGTATCAGCCAACCAGCTCGGTCCGGATTGGAGAACGGTATGGACCCCTTCGACGCGGGAGCGGGCGGCCCACTGCGACAGCCGCGGGCCGTTTGGGCGACCGCCGGCGCGTCCGTCGTCGCCTTCATGGGCATCGGACTCGTCGACCCGATCCTGCCGTCCATCGCCGGCGGCCTGAACGCCACGCCCGGCCAGGTCTCCCTGCTCTTCACCTCGTACTTCCTCATCACCGCCGTCGCGATGCTGCTCACCGGTTTCGTATCCAGCCGGATCGGCGGCCGCAGGACACTGCTGCTCGGCCTCGCGTTCGTGGTGGTCTTCGCCGGTCTCGCGGGCACCTCCGGATCCGTCGGCGAACTGGTCGGGTTCCGGGCGGGCTGGGGGCTCGGCAACGCGCTCTTCGTCTCCACCGCCCTCGCGGTCATCGTCGGCGCGGCGGCCGGCGGCAGCGCGGCGGCGATCCTGCTCTACGAGTCCGCCCTCGGCCTCGGCATGGCGTGCGGACCGCTGCTGGGCGCACTGCTCGGCGACGCCAGCTGGCGCTACCCGTTCTTCGGTACGGCCGCCCTGATGGCCGTCGGCTTCCTGTGCATCGCGGCGTTCCTGAGGGAGCAGCCCAGGCCGGCCCGCAAGACCTCGCTGCTGGACCCGCTCAAGGCGCTCGGCCACGGCGGCCTGGCGTCCGCGGCGGCCTCGGCGTTCTTCTACAACTACACGTTCTTCACCGTGCTGGCCTTCACGCCGTTCGTGCTGCACATGAGCCCGTACCGGTCGGGCGCGGTGTTCTTCGCCTGGGGTGTGCTGCTGGCGGTGTTCTCGGTCGTCGTGGCGCCGCGCGTGCAGAGGCGGTTCGGTTCGCTGAAGGTGCTCGGCGGGTCGCTGGTGCTGCTCGCGGCGGACGTACTGGTCCTCGGCTACGGCGACCACGCCACCGCCGTCGTCTGCACGATCCTGTCCGGCGCGTTCATCGGCGTGAACAACACCGTCTACACGGAGCTGGCGCTCGGCGTCTCGGACGCGCCGCGCCCGGTGGCGAGCGCGGGCTACAACTTCGTGCGCTGGTTCGCGGCGGCGGCAGCGCCCTTCTTCGCGCCGCGGATCGAGGAGTGGACCGGCAGCCCCCGCGTCCCGTTCGTGGTGGCCGCGGTCACGGCCCTCGCGGGCGCGCTCGTGGTCGTCGTACGGCGCAGGGCACTCACCGGCGAGGCCGGGGAACCGGAGACGAAGCGCGCCACGCAGGACAGCGTCAGCGCGTTCGCCAACTGACGCTTTTCAGCCACCGGTTGGTGAGGTTCCTCACTCCAGCGGTACGGACCTGCGGGCGGGATCCCTCAGGTCCGTACCGTTCGTGAGCCAGCGCTCCTGGAGGGCCTGGGCGCCGTGCACCCGCTTCCAGGCCGCCTCGTTCGGCGTCATGGGCAGCAGCGGCAGAAAGCGCACGGGGTCGAGGGGCTCGTCGAGCTCCAGGTCCTCGACCAGGCCGCCCGGCTCCGCGACCAGGACCGAGGTGAACGGGGCACCGGGCCACAGCGGTTCACCGACGTCCAGCGAGGCGCCCGGAGCCACGATCAGGCCCTCCACCTGCGGGGAAGCGGCGAGCACGGCGAGCGGGCGCAGCACCTTGTCGGTGTCGGCGACTCCGGCGCGCACCGAGAGGACCAGCTCCGCGCGGGCGCCCTCGACCGGGTCGGCGACCATCGCGGTGGGGTCGTTCATGGGCTGCGCGGACATGCCCAGCGTGGCGTAGCGGACGATGTCGCCCTCCTGGAAACGGAGCACCTCGATGCGGTCCGTACCGAGGAAGGTGACCGCCGCACGGGCGCCCGGTTCGCCCAGCGCGGTGCGCAACCGGGCCTCGACCAGTGGAAGAACATCAGCCATGCCGCGAGCATAGAACTCGTCAGTACCGGGCAAAGCAGCGCCTTGACACTTCAGTCGGCTGATACTCTTGCCCGGTGTTCGGGCAGCACGCTGATGGGGGTACCACCCAGGCCCTTGAGGCTCTGGGGAAGTCGCGATCGAGTCCCGACGCCGATGAAAACTCCCCTACGGGGAACCCCGAAAGGGGTATGGAACGTCCCTCACGAGGGACCGGCCGGAGGAGGTGGGGCTGTCATGGATCGAAGTCGACCGTGCAGTACCACTCGCTCTTCCCGCCGCTGATGTAGCTGATCCGGCTGTTCCGCTCCGGCTGACCGCCGTCCTTTCACGCTCGCGTCCTCCCACGGAAGAGCACTTCGTTTCGCTTTGCCTGATCGGTCTGATCTGAATCAGCAACGAAGCCCACCACCGCAACGGTGCGGTGCTCCCCGCTTTGTGGACGTGCCAAACATCCTCACGTCAGGACGTCCCCATTCCGGGCAGTTCCAGCCGTGCTGCGGCCCTCCGAGCTTCGTTGCCCGTTGCGAAGGAGCCTGCTCATGTCGATGATCCGAGACCTGCGCGCCGCGGTCCGTCCGGCCCGTACGTCGCTGCGCAAGGACAGCGGGTCCTACGACACCACCCGCGACCCCGCGACCCCCTCGGCCGTCGTCGACTGCGCCGTCTACCGTGACGGCCGCCGTCTGGAGACCGACAGGCCGCTGACCCCGCAGGCGGCGATGCGCCAGGTGCGGCGCGACGGGGGCTTCGTGTGGATCGGGCTGCACGAGCCCACCGAGGCCGAATTCTCCGGTATCGCGGGCGAGTTCGGGCTGCACCCGCTGGCCGTCGAGGACGCGGTGCAGGCGCACCAGCGACCCAAGCTGGAGCGCTACGACGACTCCCTGTTCACCGTCTTCAAGACCATCCACTACGTCGAGCACGACGAGCTCACCGCCAACAGCGAGGTCGTCGAGACCGGCGAGGTCATGTGCTTCACCGGCCGGGACTTCTTCATCACCGTCCGGCACGGCGGGCAGGGCTCGCTGCGGGCGCTGAGGCACCGCCTCCAGGACGACCCCGAGCTGCTCGCCAAGGGCCCGTCGGCCGTGCTGCACGCCATCGCCGACCACGTCGTCGACGGGTACATCGCCGTCGCCGACGCGGTGCAGGACGACATCGACGAGGTGGAGACCGAGGTGTTCTCGCCGGGGCGCAAGGGCACGCCGCGCGGCACGGACGCCGGCCGGATCTACCAACTCAAGCGTGAGGTGCTGGAGTTCAAGCGGGCGGTGTCGCCGCTGCTGCGGCCCATGCAGCTGCTGAGCGAGCGTCCGATGCGGCTGGTCGACCCCGACATCCAGAAGTACTTCCGGGACGTCGCCGACCATGTCGCCCGCGTGCACGAGCAGGTCATCGGCTTCGACGAGCTCCTCAACTCCATCCTCCAGGCCAACCTCGCCCAGGCGTCCGTGGCGCAGAACGAGGACATGCGGAAAATCACCTCGTGGGCCGCGATCATCGCCGTACCCACGATGGTGTGCGGTGTGTACGGCATGAACTTCGACTACATGCCCGAGACGCACTGGAAGTACGGCTACCCGGTGATCCTCAGCGTCACGGTGGCGATCTGTCTCGGCATCCACCGCACGCTGAAGCGCAACGGCTGGCTCTGAGCGGGCCCAGCCGAGTCGGGCGGCGCTGGATAGTCTTGGGGCATGACAAGCGAGCTGCTCGACCAGGCCCTCGTCGAGGAGGCCACGAAGAAGTCAGGCCTCGTCTGGGTCAGGGGCCCCGGTGCCCCGGCTCGGGCGCTGTGGCACACGTGGCACGAGGGTGCGGCGTGTGTCGTCGGCGACGGTCCCGGTGAGCAGCCGCTGCCGGGGCTGGCCGACGGGGCCGAGGCCGAGGTGACGGTCCGCAGCAAGGACAAGGGCGGCCGGCTGGTCTCCTGGACCGCGAAGGTCGTCGAGCTCGGGGCGGGCTCCGAGCAGTGGGAGGCGACGGTCGCCGAGCTCAAGGGCAAGCGCCTGAACGCCCCCGACGGCGAGGCGATGACCGAGCGCTGGGCGCGTGAGTGCCGGGTGCTGCGGCTGGAGCCGACCGGGACCGTCGCGGCGCTGCCGGAGGGCTCGCTGGCCGAGGCTCCGCTGCCGTCCGCGGCGACGACGCGTCGGCCGGTTCCGGCGGGGCTGCCGCGACTGCTGCTGAAGCGGAGACGGAGCGCCTCGCGATAGGCCGTCGATCGTCCGCCGCGCCGTCGTGGCCGGTCGCGCCCACGCGGCGGAGCCGTACATCGATACAGCCCCGCGCCCCTGAAGGGCACTGCCGCACCGCGGCTGAAGGCGCCGAGGCCGCTTCAGTCGGTCAAGACGTCGGCAGCTGCTTGCCGTAGTCCACCGTGTCGCCCTTCTTCGGCTTCTCCAGGGCGAAGTCCTTGCCCCAGTCGGAGAAGGTCAGGGTGCCTCCGCCGCCCGCCCGGGTCAGCAGCAGGGGATACGGGTCGCCCTCCAGGGAGACGTCCAGGGTGCCGCCGGAGCCCTTGTCGCCGGCGATGCGGATGGTGCGGACGCCCGCCTGCTCGTAGCGGCCGTCGGCGGCCACTTCGCCGTGCAGCGTCAACAGGCCGTCGAGGAGTACGTCCTTGTCCGTGAAACCGCTGAACTTCTTGTACGCCGGGTCGCCCTGCGGCACCTTCACGTACTTGCCGTTCAGCTTGTCCACGGCCCCGGCGTCCGCCTTGCCGTCGTCGCCCGCGTCGCTCCAGAAGCCGGAGTCCGCCTTCAGATACAGCTGCTCGCCGATCCGCAGCAGCTGGAACGTGGACCCCTGCGCGGTGACCGACCCCGTCGCCCCGTCGGCCTTCAGCTGCATGTCGATCTTGTAGGTGCGCCCGCTGGTGACCAGGTTCCCCGACAGGTGCACCGCTTCGGCGGTGTCCGCCGCGGTGCGGGTCTTGCGCTGGATCTCGGCGACCGGCAGCTTGCCGACCCCGTTGGTGCCCTCGTCCGGGTCCTCACTGCATCCCGTCAGTCCCGTTCCCGACACGACCAGGGCGCAGATGGCGGTCACCAGCGCGGCCCGGCGAGTACGACCCTGGGGAATCGCAGTCACAGGTGGGGCTGCCTTTCTGTCGTGGGACCTGAGCGGCGTACGGCAGCGTACCCGCACGTCACCCCCCAGGCGGAGCCAGTCCATCCGCACCTCTCACCAGGGCGTATCGGATCCGGACGGGCTAGCCTGAAGCCCACCCGAGCGGGCAATTCGACACAAGGCGGCACGGCAGCGCAGCCGCGACAGCAACACCGCACACCCCGGACGCAAAGGAGCCTGAAGCCATGGCAGCCGGCGCTCCCCGGATCTTCGTCTCGCATCTCGCCGGTATCGCCGTCTTCGACCCGAACGGCGACCAGGTGGGCCGCGTCCGCGATCTGGTCGTCATGCTCCGGGTCGGCCGGCGTCCCCCGCGGCTGCTCGGCCTCGTCGTCGAACTCTCCACCCGGCGCCGGATCTTCCTGCCCATGACCCGTGTGACCGGCATCGAGTCCGGCCAGGTCATCACCACCGGCGTGCTCAACGTCCGCCGTTTCGAGCAGCGCCCCACCGAGCGCCTCGTCTTCGGCGAGCTTCTCGACCGGCGCGTCACCCTCGTCGAGACCGGCGAGGAGGTCACCGTCCTCGATCTGTCGGTCGGACAGCTCCCGGCCCGCCGGGACTGGGAGATCGACAAGGTGTTCGTGCGCAAGGGCGGCCGGAGCGGTCCGCTGCGGCGCGCCAAGGGCGAGTCGCTGACCGTCGAGTGGTCCGCCGTCACCGGCTTCTCGCTGGAGGAGCAGGGCCAGGGCGCCGAGAGCCTGCTGGCCACCTTCGAGCAGCTGCGGCCCGCCGACCTCGCCAACGTCCTGCACCACCTCTCCCCCAAGCGCCGCGCCGAGGTCGCCGCCGCCCTCGACGACGACCGCCTGGCCGACGTCCTGGAGGAGCTCCCCGAGGACGACCAGATCGAGATCCTCGGCAAGCTGAAGCAGGAGCGCGCCGCCGACGTCCTGGAGGCCATGGACCCGGACGACGCGGCCGACCTGCTGGGCGAGCTGCCGACGGACGAGCAGGAGCGGCTGCTGAGCCTGATGCAGCCCGCCGACGCGGCCGACATGCGCCGCCTGATGGCGTACGAGGAGCACACGGCCGGCGGTCTGATGACCACCGAGCCGATCATCCTGCGCCCCGACGCCACCGTCGCCGACGCCCTCGCCCGGGTCCGCAACCCCGACCTGTCCCCGGCCCTCGCCGCCCAGGTCTACGTCTGCCGCCCGCCCGACGAGACGCCCACCGGCAAGTACCTCGGCACGGTCCATTTCCAGCGCCTGCTGCGCGACCCGCCGTACACGCTGGTCAGCGCGCTGCTCGACGAGGCGCTCGAAGCGCTGGAGCCGGATGCCGCGCTGCCGGTCGTCGCCGGGTTCTTCGCGACGTACGACATGGTCGCGGCCCCGGTCGTGGACGACTCCGGGTCGCTGCTGGGGGCGGTGACCGTGGACGACGTGCTGGACCATCTGCTGCCCGAGGACTGGCGGGAGACGGAGTTCCACCTGGACGACGACGCGGGCCAGGGGGTGTCGGGGCATGGTGCATGAGCGTGAGGGCACCCGCGAGCGCATGGCTTCGGGCGCCACCGCGGCCCCCCGTGCGCCCCGTGCGCGCCTCGACCAACCCCGTCCGCCGCGCCGCCGGCTGCTGCCCGAGTGGGACCCGGAGGCCTTCGGACGGCTCTCTGAGCGCATCGCGCGCTTCCTGGGCACCGGACGGTTCATCGTCTGGATGACGGTCGTCATCATCATGTGGGTGCTGTGGAACGTCTTCGCACCCGGCGAGCTGAAGTTCGACGAGTACCCGTTCATCTTCCTGACCCTGGTGCTCTCCCTCCAGGCCTCCTACGCCGCCCCGCTGATCCTGCTCGCGCAGAACCGGCAGGACGACCGCGACCGGGTCAACCTCGAACAGGACCGCAAGCAGAACGAGCGGTCCATCGCCGACACCGAGTACCTGACCCGCGAGATCGCCTCCCTGCGCATCGGCCTGGGCGAGGTGGCCACCCGCGACTGGATGCGCTCCGAGCTCCAGGATCTGATGCGGGAGCTGGAGGAGCTGGGCAACGGCCACCGCGGGCACGGGGTATTCCCGGCGGATCGGTCGCGCGGACGTGACGTAGACGACCGGTGACAGCCTTTCCGGCGCATGGCCACCGGGCCGTACCATCGTCCTTATGGCTACGGAAGACGCGGTGCGCGAGGCACTGGCGACGGTGAACGACCCCGAGATCAACCGCCCCATCACGGAACTCGGGATGGTCAAGTCGGTGGAGATCGGTGCGGACGGTGCGGTCGCGGTCACCGTGTACCTGACGGTCTCCGGCTGCCCGATGCGCGAGACGATCACGCAGCGCGTGACGGACGCCGTCTCCGCGGTCGAGGGCGTCACCGGCGTCGACGTCACGCTCGACGTGATGAGCGACGAGCAGCGCAAGGAGCTGGCGAACGCCCTGCGCGGCGGCCAGGCCGAGCGCGAGGTCCCCTTCGCCAAGCCCGGCTCGCTGACCCGTGTGTACGCGGTCGCCTCCGGCAAGGGCGGCGTCGGCAAGTCCTCCGTCACGATCAACCTGGCGGCGGCGATGGCGGCCGACGGCCTCAAGGTGGGCGTCGTCGACGCCGACATCTACGGCCACAGCGTGCCGCGCATGCTGGGCGCCGACGGGCGTCCGACCCAGGTCGAGAACATGATCATGCCGCCGTCCGCGAACGGCGTGAAGGTCATCTCCATCGGCATGTTCACCCCGGGCAACGCACCCGTCGTCTGGCGCGGCCCGATGCTCCACCGCGCCCTGCAGCAGTTCCTGGCGGACGTGTACTGGGGTGACCTGGACGTCCTGCTCCTGGACCTGCCGCCGGGCACCGGTGACATCGCCATCTCCGTCGCCCAGCTGGTCCCGAACGCCGAGATCCTGGTCGTGACGACCCCGCAGCAGGCCGCCGCCGAGGTCGCCGAGCGGGCCGGCTCGATCGCCGTCCAGACCCACCAGAAGATCGTCGGTGTGGTCGAGAACATGTCCGGCCTGCCCTGCCCGCACTGCGGCGAGATGGTCGACGTCTTCGGCACGGGCGGCGGTCAGACGGTCGCCGACGGCCTCACCCGCACGACCGGCGCGAACGTCCCGGTCCTCGGCAGCATCCCGATCGACGTCCGCCTGCGCGAGGGCGGCGACGAGGGCAAGCCGGTCGTCCTGACGGACCCGGACAGCCCGGCGGGTTCGGCTCTGCGCTCGATCGCGGGCAAGCTGGGCGGCCGGCAGCGGGGCCTTTCGGGACTGTCGCTGGGGATCACTCCGAAGAACAAGTTCTAGACGCCCAGGGGCGCGGGGAACTGCGCGACACGCCACGACGCACGCGCGGCCGCCGAACCCTCGTCGAGCCCTGCGACGAAGGGGCGCCGAATCCCAACGGCGCCCCCCTGTTCCGGCCCGGCCCCGCCGGCTAGGCGTACGCGCTGATGTCCTTGATCACGGCGAAGCCAAGACCGTACGCGCTCATCCCCCGCCCGTACGCCCCCACGTGCACCCCCGCCTGAGTGGACCCGGCCAGCACCCAGCCGAACTCGGACTCTCGGTAGTGGAACGGCGTCGGCACCCCGTCGACCGGCAGGGACAGCGTCGACCACGCCGGCCCGGCGAGATCGTCGGCCAGCGCCCACGCCGTCTCCGTCTGCTGCTCCAGCCAGTCGTCCCGCAGCGTGTGGTCCATCTGCCCCGGCCAGGTGAACGTCAGCAGTCCGACGCCCGCGAGCCACGCCGCCGAGGACACCGAGGTGGCCTCCAGCAGCCCCGTACCGTCGGCGCTGCGCCGGGACGGATTGGCGGCGACGGTCACCACGACCGCGAACTTCTCCCGGTCCTCCGTCGCCTCGTTGCGCACGGAGGGCTCGTCCCCGTGCCCGATCGACCCGTGTTCCACGGCCCCGTCGGCCGCCGTTCCGACCTGCATCAGCCAGCGCGGCCCCGTGAAGGCCTCATCGAGGCCGTACCACGGGAAGGGCGCCAGCAGATAGCCGTCGACCGTGCGCCGGGCAGAGGGGACGTGCTGTCCGCTCTCCGCGGCCGGTTCCTGCGCGACTGCGCGACTAGTCGTCTGACTCGTCGTCTCCATGTGCCCGGACGCCTCCTCGCTCTGGCCGGACCAGCCCGGCCCGCCCCCCTTCGGGCGTACTCGTCCGGTCCGCACAACAACTCGGCAGCATAGCCACACCGCTTCGAGCAGCACGGAACGCGCCCGGCGCGTAGGGCGCACGGAGGGCGGGATCAGGCCGTGTGCGACCCGGGCGGAGTATGAGAAGCGTCACGTACGGGTGCCGACCGCTCCCGTGTTCGTACGGCTCAGGTGGCGTCCGCGTCGTAGGGCGGGCGCTCGTCGCGCGGGTTCTCGGGCTTCTTCGTCATGTCGATGCTGCCGCCGGAGGAGCCGGACGACGACTCCGTCTCACGGCCGTGCACGGCGTCGGTGACCTCGGCCATCTCCTTCTTGAGGTCGAAGCCGTTGCGGATCTCCTTGAGCCCCAGTTCGTCGTTGTCCAGCTGCTTGCGGATGAACGTCTTGGGGTTGAGGTCCTCGAACTCGAAGTCCTTGAACTCCGGTCCGAGTTCCTCCCGGATGTCGTCCTTGGCGCTCTCCGAGAACTCGCGGATCTTACGGATCGTCCGCGTGACGTCCTGGATCAGTTTCGGGAGCTTGTCCGGACCGAAGACGAGCACAGCGAGGACGACGAGTGTCACCAGCTCGAGCGGTCCTATGTCATTGAACACCTGAAGCTCCTTGCGATGTCCTCGGTCGGCTCCACGGTACCCGGCGATCCGCTACGACCGGTACTGTCCCGAGGCCTCCGAATGCGTGTGGGCGTGCGGTTTTCCGGGTTGTTCGCCTTGTCAGGGCTCCGGTGGGGCGGTGACACGGCTCACGCTGAGAGGTTTCTGTGACTTCGGTCCCCGCTCAGCCCCCGCTCGACGAGCCCAGCGTCAGGGAGATCGTGACCTCCTTGCCGTCACGCTTCAGGGTCAGCTTCAGGCGGTCGCCGGGGCGGTGGGCACGGGTCTTGACGATGAGTTCCTGGCCGGAGTGCACACGCTGCCCGTCGACCTCGGTGATGACATCGCCCGGCTCGATGCCTGCCTTGTCGCCGGGACCGCCGCCGGTGACCGCGGAGCCGCCGTCGCTGCCCTTGGTGCCCACGCGGGCGCCGTCGCCCGCGTAGTCCATGTCGAGGGTCACGCCGATGACCGGGTGCGTGGCACGGCCGGTGTTGATCAGCTCCTCGGCGACGCGCTTGGCCTGGTTCACCGGGATGGCGAAGCCGAGGCCGATGGAGCCGGCCTGGGCGCCGTCGAGATCGGATCCGGTGCCGGCGGAACGGATCGCGGAGTTGATGCCGACGACCCGGGCCCGGGCGTCGAGGAGGGGGCCGCCGGAGTTGCCGGGGTTGATGGGCGCGTCGGTCTGCAGCGCGTCCACGTACGACACGTCGCTTCCGTCGCCGCTCTCGCCGCCGGCCGTGATCGGCCGTTCCTTGGCGCTGATGATGCCGGAGGTGACGGTACCCGCCAGGTCGAACGGGGCACCGATGGCGACGACCGGGTCGCCGACCCGGACGTTGTCGGAGTTGCCGAGCGGCAGGGGCTCCAGGCCGCTGACGCCCTTGACTTCGACGACGGCGAGGTCGTAGCCGCCGTCGCGGCCGACGACGGTGGCCTTGGCGGTGTCGCCGCTGTGGAAGGTCACGGATATCTCGCCGTCGTCGCCCGCGGGTTCGACGACGTGGTTGTTGGTGAGGATGTGCCCGCGGTCGTCGAGCACGAAGCCGGTGCCGGTGCCCTGCGCCTCGCGTCCGCTCACGTGGAGGGTCACGACACTGGGCAGTGCGCGGGCCGCGATCCCGGCGACGCTGTCCGGTGCCCGTCCGACGGGCTCGGCCCCGGCCTGCGGCAACTCGATGCCGCCCATGCCGCCGTTGCGCTCCAGATACGCCCCCACGACCCCGCCGACGCCACCGGACACGAGCGCCAGCACCAACGCCCCGACGAACAACATCTTCCTGGCCCGCTTGCGCCGCTGTTCCTTGCCGGCGACGGCGGCCCCGTTCTGCTGGAGGGGCGAGGCCGGGAGCGCCGCGAGGGCCCAGGGGTCGTAGTTCTGCCAGGGGTTGGCGGGGGGTGAGGTGTCGGCGCGGGCGGAGGTGGCGGTGGGGGCGGGTTGATCAAGAGTGGCTGGAATTGGGGGGTGGGGTGAGGGATGCGTGGGGACGGCGGGGGGCTGGGGTGCCGTGTGAGCCGTCGCCGGAGGCGCAGCCTGGGCCGGAATGGCAGGCGCCGCCGCGGGCGTCTCCTGGGTCGGAACGGCGGCAGCGGGGACGGGAGCGACGGCCGTCGGGGGCCGCGCTGCGGTGGGCGTCGGGGGCAGCGCTGCGGTGGGCGTCGGAGGCCGCGCTGCGGTGGGCGTCACCGGTCCGGCCTGCGTGCCGTGGGCGGGCGGCGACGGTGTCGATACGGCCGTCCCGTGGGCCGGTGTCGTCGCCGGGTGCTGGACCGGCGGTGCGGGTGCCCAGGGACCGGGCTCGCCGTAGGGCGGGGTGCTGTAGGGGTCGGGGTCGTGGAGGGGCTTGGGGTGCTCCGCGACGGGCGCTGCGGGAGCGGTCGGCCGGTCGGCGGGCTCCTCGACGGCTGCCGGCGGGGGCACCTCGGCCGGCCGCGCCAGCTCGAAGTCGCCCTCGGCGGAGGCCACATCACCGGCACCCTCGGCAGCGGGCCGCAGCTCGAAGTCACCGTCGGCCGAGGCCCTGCCGTCCCCGGCCCCGCTCACCGCCGGCCGCGCCAGCTCGAAGTCGCCCTCGGCGGAGGCCACATCACCGGCACCTGCAGCAGCGGGTCGCAGCTCGAAGTGGCCGTCGGTCGAGGCGGCGTCACCCGCACCCGCGGCAGCGGGCCGCAGCTCGAAGTCGCCGTCCCGGTCCCGCGTGTCCCCAGGTGCCGTCGCCGGCATCGTCTCGTCCGGCGTGGGTGTCGCCCCGTCCGCCCGGCCCGAGGCCCCCTGCGGTCGGGGGCGGTTCCACCACTTCGCCTTCGCGGGCTTCCCCTCGTTCATGTTCTGCTTCCTGCTCGCTGCCGACCGATGCTCGAGTAGGAAGCGGGCCTTGAGAAGAACCCCGCCCTGTCGCGATCCCTGGTTCCTCCGCAGGCCGCCACCGGGAGATGTCCCGGCGCTCTGACCGCCTACTCGACACTGCGCTGTCGCGCTCGGCCTCCCTCGGGAAACCGGCGACTTCGTGTGACCTCCCCCACCCCGCACGCGGCGACAACGGCGACCGCGGTGCCTCTGCTCCGCGCCCGGCCCGCAGGGCACGGCGCGCGGCCCACACCCGGATTCAATCAGGTTCGTGGGCCGCTGCGCAGAGGCCGGTCAGCGGTTGGTGGCCGAGGAGGCGGAGGGGGACGACGTGGCGTCGGGGACGGGTGCGGCGAGCAGACCCGGGGTCGTGGTGATCCCGGTGTCCGAGGACCAGGCGGTCAGGGTGAGCGGCGGGGTCTCACCCAGCGGGCGTATCAGCGGGGACATGGCGGCCGCGCCGGCCATCACGGGTGCCGTCAGGGTGTGCATGTCCTGGTCGGCACCGTGGGCCGGCATCCCGGGCAGCAGCGGGGCCGACACCTCGGTCGAGGCGGCCGGGGTGTCGAGGTTGCGCTGGCCCTGTCCCTGGGCGAGCAGGGGGCCTGCCCCACGGCGCCGCTGGTTCTCGGGCGCGGTCGCGGCACCGGTGCCCTGCGTCCGCGCCGGTGTCACATTGCTGCCGCCGGAGCCGCTGCGGGCCTCCGCGTCGGTCGGCGCGCTGGTCGTGACGCCGCCCAGCGCGATGGCGGCCAGCGACACCGCGCCCGCCGCGACGAACGCGAACCGCATGCGCGAGGACGCGGAGCGATCGGTGTCGGGACGGCCCACGGGATGGGTGCGGAAGCCGCGGTCGGAGGCGGGGAGCGCCGGGGCGTGCGAGCCCGCGGGGACGTATCCGAACTCGAAGCCCTCGCCGCGCTTCACGCCGAAGGCCCCGGAGGCACCGGGCCGGCCGGACAGTCCGCCGAATCCACCCCCGCCCAGCGGCGAGCCGCCGCCGTCGAGGTCACCTCCCCCGGGGAGGCCCTGGAGGCGGGCCAGGAAACTCTCGGAGGGAGGCGGCGGGGCCGCCTCCGCGAACACGTTCTTCAGCCGGCGCTGCGCGTCGACCTCGGACTTGCACTTGGCGCAGGTCGCCACATGGGCGAGAACCCGCTCGCGCGTCTCATGACCGAGCTCTCCGTCGACCAGGGCGGAGAGTCGGTCGCCTAGGTGCTGCTCGGCCAGGAGTCGTTCGGCCGGATTGGGTCGGGAGCCACTCACGCGGTCGCGCCCCCTCCCCCCAGCGCGGCCACACGCGGCACGAAGGAGCGGCGCTCGGCGCGCGCCTCCGGCGAGCGGTGGGCGAGGGCCTTGCGCAGCTGCGAGCGGCCCCGGTGGATACGGGAGCGGACGGTGCCGAGCTTGACGCCGAGAGTCGCGGCGATCTCCTCGTACGAGAGTCCTTCGATGTCGCACAGGACGACGGCGGCCCGGAACTCGGGCGCGAGGGTGTCCAGGGCCTGCTGGACGTCCGCGTCGAAGTGGGCGTCGTTGAAGACCTGCTGCGGCGTGGGCTCCTTGCTGGGCAGCCGCTCGGCCGCGTCCTCCCCGAGCGCGTCGAAGCGGATGCGCTGCTTGCGGCGGACCATGTCCAGGAAGAGGTTGGTGGTGATGCGGTGCAGCCAGCCCTCGAAGGTGCCCGGCGTGTATGTCGACAGGGACCGGAAGACACGGACGAAGACCTCCTGGGTGAGATCCTCGGCGTCGTGCTGGTTGCCGGTCAGGCGGTACGCCAGTCGGTAGACGCGGCCGCTGTGCGTGCTGACGATCTCCTCCCAGGTGGGCGGAGTCCACGCCTGCCCGTCCGCGTCGGTGGAGAAGGTCGCGGTCTGGGCGAAGTCGCCGGCGTGACTGTGGTCAGCGGTGTCGTTCACGGATTTCGGCCTGCCCGCCGATCCGAGGAAGCGCCGCAGCACTCCTCCCCGATCCACAGGCGCAGCCGCACCTCCCCTGTCGGCTCTGGTGGTGTCCAGTGGAGCCCCTACCATAGCCACCTCGCCCGTTAGCTCCGGATAAGCGGTTTTACGAGAATTTGATCTGGGCCGGGACGGCTGGTGCGCCCGTGTCGGCGCCTGCTGACGGCCTCGCTCGTCGTCGTGATCCAACTGTGTCCCCCCGCTCGTCTTCCCACCCCTCTAAACGCGCGGTCCCATCTGCGGGTTCCCGGCCGCAACGGATACAGTCACGCCCAGGCAACCACGGGGACAGGAGAGGGCCATTACCGGCAACCGGCAGACGAGCTGGGCGTTCGCCGACGCCTACGTCGCCGAGGACGACGTCCTGCGCTGGGCCCGGGACCGGGCCCGTGACGCGGGGCTGCGCTCGGTGTCGCCCGGCACGGGCGCCGCGCTGCGGATGCTCGCCGCCACCGTGGACGCCAAGGCGGTCGCGGAGATCGGCACCGGTACCGGTGTCTCCGGGATCCACCTCCTGCACGGCATGCGCCCCGACGGCGTCCTGACCACCGTCGACCCCGAGCCGGAGCACCAGCAGTCCGCCCGCCAGGCCTTCCGCGCCTCCGGTTTCGCCAGCAACCGCGCCCGTTTCATCCCGGGCCGCGCCCTGGACGTCCTGCCGCGTCTCGCGGACGCCGGGTACGACCTCGTCTTCTGCGACGGCGACCGGCTGGAGTTCCTCGACTATCTCGCTGAATCGTTGCGCCTGCTGCGTCCGGGTGGCCTGGTCGTCTTCGAGGGCGTCTTCACCAACGGCCGAACGGTCGACTCGGGCCCCCAGCCCACCGAGGTCATACGCATCCGGGAGCTGCTGCGCGCGGTGCGCGAGAGCCAGGACCTGGTGCCCTCGTTGCTGCCGGTGGGTGACGGGCTGCTGTGCGCGGTCAAGCGCTGAGCGCCTGACTCCGCGGATCGGCCGGCTCCGCGGACGCAGCGACCCCGGCACCATGTGCGATGCCGGGGCCGCCGAAAGGGTAGGGTCGCTGCCGCGTCAGCCGACGACCTTCTTGAGGGCGTCGCCGAGCGCGTCGGCCTCGTCAGGGGTCAGCTCGACGACGAGCCGACCGCCGCCTTCGAGCGGAACGCGCATGACGATGCCCCGCCCCTCCTTGGTCACCTCGAGCGGGCCATCGCCCGTCCGCGGCTTCATGGCCGCCATGCTCGTTCCCCTTCCTGAAACCAGCTCATCGTCAAAGCCGACGGCCCCATGGAGGGCACGCGCGTCTGGCACAGACACGCGACACCGGCATCGAACACATTGCTTCCAAGCCATTATCCCGCATCTCAGGACCCGATGACCAACATCAGTCGGCATCGCTTGGGCAACGCACGCGAGCAAAACCACTCAATTCGGCGATGTGACTGCGATACTGCGCCACCGCACGCACTTCGGCCGCACGGAACCGGACACAAATTCTTTGACGCAGGTCACACGTCCGGTCAGAGCCGTCGTCCGCGATCTCCGCCATGCTGTCCTCAGACATTCGCGTACCGACCGGTACGACCGAACCGCGACAGCGGAGGGGATACGCCATGGCCGACACCGTGCTCTACGAGGTGAGCGACGGACTCGCGACGATCACGCTGAACCGCCCCGAGGCGATGAACGCGCTGAACGTCGCGGCCAAGGTCGCCCTGCGGGAGGCGGTGCAGGCCGCGGCGGGCGACGACGCCGTACGGGCCGTGCTGCTGACCGCGGCCGGGGAGCGGGCGTTCTGCGTGGGACAGGACCTCAAGGAGCACATCGGGCTGCTGATCTCCGACCGGGAGACCGGGTCGGGGCACACCATGAGCACTGTCCGGGAGCACTACAACCCGATCGTGCGGGCGCTTGCCGGGATGCCGAAGCCGGTGGTGGCCGGGGTGAACGGGGTCGCGGCGGGGGCGGGCTTCGGGTTCGCGCTGGCCGCGGACTACCGGGTCGTGGCCGACACGGCCGCGTTCAACACGTCGTTCGCCGGGGTGGCGCTGACCGCGGACTCCGGCATCTCGTGGACGCTGCCGCGCGTGGTCGGCCCGGGCCGCGCCGCCGACCTGCTGCTCTTCCCGCGGAACATCAAGGCGCAGGAGGCCTTCGAGCTGGGCATCGTGAACCGGCTGGTGCCCGCGGGTGAGCTGCGCGCGGAGGCCGAGAAGGCGGCGCGGGCGCTGGCCGAGGGGCCGACGGTGGCGTACGGCGCGATCAAGGAGGCCGTGGCCTTCGGGCTGTCGCACTCGCTGGAGGAGACCTTGGAGAAGGAGGACGAGCTGCAGACGCGGGCCGGGTCTTCCGAGGACCATGCGATCGCGGTGCAGGCCTTCGTCAACAAGGAGAAGCCGAAGTACCTGGGCCGATGAGCCCGGGACGGTAGCGCCGTCGGGGGCTGCGGGTTCGTCGTGGTTGCTCGCGCCCACGCGGCGGAGCCGCATGTCGACGCAGCCCCGCGCCCCTTACGCGGCGCTCCTGGCGACGCAAGCCTGCAAGTGATCGTCGACCAGGCCGCACGCCTGCATCAGGGCGTACGCGGTCGTCGGTCCCACGAAGCGCAGGCCCCGCTTCTTCAACGCCTTCGACAGGACCGTCGACTCCGGGGTGACCGCCGGGACGTCCGCCAGGGTCTTCGGGGCCGGGCGGGCGGCCGGGTCGGGGGCGTGGGACCAGATCAGGTCGTCCAGGTCGCCGGGGGTCCACTCGGCCAGCGCGCGTGCGTTGGCCATGGTCGCCTCGACCTTCGCCCGGTTGCGGATGATGCCGGCATCCGCGAGGAGGCGGTCCTTGTCGGCGTCCGTGAAGGTCGCGACCTTGGCGATCTCGAAGCCCGCGAAGGCGGCGCGGAAGCCCTCACGCCGGCGCAGGATCGTGATCCAGGAAAGCCCCGACTGGAAGGCCTCCAGGCTGAGGCGTTCGAAGAGGGCGTCGTCGCCGTGGACCGGGCGGCCCCACTCCTCGTCGTGGTAGGTCACGTAGTCCGGGGTGGACAGGGCCCAGGGGCAGCGCAGGGCGCCGTCCGGGCCCGCCACCGCCGTACCGTCGCTCACTGCTGGTCCTCCGGGGCGGGCTTGTCCATGGAGACGTGGCCGGGCGAGGTCCGGGCGCCGGCCAGGGCGGACTCCAGGTCGGCGATGCGGGCGTCGCGCTCGGCGAGCTCGGCGCCGAGGCGGCTGAGGGCGTCGTCGACGTCGGCCATGCGGTAGCCGCGGGCGGAGAGCGGGAAGCGCAGGCTGTCGATGTCGGCGCGAGCGACCGGGCGGTCCGGGGGCAGCGGGTCCTGGAGGCGCTCGGGCGCGGCCTCCGGCAGCGGGCCGCCGCCCTCGCCACCGCCCACCACGGCGAGGGTCACCGCGGCGACCACGACGGCCAGCGCGACGACCAGGAACAGGAACATAAGCATCGCTGTGGCCCCCACGGTCCGGTGAATGCGTGCGGTCGAGTGTGTCAGGGTCCGATCGTGCCATGCGACTCTGACAGTTAGGGTCGCAGGCGGCCGAAAGGCCAGGACGTACCAGGACACTCAGGGAGAGGTCACAGGGGATGCTCAGGCTGGGCAGGCGTGAGTTCGACGCGCACGAGCCGGTGATCATGGCGATCGTGAACCGGACCCCGGACTCCTTCTACGACCAGGGGGCGACGTTCCGCGACGAGCCGGCCCTCGCGCGCGTGGAGCAGGCGGTCGCCGAGGGGGCCGCCATCATCGACATCGGCGGGGTCAAGGCCGGGCCGGGCGAAGAGGTGACCGCCGAGGAGGAGGCACGGCGCACGGTCGGGTTCGTGGCCGAGGTGCGGCGGCACTTCCCTGACGTCGTGATCAGCGTGGACACCTGGCGGGCCGAGGTGGGCGCCGCGGTCTGCGAGGCCGGCGCCGACGTACTGAACGACGCGTGGGGCGGCGTGGACCCCGGCCTCGCTGAGGTGGCCGCGCGCTACGGCGTGGGGCTGGTCTGCACGCACGCCGGGGGCGCGGAGCCCCGGACGCGGCCGCACCGGGTGACGTACGACGACATCATGGCCGACGTCCTGCGGGTGACCGTGGGACTGGCCGAGCGGGCGCTGGCGCTGGGGGTGCCGCGGGAGTCGATCATGATCGATCCCGGGCACGACTTCGGGAAGAACACCCGGCACAGCCTGGAGGCGACCCGGCGGCTCGGGGAGATGGTGGAGACGGGCTGGCCGGTGCTGGTCTCCCTGTCCAACAAGGACTTCGTCGGCGAGACCCTGGACAAGCCCGTCAAGGAGCGGGTGGTCGGGACGCTGGCGACGACCGCGGTGTCGGCGTGGATCGGCGCGCAGGTGTACCGGGTCCATGAGGTGGCGGAGACCCGGCAGGTCCTGGACATGGTGGCGTCGATCGCGGGACACCGGCCGCCGGCGGTGGCCCGGCGGGGGCTGGCGTAACGCCTTTGCGCCCCCGCCGCCCCTGCCCGTCCCGTCCCCGGGAGCTGCGCACCCCAGACCCCCGCATTGGCCTGAACGGCCTCGTCCTCAAACGCCGGACGGGCTGAAAGAACACGCACGCCCGGCGGGCCGAGTACAGCTAGCGCGCGGCCTCCTTCGACACCAGTGCGACCGCCTCGTCCACGTCGTCCGTGACGTGGAACAGGAGCAGGTCCTTCTCCGACGCCTTGCCCTGGGCGATCAGTGTGTTCTTGAGCCAGTCGACCAGGCCGCCCCAGTAGGCGCTGCCGAACAGCACGATCGGGAATCGGGTGACCTTCTGGGTCTGGACGAGGGTGAGTGCCTCGAAGAGTTCGTCGAGGGTGCCGAGGCCGCCGGGCAGGACCACGAAGCCCTGGGCGTACTTGACGAACATCATCTTGCGGACGAAGAAGTACCGGAAGTTCAGGCCGATGTCGACGTAGGGGTTGAGCCCCTGCTCGAAGGGGAGCTCGATGCCGAGGCCGACCGAGATGCCCTTGGCCTCCAGCGCGCCCTTGTTGGCCGCCTCCATGGCGCCGGGTCCACCGCCCGTGATCACGGCCCAGCCGGCCTCGACCAGACCGCGGCCGAGGCGCACGCCGGCGTCGTACTCGGGCGAGTCGACGGCCGTGCGCGCCGAGCCGAAGACGCTGATGGCGGGCGGGAGTTCGGCGAGGGTGCCGAAGCCCTCGATGAACTCCGACTGGATGCGCAGGACGCGCCAGGGGTCGGTGTGGACCCAGTCCGACGGGCCCCCCGCGTCCAGCAGCCGCTGGTCCGTGGTGCTCGCGGTCACCTGGTCGCGCCGCCTCAGGACCGGTCCCAGGCGCTGCTCCTCCGGTGGCTGCTTCTTGCCCTCGGGGTTGCCGGTAGCCATATAGCGCTCCCTCCGCTTGCCAGGTCTTTCCACCTCAGCGTAGATCCACGCGGGTTACGGACGGGGGACGCGGGCGTGTCCGCCGTACAGCGCCGCCCCGGCGATCCCCGGGCCCACGCCCGCACCACGCGTGCGGGCTACGCCGTGAGCCACGCCCTCAGCCGCTCCTCACCCGCCAGGATCTTCGCGGTTTCCACCCGTTCGTCCCGCTTGTGCGCCAAGTGCGGATTGCCGGGGCCGTAGTTCACCGCAGGGATGCCGAGGGAGGAGAAGCGGGAGACGTCCGTCCAGCCGTACTTGGGCCGCGCGGTGCCTCCGACCGCCTTCATGAACGCCGCTGCCGCCGGGTGGGACAGCCCCGGCAGCGCGCCACCGCTGTGGTCGTCCACCACGAACTCCTCGACGCCGCAGTCGGCGAAGACCTCGCGGACGTGGGCGACGGCCTCCTCCTCCGTGCGGTCCGGGGCGTAGCGGAAGTTGACGGTCACGACGCACTCGTCGGGAATGACGTTGCCCGCCACGCCGCCCGAGATGCCGACCGCGTTCAGGCCCTCCCGGTACTCCAGGCCGTCGATCACCGGGTACCGCGGCTCGTACGCGGCGAGGCGCGCCAGGATCGGCGAGGCCGCGTGGATCGCGTTCGAGCCCATCCAGCCGCGCGCGGAGTGGGCGCGCTCGCCCTTGGTCCTGAGCAGGACCCTGAGCGTGCCCTGGCAGCCGCCCTCGACCTCGCCGTCCGACGGCTCCAGCAGCACCGCGAAGTCGCCCTCCAGCCACTCCGGGCGGTTCTCGGCGATGTGCTTGAGGCCGTTGAGCTCGGCCGTCACCTCTTCGTTGTCGTAGAAGACGAAGGTCAGGTCGCGGTTCGGGGCCACCACCGTCTCGGCGATACGGAGCTGGACGGCGACGCCGGACTTCATGTCGCAGGTGCCGCAGCCCCACAGCACGCCGTCCTCGTCGAGGCGCGAGGGGACGTTGTCCGCGATCGGCACGGTGTCGATGTGACCGGCGAGGATCACGCGCTCCGACCGGCCCAGGTGCGTGCGCGCCAGGACGTTGTTGCCGTACCGCTCGACCGTCAGGTGCGGCAGGGCGCGCAAGGCGGCCTCGACGGCGTCGGCGAGGGGCTTCTCCGTGCCGCTGACGGAGGGGAAGTCGACGAGCTGCGCGGTGAGCTTCGCGGCGTCCAGCGTGAGGTCAAGGGAGGTGTCGGCCATGGTGCCGACCCTAACGCGCCGTGCCGTCGCCTCACTTTTCCCACCGATTTCCCACTGCGCCGGTACCCCTCAGTAACCTCAGCTACCTTGTACGACGTGCCAGAGCTGTCACCCACTCGCAAACGTCGTGGCCGTCTCCTCCGTCGCGGAGCGGCCTTCATGGTTCTGCTCGCCGTGGCGGGCTACCTCGCGGTGCAGTACGTCACCGGGGGCACGGGGACACCGGGCTGCGACGTCGTGTCGGGCAAGGGCGACGGCGCCGGTTACGAGTTCACGCCCGAGCAGGCGGTGAACGCGGCGACGATCGCCGCCGTCGGCACCGGCCGCGGGCTGCCCGAGCGGGCCGTCACGATCGCGCTGGCCACCGCGCTCCAGGAGTCGGGCCTGCGCAACATCGGCCATGGCGACCGCGACTCGCTGGGCCTGTTCCAGCAGCGGCCGTCGATGGGCTGGGGCACCGAGGAGGAGATCCTCGACCCCGTCTACTCGGCGGGCGAGTTCTACGAGCACCTGGTCAAGGTCCCCGACTACACGCGGCTGCCGCTCACCGTCGCCGCCCAGCGCGTCCAGCGCAGCGGCTTCCCGGAGGCGTACGCCAAGCACGAGCCGGACGCGACGCTGCTGGCCGCCGCCCTCACCGGCCGTTCGGCTGCCACGCTGACCTGCGAAGGCCGTCCGGGAGCCACCCTGGCGTCGGGTGCGGACTCGGTACGGGACGCGCTGCTGCGGGACTACGGGCGAGACGCGCTCCAGCCGGCCGCGGCCGAGGTGAGCGGTGAGAAGGCGACGCCCTCGCCGACGCCGTCCGTGATCAAGAAGGACGAGCGGACCGTTGTGCTGCCGGTGCCGGCCGACGAGGGCTCCGGTGCCGGGCGCGGCGCACGCGAACGTGGCTGGCAGCTGGCGCACTGGGCCGTGGCCAACGCCTCGGATCTGCACATCAAGCGGGTGTCGTACGCCGGACGGCAGTGGACCGCCGGGAACACCGACAGCCAGTGGCGCGCGATCACCGGGCCGGGTGCCGCGGAGGCCGGGAGCGGTGCGGGCGAGGTCCGGATCGTCACTGCTCCGTAGTACGCGCGGAGGTTCGACGAATCACTCCCACGGGTTGGCCGAGGTGTCGGGTGGCGACAGTGTGGGCAGGTTTTCGCGCCGCTCCTTCGCAATCCGTCAGAAGCCTTGAGAACAAAGGGCTGTAAGGATTCCCCGGGCTTTCGGACGGGGCACGCTTTGCCCGTTTTTATCCGCAGGCGATAATGCGACGCATTGCCAACTCTTTACATTGGCGCGCCGCAACCTTCGCGGGCTTCGAGCGGTAGTCACTGCGTCCGAGCCCGGAGATCAACAGCCAGTCGGTCCACCGTCAGTCGCCGCAGTCCAGTCGGCTCAACTGCCGGGCAAGGCCGGACACTTCATCGTTCTCATCCGACAGACCCGTCGAAGGAGCATCATGTCCCTCCCCCTGACCCGCCGGATCGCCCGTGCCGCGCTGCTCGTCGCTGCGGGAGCGGCTGCCGGGGTCGGTGCGGCCGGCTCCGCCAGCGCGGCCCCCGAACTCGCCAAGGCCCCCGAGGTCGGCGGGCTCACCGCCCTGGACGGCACGACTGTCGTCGACGGCGCGACCCAGAACGCCGCCGGGCTCGCGAGCGGAGCCGTCGACACCGCGGTCGACAAGGCGCTCCCGGCCGCGGCCAAGACCGGCGACAAGGTGACCAAGAGCAGCGGCAAGGCCGCGAAGAAGGCGGTCCCGGCCGCGACCAAGGCCGGTGGCAAGGTGACGAAGACCGGCGGCAAGGCCGCCAAGGAGCGTGCCGCGGCCGCGCAGCAGACCGCGGGTGGCGTGGCCGGGTCGGTCGGTGCCGTCCTCGGCGAAGCGGCGGGGTCGGCCACGCAGGGTGGCCTGCCGGCCGCCGGCTCGCTGCCGGTGCAGGGCCTTCCGGTCGGCTGACGATCGACTGCGCCCGGCTTGAGCCGACGGGGTTCAGGGAGTTCCCTGGGCCCCGTCGGCTTTTGCGTCCTTGCGTCGGCAGGGGGCCGGGCCTCTCCGCGTCGCGCCCGGCGCCGCCGGCTGTGCGGTCACGCCAGGCGGCGTACCGCCGCCTCCACCCGTTCGTCCGTCGCCGTGAACGCCACGCGTACGTACCGGGCGCCGGCCTCGCCGTAGAAGTCGCCGGGGGCCACCAGGATGCCGAGGTCGGCCAGGTGGGCGACGGTGGCCCAGCACGACTCGTCGCGGGTGGCCCAGAGGTAGAGGCTGGCCTCGCTGTGCTCGATGCGGAAGCCGTGGACCTGAAGCGCCTGCCGCAGGGCCGTGCGGCGGGCGGCGTAGCGGTCGCGCTGGACGCGGACGTGCTCGTCGTCGCCGAGGGCCGCGACGACGGCCGCCTGGGTCGGGGCCGACGTCATCATGCCGCCGTGCTTGCGGATCTCCAGGAGCGGGCCGAGGACCGCCGGGTCGCCGGCCAGGAACGCCGCGCGGTAGCCCGCCAGGTTCGAGCGCTTCGACAGGGAGTGCACCGCGACGATGCCGTCGTAGGAGCCGCCGTTGACGTCCGGGTGCAGGACCGAGACCGGGTCGGCCTCCCAGCCCAGCTCCAGGTAGCACTCGTCGGAGAAGAGCAGGACACCGTGCTCACGGGCCCAGGCGACGATCCGGGTCAGCTCCTGCTCGGAGAGGACCTTGCCGGTGGGGTTGGACGGCGAGTTCAGCCAGAGCAGCTTCAGTCCGCGCGGGTCCAGCTCGGTCGGGTCGTCGTACACCTCGTACCCGGCGCGGGCGAGACGGGCGCCCACCTCGTACGTCGGGTAGGCCAGCCGCGGGTACGCCACCCGGTCGCCGGGGCCGAGGCCCAGCTGGGTGGGGAGCCAGGCGACCAGTTCCTTGGAGCCGACGATCGGCAGGACGTGCCGGTGGGTGACCCCACGGGCGCCCAGGCGGCGCTCCACCCAGCCCGTGATGGCGTCACGCAGCGCCGGGGTGCCCCAGACCGTCGGATAGCCCGGAGAGTCCGCAGCGTCGATCAGGGCCTTCTGGATCAGCTCGGGCACCGGGTCGACCGGCGTGCCGACGGAGAGGTCCACGATCCCGTCCGGATGCGCGGCGGCCGTCTTCTTGTACGGCTCCAGCTTGTCCCAGGGAAAGGTCGGAAGGCGGTCGGAGACTGCGGACACGGGATCTGGCTCACTTTCTGGTACTGCCGGTACTGCCGGTACTGCCGGTGTCACCGGTACGGCCGGATACGGCAACGCCTCGGTCCCGTACGGTGATCAAGGCGATCAGGCCGTACGGGACCGAGGCGGCACGCTGTGCGGGTCGCCGTGGGGATTACTCGGCCTGCGGCGGCAGCGCGGCGATGAAGGGGTGGTCCCGCTCGATCAGGCCCAGCTTGCTGGCGCCGCCGGGGGAGCCGAGCTCGTCGAAGAACTCGACGTTCGCCTTGTAGTAGTCCTTCCACTCCTCCGGAGTGTCGTCCTCGTAGAAGATCGCCTCGACCGGGCACACCGGCTCACAGGCTCCGCAGTCGACGCATTCGTCCGGGTGGATGTACAAGGACCGGGAGCCCTCGTAGATGCAGTCGACCGGGCACTCCTCGATGCACGCCTTGTCCTTGACGTCGACACAAGGCTGCGCGATGACGTAGGTCACGCTGTCGTTCCTCCTCGATAGGGCGCTGGCGGGCCTCTTCAGGCTCCGCCGCCTGGCGCGCGGGAGCGCGGCGTCGTCGATGCCCGCCCCTAGTATCTCCGTTCTTGGGCATGATCCGAACAGGAGGGGTGAAGTGACCTGTGGAAATATCTGCGAAGGGGCGCCTTGAGGTCCGTATCACCGCTGCTGACGTGGGCAAACGGGTCTCCGTACGCCGCCGACACGATCCTGCGACCGAGGGTGAGAAGTTCACCGACACGGTGGGTGTTCTCGCATCATGGGACAACGGTGTGCTGCTGATCACACGGAAGAGTGGCGAGACCGTCCACATTCCGGAAGCGTCACTGGTCGCGGGCAAGGTGGTGCCGCCCGCCCCGGCGCGTCGGCGCGGCCCCGCCGCCTCCTACGAGGAACTCGCCCGCGTCTCGGCACGCGCGTGGCGGCCCGTGGAGAGCGAGCGGCTCGGCGAGTGGGAGCTGCGTGCCGCCGCCGGGTTCACCCGCCGCGCCAACTCGGCCCTGCCGCTCGGCGACCCCGGCCTCCCACTGCCGGCCGCGCTGGACGCCGTACGGCGCTGGTACGGCGACCGTGGGCTCCCCGCGTACGTCCAGACCGCGACCGGGGCCGAGGGCACGCAGGAGCTGCTGTGCGCGGAGCTGGAGCGGCTGGGGTGGACCCGGGAGGTCACCGCGGAGCTGTGGATCGGGGCGTTGGCGCCGGTCGCGGACCGGGACGAGGGCGCCGGAGTGGTGCTGTCCCGCGAGGCGGACGACGCTTGGCTTACGCGGTATCAGCGCAAGGGGGTGAGCGAGGTGGCCCTGAAGGTGCTGGGCAGCGGTGCTTCGGTGTGGTTCGCGACGGTCCCGGGCGAGGGCGGTGGTGCGCCCGCCGCCATCGGGCGGTGTGTCGTGGACGGGCGGTGGGCCGGTTTCGCCGCCGTGGAGGTGGATCCGGCGCTGCGGCGGCGGGGGCTGGCCACCCGGGTGATGGCCGCGCTGGCCCGGCGGGCCCTGGAGGAGGGCGCCTCTGCGGCGTGGCTCCAGGTCGAGGCCGACAACGCGGGCGCGCGGGGGCTCTACGCCGGCATGGGGTTCGCCGCGCATCACGCGTACCACCACTATCGATCAGTGTGAGCAGCGGTACCGATCGCCGTGAAAGGGCACGAGCCAGCTATGCCTCCCCTGTACCCCCCGACCCCCGAACGTTCCGCAGAGCTGCGGCGGCGGTTCGCCGAAGAGGCGCGGTCCGAGCGGCCTGATCTGTCCACGCTGTGTCTGCTGGTGGGAGCGGAGGCCGACGGCGGGCTGGACGAGGCCGGGATGGACTTTGCACAGGTGACGCTGGACGAACTCGCCGGGCAGCTGCCGTACCGGCCCGGCGGGCCGCGGGCGTGGGCCGTCGCGCTGCGGGAGCTGCTCGGGGAGCGGTACGGGTTCCGCGGCTGCGCGGCGGACTACCAGCGGCTGGAGTCGTCGTTGCTGCACGAGGTGCTGCGGCGGCGGCGCGGGCTGCCGATCCTGCTGTCGGTGGTGTGGCTGGAGGTGGCCCGGCGGGCGGGGGCGCCCGTGTACGGGGTCGCTCTGCCCGGTCATTTCGTGGTGGGGTTCGGGCCCGCCGACGATCAGGTGCTCGCCGATCCCTTCGACGGGGGGCGGGTGCTGACGGGCGGCGACGCGGATCTGCTGGTGGCGGGGGCCACGGGGGCGCCGTTGCAGCCGTCGATGCTGACGCCGGCCGATCCGCTGGAGGTGGTGCTGCGGATCCTGAACAACGTACGGGCGTGGGCGGCGGCCCGGCCCGAGCGCACGGATGTCGCCCTGTGGGCGCTGGAGTTGTCCCTGGCGCTGCCGTCGCATCCGGCGCGGTTGCGGTTCGAGCGGGCGCAGTTGCTCGTCCAGCGGGGGGACTTCGTCGCGGGGGCCGTGGAGTTGGAGGAGTACGCGGAGTTGATCTGTGAGGTGGACGAGGGGGCGGCGGAGCGGGTGCGGGGGGAGGCTCGGGCCGCTCGGGCGATGTTGAACTAGGGTCGCCTTCTCGCCGTAGGGGTGCTGTTGTCGTGCGGGTGCTGTTGTCGTGCGGTGCGGGTGCGGGTCCGTCGTGGCTGGTCGCGCCCACGCGGCGGAGCCGCAAGTCGACACAGCCCCGCGCCCCTGGCGGCGCTGCCGCCGGGCCGCGTTCTACAGCCAGCCCTTCTCCCTCGCGATCCGCACCGCCTCCGCCCTGTTCCGTACCGCGAGTTTCTGGATCGCCGTGGACAGGTAGTTGCGGACCGTGCCCTGGGAGAGGTGCAGGGCCGCTGCGAGTTCGGCGTTGGTGGAGCCGTCCTCGGCCGCTCGCAGGACCTCCCGTTCGCGGTCGGTCAGGGGGTTGGCGCCCTCCGCGAGAGCCGCTGCCGCCAGGGTGGGGTCGATGACCCGCTCCCCCGCCAGCACCTTGCGTACCGCTTCGGCGAGTTGGGCCGCGGGGGCGTCCTTGACCAGGAAGGCGTCGGCGCCCGACTCCATCGCGCTGCGCAGGTAGCCGGGGCGGCCGAAGGTCGTGAGGACGACCAGCTTCACGGACGGCAGCCCCTCGTGCAGGAGTGCCGCCGCCTCTATGCCCGTCGCGCCGGGCATCTCGATGTCCAGGAGCGCCACGTCCACGGCGTGCTCGCGGGCCGCCGCCAGGACCTCGTCTCCGCGGGCCACCTGGACGACGACCTCGATGTCGTCCTCCAGACCGAGCAGGGCGGCCAGGGCCTCGCGGACCATCGACTGGTCCTCGGCGAGGAGGACCTTGATCGTGGGGCTCATGTCGCGGATCCTACGTGCGCCGAAGCCGTCACCGGGACGCGTGCGGTGAGGCGGAAGCCGTTCCGGCCGCCGCCCGCCTCCAGGGTGCCGCCGGCCTTGGTGAGGCGTTCCGTGAGGCCCGTCAGACCGTGGCCGGGTCCGCCGCTCTCGTCGCCGGAGCCGTCGTCCTCGACGGACAGTTCCAGGACGAGGCCGTCGAGGGTCTGGCGGCGCAGGAGCTCGACCGTGCAGCGCCGGGCGCCGCTGTGCCGTACGACGTTGGTGACCGCCTCGCGCAGCGCCCAGGCCAGGGCCGTCTCGCTGTCCTCGGGGACGCCGCTGAGGTCCGGCTCGGCGGGGAGCTCGGCCGTCACCTCGGCGGCCGTCAGAGCGACTCCGGCGCCCGCCAGTTCGGCGGCCAGGCGCGGCCGGCGGTAGCCCGAGACGGCCTCGCGGACGTCGACCAGGGCCTGGCGGCTGACCTGTTCGATGTCGGCGACCTGCTGGGCCGCCTTGTCGGGCCGGCCGGGGAGCATGCGGCCCGCGAGCTCGCTCTTGATGGTGATCAGGGACAGGGAGTGGCCGAGCAGATCGTGCAGGTCGCGTGCCAGGCGCAGGCGTTCCTCGTTGGCGGCCAGCTGGGCGACCGTGGCGCGGGCCGCGCGCAGCGCGATCGTGGTGCGGACGAGTTCGCGTACGCCGGTCATGGCGAAGCCGCCCAGCAGGGCCGGGATCAGCAGTCCGGCCAGGAACGCCTTGCCGCCCGGTGTCGCGAACGCGATCACGGTCATCAGCGCGGACGCGCCCGGGATCGTCCAGCGGGCCATGCGCAGCGGGAGGGCCGCGCCGGACGCGATCGAGACGTACACGAACAGCACCAGCCACTCGCGGCCCAGGGTGAGGGCCAGGACCGTGGACTGGGCGGCGAGGACGCCGAGGGAGGCGAGGACGACGCTGTTGCGTTCGCCGCGGCCGGTGCGGAAGAGCAGCAGCATGTACCAGGTGACGAACGCCGCGAGGCCGATCCAGCCGAGGATCCGCACGCCGGTGCTGTGGCCGCCGTGCAGCAGGTCGTTGGCCGGTGCGCTCAGGTACACCAGCCAGATGCCGGTCCACAGGAGCTTGACGAGCCGTTGCTTGCGATTCTCCGGGCGCTGCCCGATGCCGACGCCGGTGCCGCTCACGCCTTCAACGTGTCCTTCCGGTACAGCCAGGCCGCACCGCCCGTGAACAGGGCGAAGGAGACGACGAGGACGGCGAGGTCCTTCGCGTGCGGCGCCCGGCTCTGTTCGATCGCCTGCCCGAGGGCAGCGTACGCGTGTGTGGGCACCCACTCGGCGATGTCCTGGAGCCAGTCCGGGAACGACGTGGTCGGCATCCACAGGCCGCCGAGGATGGAGAGTCCGAAGTAGGTGATCATCGTGATCGGGCGGACCGCGTCCCCGCTCGCCAGGTAGCCGAGGGCGACGCCGAGCGCGGCGAAGACGAGGCTGCCGGCCCAGATCGCGCCGGTGAGCGCGAGCCACTGCCAGGCGTCCAGGCGTACGTCCTTCACGGCCGCCGCGACGACGAAGACGATCACGATCGACGGCAGGCTGACCACCGCGGACGCCGCCGTCTTCGCGAGGACGTAGCCGTGCCCGGGCAGTGTCGTCAGACGCAACTGCCGTACCCAGCCGCCCTCCCGCTCCTTGGCGATGCGCTCGCTGTTGCCCATCAGGACGGCGGTGAGGGCGCCGAAGGAGGCCATGGACACCATCATGTAGGTCGGCAGGGTCAGGCCCGTCCCGTCGATCTTCGTGGTGCTGTCGGCGCTGCCCGCGATGAGCAGGAACAGCAGCGACGGGTACAGCACGGAGAAGAACAGGAACTTCCGGTTGCGCAGGGCGCGGGCGAGTTCGAGCTTGATCAGGCCGCGTGAAGCGAATGCATTCAGCATGACGTGCGGGCCTCCTCGGCTGCCTCCGTGATGGCGACGAACGCCTGCTCGAGGCCGAGCCCGGCGACTTCGAGGTTGCGGGGGTACAGGCCCAGGCCGTAGAGGGCGTGGACGGTGGCGTCGGCGTCGGCGGACCGGATGCGGACGGTGTGGCCGGGGCCCGCGGCGGAGCCGCTGTTGGACACCGTGAGGTACGTCAGGAAGGGCAGGGCCCGCAGCGCGCTCTCGTCGATGTCCGTGTCGTGCAGGTCGAAGGAGACGCGTCGCGCCCCCGCCTTCGCCTTGATCTCGGCCGCCGTGCCGTCCGCCAGCAGCCGGCCCCGGTGCAGCACGAGCACACGGTCGGCCATGGCGTCGGCCTCCTCCAGGTAGTGCGTGGCGAACAGGATGGTCCGGCCCTGGTCGGCCTGCTCGCGCATGGTGGCCCAGAAGGCGTGGCGGGTGGTGACGTCCATGCCGGTCGTCGGCTCGTCCAGGACGATCAGGTCGCTGTCGCCCGCGGTCGCCATGGCGAAGCGCACGCGCTGGGCCTGTCCGCCGGAGAGCTTGTCGACCTTGCGGTCGGCGATCTTCGTAACGCCCGCGCGGGCCAGCACGTCGGAGACCTTGTACGGCCTGGGATGCAGATCGCAGGCGAGCCGGACCAGTTCGGCGACGGTGACCTCGTCCATCAGCCCGCCGCTCTGGAGCATGGCGCCCACCCTCCCGGCGACGATGGCCTCGCGCGGGCCGGTGCCGAAGATCCGCACCGTGCCGCTGTCGGGCTGCTTGAGGCCGAGCAGCAGATCGAGCGTGGTCGACTTGCCGGCCCCGTTCGGGCCCAGCAGGGCCACGGTCTCCCCCGGGTGCAGCGCGAGCGTCAGCCCGTCGACGGCCCGTACGCTCCCGTAGCTCTTGCTCACCCGGTCGAATCCGACCACCTCGGTCGTCGTGTTCAACGCTGTCGTCGTCATGTGCTCAAGGGTGGCCGCGCGGGCGGGCGGCCCGGCAGTGTCGGCGGTCCTGACTGCCGGATGACAGATGTCATACGACGACAGGGGGCACCCGGCGAGTGCCGGGTGCCCCCTGGTCCGAGCGGGCGCGCTA
>NZ_JBYIVZ010000080.1:0-39727 GCF_057710365.1 Streptomyces sp. bgisy027
CCGGTCGCGAACCGCTCGCGCAGTTCCACCTTGCGCACCTTCCCCGACACCGTCATCGGGAAGGCGTCGAGGATGCTCAGCCGGCTCGGGATCTTGTAGTGCGCGAGCTGCCCCTCGCAGAAGGCCCGCAGTTCCTCCAGGGTCAGCGGGTCGGCGGCGTCGCGCGGGATGACGCACGCCAGGACCTCCTCGCCGTACCGCTCGTGCGGCACCCCGACCACCTGCACGTCCGCGATCCCGGGATGGGCGTAAAGGAACTCCTCGATCTCGCGCGGGTAGATGTTCTCGCCGCCCCGGATGATCATGTCCTTGATGCGGCCGACGATCTCGACATAGCCGTCCTCCCGCATCGTCGCGAGGTCACCGGTGTGCATCCAGCGCCCGGCGTCGACGGCCTCGGCGGTCTTCTCGGGCTCGTCCCAGTAGCCGAGCATCACGCTGTAGCCGCGGGTGCACAGTTCGCCCGCCGTGCCGCGCGGCCGGGTCACGCCGGTCGCCGGGTCGACGACCTTCACCTCGATGTGCGGCAGGACCCGGCCGACCGTGCCGGTGCGGTGCTCCAGGTCGTCGTCCATGCGGGTCTGGAGCGAGACCGGGGACGTCTCGGTCATGCCGTAGCAGATGGAGACCTCCGCCATGTGCATCTCGGCGACCACCCGCTTCATCACCTCCACCGGGCAGGGCGAGCCCGCCATGATGCCGGTGCGCAGCGTGGAGAGGTCGTAGGAGGCGAAGTCGGGGAGGTTGAGCTCCGCGATGAACATGGTCGGGACGCCGTACAGCGAGGTGCAGCGCTCCTGCTGGACCGCCTCCAGCGTGGCCCCCGGGTCGAAGGAGGGCGCCGGGATGACCATGCAGGCGCCGTGGGAGGTGGCGGCGAGATTGCCCATCACCATGCCGAAGCAGTGGTAGAAGGGCACCGGGATGCACACCCGGTCCTGCTCGCTGTAGGCGATCAGCTCCCCCACGAAGTAGCCGTTGTTGAGGATGTTGTGGTGGGAGAGGGTGGCCCCCTTGGGAAAGCCCGTCGTACCCGAGGTGTACTGGATGTTGATGGGGTCGTCGCAGGACAGCTCCTCGAACGCGGCGGGCGTCGCGCGCGCGAGCAGCGCCTGCCAGCTCGGGTCCCCGATGTACACGGTCTCGCGTAGCCGCGGGCACTTGCCGCGCACCTGCTCGACCATCGCCCGGTAGTCGCTCGACTTGTGACTCAGGGAGGCGAACAGCACGGAGACACCGGCCTGGTTCAGGACGTACTCGACCTCGTGGGTGCGGTAGGCCGGGTTGATGTTCACCATGATCGCGCCGATGCGGGCGGTGGCGTACTGGACCAGGACCCACTCGGGGCAGTTGACCGCCCAGATGCCCACCCGGTCGCCCTTGGCGATCCCGCTCGCGAGCAGTGCGTACGCCAGCTCGTCCACGTCGGCGGAGAACTCGGCGTAGGTCCAGCGCCGCCCGGACGGCACGTCGACCAGCGCCTCCCGGTCCGGCCAGGCCGCGACGGCCCGGTCGAGGTTCGCCCCGATGGTGTCGCCCAGCAGGACGGTGTCGCCGGTCCCGTGGGTGTACGACAGCTCTGCGCTCACCGGAAGTCCTCCTCGCGGTACTCGGCGTCCGAGCCGGCGGCCGTGGCCTCGCGCAGCTCGATGCGGCGGATCTTGCCGGAGACGGTCTTGGGCAGCGGCGCGAACTCCAGGCGGCGCACCCGCTTGTACGGCGCGAGGACCTCCCGGGAGTGCTCGAAGAGCACCTTGGCGGTGTCGGGCCCCGGCTCCCAGCCCTGAGCGAGGACCACGTACGCCTTGGGCACCGCGAGCCGCAGCTCGTCCGGCGCCGGCACGACGGCCGCCTCGGCCACCGCCTCGTGCTCCAGCAGCGCGCTCTCCAGCTCGAAGGGGGAGATCTTGTAGTCGGACGCCTTGAAGACGTCGTCGGCCCGGCCGACGTAGGTGATGTAGCCGTCGGCGTCCCGGGAGCCGATGTCGCCGGTGCGGTAGTAGCCGCCGGCCATCGCCTCCGCCGTACGGTCGGGGTCGCCGTGGTAGCCGGTCATCACGCCGACGGGCCGCTCGGACAGGTCGAGGGCGATCTCGCCCTCGTCGGCGCCGGGTGCGCCGGAGACCGGGTCGAGCAGTTCGACGCGGAAGCCGGGGCTGGGGCGGCCCATGGAGCCGGTCTTCAGGGGCTGGCCGGGGCTGTTGGAGACCTGGACGGCGGTCTCGGTCTGCCCGAAGCCGTCCCGGATGGTCACCCCCCAGGCCCGCCGGACCTGCTCGATGACCTCGGGGTTCAGGGGCTCGCCCGCGGCCACGACCTCGCGGGGCGGGGTGCGCAGCGCGCTCAGGTCGGCCTGGATGAGCATGCGCCAGACCGTCGGCGGGGCGCAGAAGGTGGTGACGCCCGCCCGGTCCATCTCGGCCATCAGCCGGGCCGCGTCGAAGCGGGCGTAGTTGTGGATGAAGACGGTCGCCTCCGCGTTCCACGGCGCGAACAGGTTGGACCAGGCGTGCTTGGCCCAGCCGGGCGAGGAGATGTTCAGATGCACGTCGCCGGGCTTGAGGCCGATCCAGTACATGGTGGCCAGATGCCCGATGGGGTACGAGGTGTGGGTGTGCTCGACCAGCTTGGGACGGGCGGTCGTGCCGGAGGTGAAGTAGAGCATCAGCGGGTCGTCGGCACCGGTGGGCCCGTCGGGGGTGAACTCGGCCGGCGCGGTGTAGGCGTCCTCGTAACGCTGCCATCCCCCGCGGGCCCCGCCGACGGCGATCCGTGTGTAGCGGCCAGGCACCTCGTCGAACTTGCCGGTGTCCTCGGACCGCACCAGCACGTGCCGGACGTGTCCCCGCTCCACCCGGTCGCGCAGGTCGGCCGGGCCGAGCAACGGGGTGGCCGGGATGACGACGGCGCCCAGCTTCATGGCGGCGAGGGCGGTCTCCCACAGCTCGGCCTGGTTGCCGAGCATGACGAGGACCCGGTCCTCGGGCCGGACGCCGCGGGCCCGCAGCCAGTTCGCGACGCGGGCCGAGCGCTCGGCCATCTCGGCGAAGGACAGCCGGACCTCGGTGCCGTCCTCCTCGACGATGTGCAGGGCGATGCGGTCGTTCCCGTCCGCGATCACGTCGAACCAGTCCAGCGCCCAGTTGAATCGCCCGGGCCGGGGCCAGGAGAAGCCCTCGTAGGCGGCGGCGTAGTCCTCGCGGTGTGCCAGCAGGAAGTCCCGCGCGCTGCGGAACAGCTCCGTCCCCGTCGTCATCTGTCCTCCTAGTTACCGGACCTTGCCGGGCGGCTCTCTGCCATCGTGTAATCCGTGACGTGGGTCTCACTACCCCCGAACGGGGGTGTGCGCCCGGGAAGCAGCGGTGAAAGGGCGAGTACGTGGCAGTGAACGCGGTCGCAACGGTGGAGATAGGGCGTGCGCTGGTGCGCCTGCGCCGCTCGACCGGGCTGCCGGTCGCCTTCGGCGGACTGGTGGAGCCGGGGCACCCGCGGGTGCGCATCAGCGAACTGAACGGCACGTCCACCGACTCACTGCGCAGGCTCGCGGTGACCTCCGGCAACGGCCTGGGCGGCAAGGCCGTGGCGCTGGCCCGCCCGTGCGCCGTCACGGACTACTCCTCCTCTCGGCAGATCACCCATGAGTACGACGCGGCGGTCGCCATGGAGGGGCTGTGCTCGGTGGTGGCGGTCCCGGTCGTCGTACGGCGCCGGGTGCGCGGCGTCCTGTACGGCGCCCTGCGCACGCCGCAGCCGCTGGGCGACCGCACGCTGACGGCGGCCGTGGACGCGGCGCGGGACGTCGAGCAGGCGCTGGTGGTGCGCGAGGAGGCGAGCGGGCTGCTGGAGGCGGCCCGGGCACAACCGGCGCCGCCCGACCGCAGCGCGGTGTGGGAGCAGGTCCGTGAGGCGCACGCGGCGCTGCGGGCGCTCGCCTCGCGCATCGGCGACCCGGCCCTGCGCGCGGAACTGCTGGACGCCTGCGGCCTGCTGACGGAGCCGCCCGCGGCGAGCGGCGTACTTCTGGCCCCGCGCGAGGTGGACGTGCTGGCGTGCGTGGCCGCCGGTGCCACGAACGCGGCCATCGCCGAGCGGCTGGGGCTGCGCGCGGAGACCGTGAAGGGCTATCTGCGGTCGGCCATGCGAAGGCTGGGTGCCCACACACGGGGGGAGGCGGTGGCGGCGGCGCGCAGGGCGGGGCTGCTGCCGTAGCGGCAGTGGTCCGGACCATTGCCGCCGTGGTCCGGACCACGGCGACAACCCCTCATTCATTCACCCGCGCCTTGAATTGCCCCATGCCCCACGGTTGTTATTTGGCTCACCTTGCCGGCGGTCCGAAATTCAAAGACCTATTGCCTAATATTGGCCCGGACACGACACACGGAGGGGAGCGGTGACCGTGCGACGGGACTTCAAGGAGCCTGCCAGATGCCGCCCCGACCAGGTCATCGGCAGGGAGGAGCTGTTCACGGCGGCACGTGAGCAGCTCGCCCGGGGCGGCAGCGTGCTGCTTCACGGCCCTGCCGGAATTGGGAAGTCGACGGTCCTGCGGGCATTGGCCGGCGAATGCGGCGCGACGGCGCGCACCGTGTTGCGCTGCTCGCCCACGGAGTCCGAATCCCACCTGCCCTTCCTGGCCCTGGCCGACCTCCTCGGCCTGGTCCTGGACGAGGTCTCCGACCGGCTCCCGGCCGCCCAGCTCACCGCCCTGGAAGCGGCACTCACCGGTCGCGGCGAGTCCACCCTCCAGCGCGACGGTCTCGCCCTGCGGCTGGCCGTGCTGTCCGCGCTGCGCGCCCTCGCCGACACCGGCCCCGTTCTCGTCGTCGCCGACGACATCCAGTGGCTGGATCCGGCCAGCGCCGAACTCCTCGGCTTCGCCGCCCGCCGGCTCGGCGACACCCCGGTGCGGATGCTGTTCGCGGTGCGGACCGACGACGAGGAGTACGACCGCCAGCTACGCGCGTCTCCGCCGGACACCCTCGCCGTACGGCTCGGCCCGCTGTCCCGCGCCCAGATGTCCACCCTGCTGGAGAACCGCGGCTACACCGGTCTGCCCCGCTCCACCGTCCGGGACATCCACCGCACCAGCGGGGGCAACGCCCTGTTCGCCCTCGAACTGGGCCGCGCCCTCGCCGAGAACGCCACCCCGCCCCGCCCCGGCGAGCCGCTGCCGGTGCCCACCTCGCTGCGCGCCCTGGTGCTGAACCGGCTGGAGATGCTGTCGGACCAGGCCCGCCGCACGCTCCTCGTCGCGAGCGCGGGCGCCCGCCCGACCCTCGCCCTGCTGCACGCGGCCGGCCGGGACGACGCCGAGGCCGAGACCGCGCAGGCCGCCGAACTCGGGCTGCTGGCGACCGAACCCGAGGGTCCCGCCGTCCGGTTCGCGCACCCGATGATCTCCGCCGCGCTGTACGCGGAGGCGCCCGCGCAGGAACGCCGGGCCGCGCACGCGGCGCTGTCCACGGCCGCCTCCGACCCGATCGAACGCGCCCGGCACCTGGCCCTCGCGACCACCGGCACCGACCCGGAGGTCGCCGCCCGCCTGGCCGAGGCCGCCGCACTGGCCCGGGACCGGGGCGCGCCGTCGGTGGCCGCGCAGCTCTCCCTGCTCGCCGCCCGGCACACCCCGGCGGACGGCGCACCGAGCCCGGACGCCCTGCGGCTCGCCGCCACCGAGGACGCGATCACCGCGGGCGAGCTGGACCTCGCCCGGGACATCGCGCGCGAGGTGCTCGCGCGCACGGCCGTGCCGGCGGAGCGGGTGCGGGCCTGGATCGCGGTGATCGAGACGGCCGGCCACGCGATGACGGAGGTCGACTCGATCTTCCCGCAGGCGCTGGCCGACGCGGGCGAGGACCCGAACCTGCTGGCTCTGGTCCACTACCAACTGACCTGGCGCGCCCTGCTCGTGGAGGGCGACTTCGACGAGGCCCGCGAGGAGGCCGGGTACGCGGCCGAGCTGGCCGCGCGGGCCGGCGACCGCTACACCGAGCTCCTGGCGCTCGCCCTCAAGGCACAGATCGAGACCCTGATGGGCCACCCGGACGCCCCCGCGACCATCCGGCGCGCCCTGGAGGAGCCCCAGGACCCGAGGGTGGCCTGCCATCACAACGGTGCCGGCTACTCCCGCTTCCGCTGGCTGATCATGAGCGACCAGCTTCCGGAGGCCCGCGCGGCGGTCACCGCGCTGCTGCGGGAGGTGCGCCGGCACGGCTGGGTCGAGAGCGAGGTGCACTTCCTGCGCGGGGTCGCGGAGACCGAGCTGCACTCCGGCCACTGCGGACGCGCCCTGGACCTGGCCCGCGAGAGCCTGCGGCTCGCCCGTGACACCGGGATCGGCGAGGTCGCCTCCGCCGTGCTGACCTCGCTCGCCGAGGCGGCGGGCGGCGAGGTGGAGCGGGCGCTGACGCTGGCGCGGGAGGCGATGGAGCACGCCGAGGAGGACGGCGACCAGATGTACGTCTCCCGGGCCCTGGCCGCCCTCGGTCACGCCCAGCTGGTGGCCGGGGACACCGAGGCTGCGGTGCGTTCGCTGCGCCGGGTGCGCGAGGTGGAGCAGGGGCTCGGCATCACCGATCCGGCCCGCGGCCGCTGGCACGGCGACCTCGCCGAAGCCCTGGTGCGAAGCGGCGAGATCGCGGAGGCGCAGGACGTCATCGACGTCACCCGCGAGCAGGCGCTGCGGCTGGACCGCGAGAGTGTGCTGGCCGTGCTGGACCGGGCTCAGGCACTGGTGCGCGCCGCACGCGGCGACCGGGACGCCGCGGTGGCCCAGCTGACGTCGGCCCAGGACCGGCTCGGCAAGCTGGGTTACGGCCTGGAGGAGGCGCGGGCGGCCTTCGCGCTGGCCCAACTGCGGTCCGGTGCCCCGGGTCCGACGGCGTACGACGAACCGGCCCGGCTGTTCCGCCGCTGCCGGGCGCTGCCGTGGCTGCGGCGGGTCGAGGCGGCGGCCGCCATGGGCACCGTGCAGCCGGCTCCCGCTCCCGCCGTCGCACCCGACGGCCTCGACGGTCTGGACGGGCTCGCCTCGATGGAGCGTCAGGTCGCCGCGCTGGTCATGGAGGGCGCGACGAACCGGGAGATCGCCGCGCGCCTGTTCATCAGCGTCAAGACCGTCGAGGCGACCCTGACCCGGGTCTACCGCAAGCTCGGGATCCGGTCGCGGGTCGACATCGTCCGACTCGCGGCCGGACGCCGCACGACGTGAATTTCACCCCTCCAGGTCGGTCCGCGCAGGTTTAGCGGTACACGACCGAGGGTTTTCCCTGCCCAACTCCCTTAGGGGCTTCCCTCATTGGGAAGGGGAACGTCCGGGACCTACCTTGTGGATGTGCCGCTCGCCCGGGCACACGGGGGCCGGTCCCGCGTCCCTCGTGCAACCCCCCACACCCGTGCGACCCCCCACCGGCAATCCCCCTTGAGGAGTCTCGTGTTCGGGCTCACCCGTGCCAGAAGGACGGCCGCCGTGGCGGCCACCGTCGCCGCCGCCGCGGCGGCCCTGCTCAGTACCCCCACCGCTGAGGCCGCCGACTCGCGCATCGTGGGCGGTTCGACCACCACGACGAGCGCGTACCCGTTCATGATGCAGATCACCGACGCCTCGCAGAACCAGTTCTGCGGCGGCACCCTGGTCTCGGCCACCAAGGTCGTCACCGCCGCCCACTGCATGGTCGGCGAGACCGGCTCCAGTGTCCGGGTGGTCGGCGGCCGCACCTACCTCAACGGCACGAACGGCACGGTCCGCCGGGTCAGCGACATCTGGATCCACCCGGACTACCAGGACGTCACCCAGGGCAACGACGTGGCCGTGCTGACCCTGTCCACGTCGATGCCGTACACCCCGGCCTCGTACGTCGACTCCTCGGACACCGGCGTGTACGCCGCGGGCACCACGGCCCGCATCCTCGGCTGGGGCACCACCTCCTCGGGCGGCAGTTCCTCCAACCAGCTGCGCACGGCGACCGTGCCGACGGTCTCCGACTCCAGTTGCGCCGCCTCCTACGGTTCGGACTTCATCGCGTCCGACATGGTTTGCGCCGGATACACCTCCGGCGGCGTCGACACCTGCCAGGGCGACAGCGGCGGTCCCCTGCTCATCGGGGGCGTCCTGGCAGGGATCACTTCCTGGGGCGAGGGTTGCGCCCAGGCCGGTCACCCGGGTGTCTACACCCGGCTGACCACGTTCTCGGACGAGGTGGCCGAGCAGGTCGGACCCTGACCGGGAACGTCGTCCAGAAGGTCTCCTGAGCACACCTCAGGTGAGAGACCGGGGGGCGTTGCGGGCCTCCACGAGCGGCCCGCAACGCCCCCTGTCCATGTCCGCCCGACCCGGTGTTGAATGGCCGGGTTCGTACGGAGGTGATGGTCATGGTGTCCACCGACCGGCTGCTGGCGTTCGCGGCGATGTCGCTGCTGGTGGTCCTGATCCCGGGACCCGGTGTGCTGTTCGTGATCGGCCGGGCGCTGGCCCATGGCCGCCGCACCGCGGTGGCGACGGCCATCGGCAACGTCTTCGGCTCGTACGCGCTGGTGATCGCGGTCGCGGTGGGCATCGGTTCACTGGTGGAGCGCTCCGCCGCGATCTACCTCGCGGTCAAACTGGCGGGCGCGGCCTACCTGGTGTTCCTGGGCGTCCAGGCGTTCCTCCGCCGCAAGGAGCTGCGGGTGTCGGCGGCCGGACCCGCCTCGGCGCGTCCGGCCCGCGGTGATCTGCGCACGGTCCTCGACGGCGCCCTGGTCGGCATCACCAATCCCAAGGGCGTGGTGTTCTTCGCCGCCGTACTCCCCCAGTTCGTGGACCAGTCCGCGGGCCGGGTCCCCTTGCAGATGCTGGTGCTGGGCCTGATCCCGATCATGATCGGCCTGGTCACGGACACCGCGTGGGGCCTGACCGCGTCCGCGACGCGCACCTGGTTCGCCCGCTCGGACCGGCGGCTGTCGCTGATCGGCGGCGCCGGCGGATGCACCATGATCGGGCTCGGCGTGACGGTTGCGGTGACGGGCCGCGCGGACTGAGAACCGCCGCGGCTACGGCAGGACGGTCCCGAACCGGATGTCGTACGACTCCTGCGGGTGCATGACCTGCAGCATGCGCGCCGCCTCCTCGGTCACCTCCCCGCGCTGCGCCTTGGTCAGGTCGTCGAACGGCTCGATGACGAGGGCGTCGTCGAGGATGCGCCACACGCCGGCGAGGAAGCCGTCGACGAGGAACGGGCAGTAGACGGTGTTCACCTGCCAGGTGCGGCCACGGTTCGCGGGCGGCACGACCCGGGTGCGGTCGGCGTGGGAGAGCAGCAGGTTGTCGAACTCCGGCAGGAAGCGGGGCGGCGCGGGGGTGTCCTCGTCGGGGAGGGGGGCGTCGGGGAGGTCGAAGAGTTCGACGCCGTTCTCGTCCCGGAGGACGAGCAGCTCGGGGCGCAGCCGCTCGAAGGCGGGGCGCATCCGGGTCAGGCCGGACCAGGTCTGCATGTCCTTCACGGACGCCGGCCCGAAGGCGGCCAGATAGCGCAGGACCGTGGCGTCGGCCGAGGCGGCCGGCTCGGCGGGGCGCCCCAGCCAGTGCTCGACGGTGGTGAGGGAGACCTGCGCGCCGCGGCCCCACAGCCCTCGCGGGGTGACCTGGACCAGGGGCAGCTTGCAGCGGGCGGCGACGGCCAGGGACTGCGGGTCGGCGTCCGGCCACTCGGCGCCGAGTGCCTCGCGCAGCTGCTTCATGGTGCGCGGCTCCGCCTCGACGAGTTCACGGGAGAGCGCCGCGAGCCGGTCGAGGTCGACGCCGGCGAGGCCCTTGCGGAAGTAGTTGATCTCGCGGTCCCGCGCGGGCTGCACCAGCGGGCGCAGGGTGAGGCTGTCCTCGGCGCCGTGCAGGTGGATCGTGGAGCGCATGGTGACCATCCGCACGGCCGAGCGGTCGGCGAGCCGCCCGGACAGGTCCTCGGGCGTGAAGCCGTCGAGACGGGCCGCGAGCGCGTAGTAGGGCGGCTTGACCTCCTGCGCCTGGAGACCGACCAGATGCTCCACGGCCGCCATGGCTGACATCGGCGAGCGGCGCAGCAGGAGCTGCCGGTCGAGGGTCGCGCGGTTGAGGGCGCGGGTGCTGAGGACGGCCTCTGCCGTGGTCCGCTTCGTCATACCGGTCACGCTAGCGAGACTTGCGGACACCCTCTGTCCTCAACTCTCGTGCGGTCCTGCGTCGGCTCGCCCCGCCCATGCCATTCGCCCCGTATATCCTGCTCGGTGATCACGCACGCGCACCCGTCGCCCTGATCGGGAGGGAGCCGCAATGTCCGAGCGACGCCCCCGCCCCGCCTCGAAGAACCCCATGAAGTCCGTGTGGCGCCGCGGCTTCACCCCGCCGCCGGCGGAGCCCCCCGCGCCGGTGCCCGCGCCGTCCTCCGGCGCTCCGGAGCAGTCCGAGGTGGTCAGCGTCGTGCAGGCGGCGCTGTACCGGGACGGCGTGCGGGTGTCCTCCCCCGCCACGCTCGCCGAGACCTACCGCGAGCTGCGCGACCGGCCGGCCGGCATGGCGTGGATCGGCCTGGCCCGGCCCACGGACGCCGAGCTGCTGTCCCTGGCCGCCGAGTTCGACCTGCATCCGCTGGCCGTCGAGGACGCGATGGAGGCACATCAGCGGCCCAAGCTGGAGCGCTACGGCGACACGCTCTTCGTGGTGCTGCGCGCCGCCCGCTATCTCGACGCGCCCGAGGAGGTCGACTTCGGCGAGCTCCACGTCTTCGTCGGCCCCGACTTCGTGATCACGGTCCGTCATGGCGCGGCCCCCGATCTGTCGGCGGTGCGCCGACGCATGGAGGAGACGCCCGAGCTGCTCAAACTCGGCCCGGAGGCGGTGCTCTACGCCATCCTGGACGCGGTCGTCGACGGCTACGAGCCGGTCGTGGCGGGCGTCCAGATCGACATCGACGAGATCGAGACCGAGGTCTTCCGCGGCGACCCCGAGGTCTCCCGCCGCATCTACGAACTCTCGCGCGAGATGGTCGAGTTCCAGCGCGCCACCCGCCCGCTCGTCGGCATGCTGCACGGACTGATGGCGGGCTTCTCCAAGTACGGCACCGACGAGGAGCTCCAGCGCTATCTGCGTGACGTGGCCGACCACGTCACGCACACCAGCGAACGCGTCGACGGCTTCCGCCAGGCCCTCACCGAGATCCTCACGGTCAACGCGACCCTGGTCACGCAGCAGCAGAACGCGGAGATGCGGGCGCTCGCGGAGGCGGGATTCGAGCAGAACGAGGAGATCAAGAGGATCTCGTCCTGGGCGGCCATCCTCTTCGCCCCGACGCTGGTCGGCACCATCTACGGCATGAACTTCGACCACATGCCGGAGCTGCACTGGGTGTTCGGCTACCCCTTCGCGATCGCCCTGATGGCCGTCGTGTGCACCGGTCTGTACGTCATCTTCAAGCGCAAGGACTGGCTCTGAGCGCACCGTCAGACGGCGGGGAGGGCCCAGGTGGCGAGGGGTTCGGTGCTGGGTTCGGCGGATCCTTTGTCCGGTTCGACGGTGAGGGCGAGGGAGGCGGCGGTGCCTGGCGGGGGAAGGGACACGGCCTGAAGGGCGGTTCTGGCGGGGAGGAGCCCGGCGGAGCGGACATGGTTCCCGGGGGCGATGTACCACAACTGGTAGGTCCTGTCCGGGGGCAGCGGGGCCAGGTCCTCGCAGAAGTAGGCCGCCTGGTCCAGGTGGCGTGACACCGCGACGGTGCCGGAGCCGCCGTAGGACACGTCCTGCTTGACGAACGTGGTGTCGGGGGCCGCCAGGAGCCGGGCGAAGTCGGCGGTCCGGCTGTCGGCCGCCTGGCGTGCCTCCCGTGCCTCCTGGTGCTGCCAGGCCGCCAGACCGCCGAACGCCGCGGCCGCGGCCAGACAGGCGGCCAGCGCGAGATTGAGCAGCCGCGGTGTGAACCGTCGGCCGCGGCGCGCCCCCGGCCGACCGGGGAGCGTCGCGGGGAGCTGCGGGGTCCGGGCCACCTCGGCGAGGACACGGTCCTTCAGTTCCGGCGCGGGGGTGCGGGCCGCCGCGAGACCGAGCCAGGTGGCGGCCTGCTGATGGCGTGCGACCTCGTGCGCGCAGTCGGGGCAGCCGGCGGCGTGCCGCAGGAACTCCTCGCGCTCCTCCCGGGTGAGGGCGTCCACCGCGAACGCACCCGCGAGGTCGTGTGCGTCGGCGGTGATCACGGGGGCGCTCCCAGGCAGTGCCGCAGGTGGGTCAGTGCCCTGCGCAGCCGGCTCTTGACGGTGCCGAGCGGCAGGGACAGCGCCGCGGCGATCTCGGTCTGGGTCAGGCCCTGGTAGTAGGCAAGCACCACCGGTTGCCGCAGCTCGGCGGAGAGCTCCTTCAGGCAGGAGCGCACCTGTTCGCGTTCCCCGAGCGACTCCACCGTCTCCACGACGTCGTCGTGGGCGAGGACCGCTTCCTGCTGGGAGACGGCCCGCTCGCGTTCCGCGGACCGTTGCAGGGTGCGGACGCTGTCCACGGCGCGATGGTGGGCGATGGTCATCATCCAGGTCATGGCATGCCCGTTCTCGGGCCGGTAGCGGGGGGCGCTCTGCCAGACCTCGAGCATGACTTCCTGGGCCACCTCCTCGGCACGGCCCTGGTCCTGGAGGACCCGGCACGCCATGCCGTAGATCGGGCCGGCGGCCACGTCGTAGAGGCGGCTGAAGGCGTCCTGACTGCCCGCGGCGACGGACACCAGCAGACGATCCGTCTCGGCTGCACCGATGTGCCGGGCCTCGGAGGCCTGCCGCTTCGCCACACCCTCTCCCGCCTGTGTGTGCCTCGACGCGCCGTGCCGGGAGTCATGCGCCCTCCCCCACAGTGTCCGAGGCCCGGCCGTCGCCCGCATCCCGGAGTGGGGCGGACTCCGCCGTCCAGGAGCCCGGTGCCGGCCGGCTCGGGCGGACGGTCCTGATGCCATCGGTCCAGGCCGGGTCCGGGCGTCCCGGGTGGCTCACCCGGGGCCCGGACACGAGGACCGGTGGTGCGGGGACGGCGGCCGGGTCACCGGGGCGCAGCACGTCCTCGCCGTAGAGGGCCTCGACCCAGTTGGCCTGGTAGACGGTCTCCAGGTAGCGCTCGCCCAGGTCGGGGGCGATGGCCACCGCGGTGAGTCCGGCCGAGTCGTGGGCGGCCAGCCAGCGCATCGCGCCGCTGACGACGGTGCCGGTGGAACCGCCGAAGAGGAATCCCCGGCGGGCCAGGTGATGGCAGGCGCGGATGGTGTCCGCCTCCTCGACGTGCACGGCATCGTCGACGAAGGACTCGTCGAGCAGTGGCGGGCTGACGCTCATGCCCAGGCCGGGGAGCATACGGCGGCCCGGGGCACCGCCGAAGGTCACGGAGCCGACGCTGTCGACGGCGACGATGCGGACCCGCCGGTGCCAGTGCCGGAAGTAGCGGGCGCAGCCCATCAGTGTGCCGGTGGTGCCGGCGCCGACGAACAGCACATCCAGCTTCGGGAACGAGCGGGCGATGGCGGGCCCGGTCCTGCGGTAGTGCGCCCGCCAGTTCTCCGGGTTGGTGTACTGGCTCAGCCACACGTACCGGTCGTCGAGGGCGCACAGTGCGCGAACGTAGTCGATCCGTGCGCGCAGGAAGCCGCCGTCGGCGCTCGGCTCGGTGATCACGTGCACCTGGGCGCCCAGGGCCTTCATCACCAGCCTGGTCGACAGGTTGCAGCGGGAGTCCGTCACGCACCGGAACCGGTAGCCCTTGCTCGCCGCGATCATGCTGAGTGCCACGCCCATGTTCCCCGACGAGGACTCCAGCAGCACCGACCGCGGGGTGAGGACCCCGGCCCGTTCGGCGGCCTCCACCATCTCGGTCGCGGGCTTCAGCTTGATCGAGCCGGCGAAGTTGAAGCCCTCGCACTTCAGGTAGAGCCCGCGCCCGAGTACCGGCCGGAGGTCGACGTAGAGATCCTCCTCGTTGAAGGTGTAGGGGGCGGATATGACTGACACGATGGCCTCCGCGGATCGAAAGGGGCCGCGCGGGACGGTTGTTCATCCGTACCGGCGCAGCTCATGGAAGAAGCCGTCGACGACGTGCAGCTCCCCGGAGCCTGCCACCTCGTCGTAGACGTATTTGCCGACCGCCAGATCGAGCACTCCGAGGCCGAAGGGCGAGAACACCACGGTCCGGTCCGCCGACGGCGTCACGCGTGCGGCCATCACGTCGGCCAGCGTGCCCGTCAGGAAGTCGCGGTTGCCGGTGAGCCGTTCGGCCAGGTGGACGGAGGTCTCCGCCCGCAGACAGTGCTCGACGTCGTCGACGATGTTGTCCGAGTCGAGCACGATCTCCGGAGCGAGGTCGCGCAGCGACACATGCAGTACGAGCGGACGGTGTGCGAACCACGACGGCTCGCCGATGTGCGGCCGGGCGGCGACCGTGGCGAAGACGACCAGGTCGCTGCGGCGGATCAGCTCCTCGGCGCTGTCGTGCACGGCGATCCAGCCGGTGGCGCCGGACTGCTCCAGGTAGCAGCGGAAGCCTGCCGCGCTGTCGGCGGACACGTCGTGTATGCCGATGGCGTCGAACGACCAACCGGTACCGGCCAGGAAGGTGTGGATGTAGCGGGCGATCAGGCCTGTCCCCACGAAGCCGACGCGGGTCGGGCGCCGTCGGTCGCGGCTGAGCACGTCCGCCGCCAGTGCCGCCGACGCCGCCGTCCTCGTGGCGCTGATGATCGAGGCCTCCATGCAGGCGAAGGGGTAGCCGGTGCGGCGGTCGTTGAGGATGAGCACCGCCGAGGCCCTCGGGATGCCGGCCGCCACGTTCTGCGGACAGCTGGAGATCCACTTCAGGCCGTCCACCCCTGCCTCCCCGCCGATCGAGGCGGGCAGGGCGATGATCCGGGACGACGGGCGGTCGGGGAAACGCAGGAAGTGGGACGGAGGGTTCACCGAATCGCCGGCACTGTGCAGCCGGTAGGTGTCCTCGACCACCTCGACGATCTGCTTCTCGCGCCCCCGCAGCGCCTGCTGGACCTGGCCGCCGGACACGACCGCGAACGGTGGCACGGTGACCGGCCCGGAGCCGGCGGGCTCCCAGGTGGGGGAAGGAGTGGTGGTCATCGGGCGATCACCTCCGCGGTCGGTGAGCAGTCGGCCAGGCGCACCGCTTCCGTCATCGCGACGAGCACTTCGCGCGGCCCCTCGTACGGCTCCCTGCTGTGGGCGGTGCGGACGTTGTCGACGAGCATCAGGTCGCCGTCCTGCCACGGCTCGCGCACGGTGTGGGACCGGTAGACCTCGTTGAGGAGCTGAACGGTGTCCTCACCGATCGGTGCGCCGTCCCCGTAGCGGGTGTTGAACGGCAGCCCGTCGGCGCCGTAGACGTCCACCAGGTACTCACGGATCTCCGGGGCCAGCGTCCACTCGTTGAGGAACGCGATCTGGTTGAACCAGCAGCGCCGGCCCGAGACCGGGTGGCGCACCACGGCGCTGCGCCGCTGCCGGGTCCGCAGTCCGCCGTCGGGCTGCCACTCGAACTCGATCGCGGCCGCGCGGCAGTAGCTCTCGATGACGCCGCGGTCGTCGCTGCCGAAGGCATCGGCCAAGGACGCCCCGATCTCCTCGTGGTAGCTGCGGGTGAGCAGCCAGCCCTCTCTCAGGAACCGTTCGACGAGGTCGGCGGGCAGCGCGCCCAGCACCGCCGGAGCGTCGGCCAGCGCGGTCGCCCCGCCGACGGCGGGCGCGGTGAGGCAGGCGAACAGCATGAGGCCGGGGAACTCCAGGGCGTAACTGAGCTCGTGGTGCATGCACATCGGCTGGTGCGGCGGCCACTTCGACGAGGAGTAGATGCCGTCGGAGTGGGCCTGCCGGGGCGCGAAGGCCTCCTTCTCGGTCATCGGACCGGAGGCCAGCCGCCGGACGACGGCCGCGGTGTCGGCTCGGTCGCCCAGCCCGAGACCGCGGACCAGGAGCGAGCCGTGCTCGGCGACCAGGGCGCGCACCGCGTCCCGGTGTTCGGCGGCCCAACTCGCCGCGTCGCCGGTGGAGTCGGCACGGAGGACCGGCGGTCTGCCGGGCTCCAGTTCGACGCCGGGCATCGGCAGGGGCAGCGAGGACGGCATCTCGGTCTCCTTCCGGTCGCGGTTCAGGGGGAGGTCGGTGGTGCCGGGCCGACGGTGGCCGCGGATGCCGGGGGTACGGCGGCTCGGGACCCGTCGTCGACGCAACGGGCCAGGTCGGCCAGGACGGGGTGGCGATCGATGTCCTTGATGTCCACCGCACGGTCCAGGGCGATCGCGAGCCGCACCGCCGCGAGTGATGTGCCGCCGCGGTCGAAGAAGTCGTCGTGCCGGCGGATCGTGTCCCGCGGTACGTCGAGCACCTGGGCCCACAGGCCCGCCAGCCGCAGCTCGGTCGGTGTTCGGGGGGTGTCGCTGCCCTTCTCGGCCGTGCCGTCGGATCCGGCGTCCGGGTCCATGGCGCCGAGCCGTGCGGCGAGCGCGGTCAGGGCTTTCCGGTCGACTTTGCCGTTCGCGGTCACCGGCAGGCTCCGCTGCCGGTGGAACTCCGAGGGGACCATGTACTCGGGCAGCGACCGGCCGAGCCGTTCCCGCACCACGCCGTCCTCCAGCGGGCCCTCGGCGCGGTAGAAGGCCACCAGACGTCCGCCCTGCCCGGCCGCCCCGTCGACGGCGACCACCGCTCCGTCGCGGACCCCGGGTACCCGTAGCACGGCGCTCTCGACCTCCCCGATCTCGATCCGGAATCCGCGGATCTTGACCTGGTTGTCCTGGCGGCCGAGGAACTCCAGCCTGCCTCCGGGCGCCCAGCGGCCGTAGTCGCCGCCCCGGTAGAGCCGTAGGCCGGCGTGGTGCGGATCCGCCATGAAGGACTGCCGGGTGCGCTCGGGGTCGTTGACATAGCCGCGGCCGACGCAGACGCCGGCGAAGACGATCGCGCCGGGGGCGCCGAGCGGCACCGGTGACAGGTGCTCGTCCACGACGTAGACGTGCACGTTGCCGATGGGTGGGCCGAGCGGGACCCGTTCGCCGTCCGGCACCCGGTCCATCACCTCGTGATTGGTGTCGTCCGATGTCTCGGTCAGGCCGTAGGCGTTGACCAGCCCGATACCGGGCGCGACCGCGAACCAGCGCTGTACGAGCTCCTTCTTCAGCGCCTCGCCGGTGACCGACACGCACCGCAGATCCGGCGGCAGTGCGCGCGGCCGGCGCTCCAGGTAGGACACGACGGCGTCGAGGTACGACGGCACCACCTGGAGCACGTCGGCCCCGCCGCGGGTGATCGTCTCGACGAACCGGGGGACGTCCAGGATCGCGTCCTGCTCGACGATCAGGGTCCGCCCGCCGGCCAGGAGCGCGGCAACCAGTTGCCAGAGCGAGATGTCGAAGCACTGGGGCGCGGTCTGGGCGACGGTCCGCCCCTCGCCGATCCCCAGGTCGTCGATCTTGGCGGAGATGTGGTTGAGCATGCCCGCGTGCTCGCACATGGCGCCCTTGGGCTCGCCGGTGGAGCCGGACGTGAAGTAGATGTAGGCGAGTTGGTCCGGTGTGACGCCGACGCCGGGGTCGGTGTCCGGGTGGCCCTCCGCGCAGGCCGCGTCGACGTGCAGCGACCGGACCCCGGGCAGCGCGTCGAGGGCCCGGTCGAGGGTCGTGGTGCTGCCCGGCTCGGTCAGCACGAGCCGGCACCCGGCGCGCGCGAGCATGGTCGTGATGCGCTCGGCCGGGAAGTGCGGCTCCACGGGCAGGTACGCCCCTCCGCTCTTGAAGACCGCGAGGACGGCGGCCGCCCAGTCCAGGTTCCGCTCCATGACCACCGCGACGACGCCTTCCCTGCGCAGGCCCCGGGCCAGCAGGGCCCGCGCCAACCGGTTGGCCCGCGCGTTGAGTTCCCGGTACGTCCACCGCCGCTCGCCGCATACGGCGGCCATGGCGTCCGGGTGTGCCCTGACGCGTTCTTCGAACAGCTCGTGGACGCGGCGGTCGGGCAGCTCCCGGCGGGGTCCTGCGAGCCCTTCGAGCTGGAAGCGGCGCTCCTCGGCGGAGAGCAGGCTCTGCCGGCCGTGCGCGGCATCCGGATCGGCGGCGAGCAGCGTGAGCGCGGTGAGGTGGTAGCCCGCGATCCGCGCCGCGCCCGCCCGGTCGAGCGCGTCGGTCCGGTACCGCAGGCGCAGCGTGCGCCGGTCGCCGCCGCGCGGGATCGCCACCCGCAGCACGGCGTTCCCGGCGAGTTCGCCTCCCGCGCCGTGCGGATCGAACACGGCCTCGCCCGACGGTCCGGGCAGGCCCAGCTCATGCCGGAGTCCGTCCACGGGGAAGTCCTTGTGCCGCAGCAGCTCCGATTCGGCCCGGTGGGTGTGGAGCACCAGCGTCCGCCACGAGCCGGGGGCGACGGTCAGACGGCAGGGCAGCGGCCGCCCGGCCGGTACGGCGACGTAGCCGGTCGTGACCTCGTTCTCGCCGGACAGGGCGGCGAGCACCTTCGCGTGGGCGGCCAGCATCAGCGAGCGCAGAGGTACCGCCAGCTCGTTTGCGAGGCGGCCCAGCGCGGCCGTCAGTTCCCCGGTGAGCGTCGCCTCGTGCTCGGCGACGCGGTTCGCCGGGTCCGCCGGGTCCGCCGTCCACCGGGGGATCGTGGTGACGCCACCTGCGCTGAGCACGCCCCGCCAGAACTCCCGGCCGGCCGTCGCGGACGTCGTCATGACTGCCATGGCGGCGACCTCCTCTCGTCCTCGCCGTGCGAACGGATCGGTCTTGCCGGATTCCCGGCCCACCACGCGTTCTGCGGGACCACCTCCCCCTTCATCAGGAAGGAGTCGGGGCCGAGCACCGCGCCGTCGCCCACCGTCACGCCGTAGTGGACGAAGGCGCCGACCCCGAGGGTGCATCCGGAGCCGATCGTGATCCGGTCGGACTTGAAGGCGCCGTCCTCCTGCGAGTGGCACTGCACGACGCTCCCCGAGTTGAGCGTGCAGCCGTCCCCGATGGCGGCCATGGCACGTTCCGTCAGATGGCAGCCGTCGTCGAAGACCATGCGGCCGAGCCGCACACCCAGCGCCCGCCAGATCATGTTCTTGAACGGGGTGCCGTTGAAGATCCTCAGGTAGGTCTCCGACGGCACCTTCCAGTAGCGCTCGTGCTCCCAGAAGTCCGGGGTGTAGATCGAGCAGAACAGCGGCCTGAGCGGACGGAGCGCGGTGACGGCGCGTTCGACCAGCACGAAGTACGCGGTGGTCAGGAGCAGGACGAGGAGGTCGGCCAGCACCAGCCCCGTCACGCCGAGCGGTCCGTACAGCTCCGCGGCCGCTGTGACGAGCAGGGCGAGAGCGAAGACGTAGATCCAGCGCGACAGCAGGTACCAGGCCATGGTGGCGACGTTGTGCCTGGTCTTGGCGGCCAGACCGCGCCGGAGCTCCTCAGGGCACTTGAACCGGTCGAAGCTGCTGTCCCGCAGGACCGAGCGGGGTATCTCGAAGCTGGGCGAACCCAGCAGCCCCACGCCCTCGCGGATCTCGCCGTCGACCGGCACCATCACCTTGGTCGCGAGGAGGCAGTTGTCGCCGGTCCTGCCCCGCGTGGGGTACGCGATCCGGTTCCCGAGGAAGTTGCGCGGCCCGATCGACACCCGGGACACGCGGAACGCGGTGCTGGAGAAGTCGGCGTTCATGACCGACAGGCCGTCCGCGATCATCGTCCCGCGCCCGACGGAGCTCAGGTACGGCGTCTCGTGCTTCATCTCCGTGCCGAAGTTCGACCCGGTCTGCTCGACGCGGGAGAGGTCGTACCCGAGGCCCTTCAGGTAGTGGACGATGGCGGAGCTGTCACCGAACAGGCGCTTGAGGAACTTCCAGTTGGTCAGGAGCGCGATCGTCCGGTGCACCTCGAAGTGGAAGCCGTACAGCCGGTAGGTCCGGCCCGGTCTGATGGTCAGGCCGAGCAGCCGGGGAATCACGGTCAGGACGAGGAGACCGGCGGGCACGGCGCCGAAGACGAGGACGAAGGAGATCACCAGCGCCTCGATGTAGAACGTCCCCTCGCCGAGGACCGCGGGTCCGGGGTCCAGGGCCGTGCTGAGCTGCGGGACCTCGACGAGCATCGCGACCAGTCCGCCGACCGCCAGCGGTGCGTACACGGCCAGCGCGAGCAGCAGTTGTACGCCGCTGTGGGCGGCTCTGCGCACCGCACCGCAGCGGGCCGACCCCACGGCCCGGTAGTCGACGTCGGTCGGCTGTGCCGGGGACCCGTGCCAGTGCCCGCCGTCGGGCACCGCCTGCCCGCGGTGCAGCGAGGAGGCGTGCCCGAGCTGGGCCCCGTCACCCATCGAGGTGTCGATGTCGAGCACTGTGGCCTCGCTGACCAGCACGTTCCTGCCGAGAGTGACCCTGCCCGGCTGGATCACTCCGGCGTGGGCCCGGTAGCAGGAGAAGAACGAGTCCTTGCGGACGACCGTGCCGTCACCGATGGTGAGCAGGTCGGTGCACACGGGAACCTGCCGTGAGAGGACCACCGCGCCCCTCCCGACCTTCGCGCCCAGTGCCCTGAGGTAGAGCAGGTAGAGCGGCGAACCGCTGAACAGCACCAGGGGGTCCGACCGGACCAGCGTCTTCACGATCCAGAAGCGGACGTACGCAAGGCTCCAGATGGGTATCTGCCGAGGCTTCCACCGCCCGACGAGCGTCCATTTCGCCAGGACGGGAAGCGCGCACAGGCCCACGAAGGCCACACCGCCGAACACGACCGAGCGCGAGTAGGTGTCGAGCACGCCCGATCCGGCGGAGATCCACTCGTAGCCCACGGCGGTGCCGAAGGCGATGACGTAGAAGTACCCGAGGAAGGCCAGGAGCTGGAGGGCGCCGCACAGGACGTACCGCCGTGTACTCGCCGGGGGACGAGCCGGAGCCGGCTCCACCGCCGGGGTCACGGCCGCCGGCTGCGCCGGCGCAACGGGCGGATCGTCCGTGAGGGCGGTCGCGAGACTCCGAATCGTCGGGTACCGGTAGACATCCTTCATCGACACCGACGGCAGATCGCCACGCTTCCTGACTCGCGCGCAGAAGTGCGCCATCACCAGCGAGTCGGCGCCCAGGTCGTCGAAGAAGTGACTGTCGACGGGCACGTGCTCGGTCCGCACCACCGAGGCCAGCACAGTGGCGAGGGTTCTCTCGACCGCGGCGGGTTCTCCGCTCCCGTCCAGGAGGGCCGTGGATTCCTCCCGGGCGGAGGAAAACGTCTCCACCGGCTTGTCCACCATGTCAGCTCCTGGGAGGGTGCCGAGAAAATGCCGGCCGGCACCGGCCCGCCCGCGTCGCACACCCGTCCCGGACTGCCACCGGGTGCGAACGACGCGGACCGCGGCCGGAACCACCCATGCCCTTGATTCGGCACCGGGACGCCGACGGATCACCCCACCCGGAAACTTCGCGCGAGAATCGACGGCGGAACGCGACCCGAGTCGGAGAGGCACCGCATGGACACGGCTGACGAGGCGGTTGAGGTACGGCGGTTCTGGCAGCGGCTCGGGCTGCCGGGGCTCGTCGACGTGCACACCCACTTCATGCCGGAGCGCGTGCTGCACAAGGTCTGGGGCTACTTCGACTCGCTCGGCCCGCTGACCGGCGGGGTCGCGTGGCCGATCACCTACCGCGCGGAGGAGGCCGAACGGGTCGCCGTGATCCGGGGCCTGGGCGTGCGGGCGTTCACGTCGATGCTCTACCCGCACAAGGCGGACATGGCCGAGTGGCTCAACGGCTGGGCCGTCGACTTCGCCCGCCGCACCCCGGACTGCCTGCACACCTCGACCTTCTTCCCGGAGCCGGGAGCCGAGTCGTACGTCCGCGAGGCGATCGAGGCGGGCACCCGGGTCTTCAAGGCGCATGTGCAGGTGGGCGCGTACGACCCGGCCGACGAGGCCCTCGACGCCACCTGGGGACTGCTGGCCGAGGCCGCCACACCCGTCGTGATCCACTGCGGCTCGGGCCCCATGCCCGGCAAGTACACCGGGCCCGAGCCGATAGGCCGCGTGCTCGCCCGGCATCCCCGGCTGCGGCTGATCGTCGCGCACATGGGACTGCCCGAGTACGAGGACTTCCTCGACCTCGCCGAGCGGTACGACGAGGTGCGGCTCGACACGACCATGGCGTTCACCGACTTCAGCGAGCGCATGGCGCCGTTCCCGCGCCGGGCGCTGCCCCGCCTGGCCGGCCTCGGCGACCGGATCCTGCTCGGCAGCGACTTCCCCAACATCCCCTATCCGTACGCCCATCAGCTGGCGGCCCTGGAGCGTCTGGAGCTCGGGGACGAGTGGCTGCGCGGTGTGTGCCACGACAACGGGGCCCGCCTGTTCGGGCTGTGACAGGGCCCGGCCCTGGTGGAGCAGTGACCGATCTCCTACTGCGTCTGCACGGGAGCTGCGCTAGCGTTGCTGAACGAAACCGTTTCGTTCAGCTCGCTGGACGTCACGTCACCCGCCTCGACCAGGAAGAAGACAGGCATGGTCTCCGTACTCGTGGTCAACGACCAGTCTCTCCAGCGCCTCGCCCTGCGCATGCTTCTCGGTGCCGAGCCGGATCTGCACGTCGTCGGGGAGGCGACGAGCGAGGCCGAGGCGGTCCGGCTGAGCGCCGCACTGCGCCCTGACGTCGTCCTGGTGGCCGGTCGCCCGTCCGGGCCGTCGGACACCCTGGAGACCGTCCGGCACCTCACGCGCCGGGGGCGCCTCCCCCGCCCGCCCGAACCCGCCGACTCGGAGCCGCACACCCCCCGCGTCCTGGTGCTCACCCCCGCAGGTCACGAGGAGCACGCGCACGCCGCCCTGCGCGCCGGCGCGGACGGGTTCCTCCTGGAGGACGCCGCCCCCGACGAACTCGCCTCGGCCGTCCGGGTCGTGGCCGCCGGGGACGCCGTCATCACGCCCGCACTGACGCGCGCACTCATCGACGCCGTCCGCGAACAGCGCACCGTACGCCCCCTGTCGCGCACTTCCGGGCTCGACACCCTGACCGGACGCGAACGGGACGTCCTCGTCGCCGTGGCCTCGGGCTGGTCCAACGCCGAGATCGCCGAACGACTCTCCATCGCGCCTACGACCGTGAAGACGCACGTGAGCAATATCCTCACCAAGATCGGCGCCCGCGCTCGCGTCCAGGCGGTGACGTTCGCGTACGAGTCCGGCCTCGTGCGCCCCGCCGCCTGACGCCGGGCCAACTGGCGGGCGCGCGCTACACCATCCGGTGGCTTCTCGCCGCTTGAGCGTTATTCATATCACCCCATTTCCTATTCATTCCACTGTCCGGCTCTTGGTGCTGACCAGCCGTCACGAGGCCCTGAACCAAGTCGAGGAGAGTGGAAGATGACGACATCGCCGAGATGGCGATCTGTTCTGACGCCGGCGGCCATGGCCGCCGCGCTCGCCGCAGCCGCCCTGGCGAGCGGGGGCACCGTCTACGCCGACGACCACGCGACGCCCCACCCGCCGTACCCGAGCAAGCCGGTCCACCCGGCCCACGCTCCGAAGCCGGCGTATCCGGCGAAGCCGGAGCACCCGGGGAAGCCGATGCACCCCGCAAAGCCGGAACACCCCGGCAAGCCGGCCAGGCCCGAGTACCCGGCAAAGCCCGTTCACCCGGACAAGCCCGTTCACCCGGTGAAGCCGGAGTACCCCGCGAAGCCGGTCAAGCCGGTGCACCCGGACAAGCCGGCCAAGCCCGAATACCCGGCAAAGCCCGTGAAACCGGAGTACCCCGCCAAGCCCGTGAAGCCGGAATACCCCGCCAAGCCTGTACACCCGGCCAAGCCGGTCTATCCGGCAAAGCCCGCCAAGCCTGAGTACCCGGTGAAGCCGGTCTATCCGGCAAAGCCCGCCAAGCCGGAATACCCCGCGAAGCCTGTGTACCCGGCCAAGCCGGTGAAGCCGGAATACCCGGCCAAGCCTGTCTACCCCGCGAAGCCCGTCAAGCCTGAATACCCGGCCAAGCCCGCTTACCCCGAGAAGCCTGCCTATCCGGCGAAGCCGGCCAAGCCTGAATACCCCGCCAAACCCGCGTACCCGGCCAAGCCCACGAAGCCCGAGAAGCCCGCCTACCCGGCCAAGCCGGCCAAACCCGAGTACCCGTCGAAGCCGGCGCACCCCGACAAGCCGTCGAAACCCGACTACCCGTCAAAGCCCGCACACCCCGACAAGCCGTCGAAACCCGACTACCCGTCAAAGCCCGCACACCCCGACAAGCCGTCGAAACCCGACTACCCGTCAAAGCCCGCACACCCCGACAAGCCGTCAAAGCCCGCACACCCCGACAAGCCCTCGCATCCGGACAAGCCTTCCCACCCGGAGAAGCCTTCGCACCCCGACAAGCCCTCGCACCCCGGCAAGCCTGACTACCCGTCGAAGCCCACCCACACCAAGCACCACGACAAGGACCAGTGGTAACCAGGAGCAGCTGATCCTGTCCGGTGCCGTCCGGAGTGCCGGGCCCGGTCGATCCGGGCCCGGCACTCGCCTGTCCGGCCTCGGCATTCCGCTGTCCGGGCCAGGCACTGCTTCTGTCCCGGCGGGCTGCCCCCGCTCCGGGACAGGGGCTCGATCGTGCGATGAGGCGTCCCGGCAGGCGAGGATCGCGGGGTGCCGCGGGCCGGGGTCGCCAGGGCACCCCGAGGGGCAGGGCCACGCCGCCCGGGCCGGCCGCGGGTGGCGGGTTCAGTGCGTTCGCGGGAGCTCCTGCTCGGCCCAGATGATCTTGCCCTCGGTGGTGTAGCGGGCGCCCCAGCGGTGGGCGAGCTGGGCCACCAGGAACAGGCCGCGTCCGCCCTCGTCCATGCTGCGGGCGTGGCGCAGTCGCGGGGCGGTGCTGCTGCCGTCGGCGACCTCGCAGGTCAGCCGGGAGTCGCGGAGCAGCCGTAGCCGGATGGGCGGTTCGGCGTAGCGGATGGCGTTGGTGACCAGCTCGCTGACGATCAGTTCGGTCGTCATGGCCAGTTCGCCGAACCCCCACGCCTCGACCTGGCGGGTCGCGCGGGCCCGGACCTCGGCGACGGCGGCCGGGTCCACGGGCACCTCGAAGGAGACGACGTGCTCGGCCCCCAGGGCGTGGGTGCGCGCGAGGAGCAGGGCGATGTCGTCGGGCTGCGGCGCGGGCACGACCTCGCGCACCGTGGACGTGCACAGTGCGGCCAGGTCCAGCCCCTGACGGGACAGCAGCTCGCCCAGCCGGGCCATGCCGCGTTCCATGTCGTCGTCGGCCGCCTCGACGAGGCCGTCGGTGTACAGGCCGAACAGGCTGCCCTCGGCGAGCTCTATCTCGCCGGCCTCGAACCCCATCCCGCCGAGTCCGAGCGGGGGTCCCGCCGGGGGCTCCGGGAAGGACACCTGCCCGTCGGGCGTCACGACGACCGGCGGCGGGTGCCCGGCGCGGGCCATCGTGCAGCGCCTGGTGACCGGGTCGTAGACGGCGTACAGGCAGGTCGCGCCGAGGAAGCCGGCCGTGCCCCGGTGGTCCGCCTCGGTCCCGTCCTCGGACCGCTCCTCGCTGAGCCGCAGCACCAGGTCGTCGAGGTGGGCCAGCAGTTCGTCGGGCGGCATCTCCATGTCGGCGAGGGTCTGTACGGCGGTGCGCAGCCGGCCCATGGTCGCCGCGGCGGCGATGCCGTGCCCGACGACGTCGCCGACGACGAGGCCGACCCGGGCGCCGGACAGCTGGATCACGTCGAACCAGTCGCCGCCCACGCCACCGGTCGGGTCCGCGGGCAGGTAGGAGGAAGCGACCTCCAGTGCCGTACCGCCCGTCAGGGCCTGCGGCAGCAGACTGCGCTGGAGGGTGACGGCCGCCGTGTGCTCGCGGGTGTAGCGGCGGGCGTTGTCGACGCACAGGGCCGCCCGGGCCACCAGTTCCTGGGCGACGAGGACGTCGTCGGGCTGGAACGAGATCGGGTTGAGCGACCGGATGAACGTGGCGAGGCCGAGCGCGGTGTTGCGGGCCCGCATCGGCACCGAGATGAGGGAGTGCAGACCGAACTCGCGCATGCTGGCGGCCCGTGCGGGCTGTTCGGTGACCCACAGTTCGTCGGCCGGGTCGAGGACCGGGATGAGGATCGGATCGCCCCCGATGAGCAGATCCGCGCCGTGCGGCGGCGGCACGAAGTCCACCCGCTCCCCGATCCGCGCCACGGCCTCCGGGCAGCCCTCGCGCACCGAGCTCATGCCGGCCCGGCGCATGACGGGCTTCGCGGGAGCGGGGCCCGCGTCGGTCAGCCATGCCCCGTGCCCCTCGTTGCTGAGCACGGGCTCCAGCAGGTCCACGACGACGAAGTCCGCGAACCGGGGCACGGCGAAGTCGGCCAGCTCCTGGGCCGTCCACAGCACGTCCAGGGTGGTGCCGATGCGGGTGCCCGCCTCGTTGACCAGGGACAGCAACTGGCGGGCGTTCCACCGTTCGGTGACGTCCGAGACCATGTAGCAGACCCCGGTGATCGTGCTCTCGGGGCCGGTGAGGGGGAAGAACGACGTGGAGTAGGCGTGCTGGCGGCGCGGGTCGGCCCAGCTCCAGCCGACGTACTCGTAGTCCGTGACCGGCACTCCGGTCTCCAGGACCTTGCGCATCAGGCCCTCGATGGTGTCCGCCTGGAGTCCGGGCAGCAGTTCGCTGAGGCGGCGGCCGAGCCGCTGCGCACGGGGCACGCCGCCGAAGCGTTCCAGGGTGTCGTTGAGCCAGATGTAGCGCAGCTGGGTGTCCATCACCGCCATGCCGACCGGGGCGCGGGTCAGAAAGCCGTCGAGGACGGAGTCACCGACCGCCCACTGCTGGTGCTGCTCGCGCGCCGAGATCAGGAAGCACTCCTCGGCGCCCACTCCGAAGGACGCGGAGACCCGCAGATCCACGTCGATGCGGCTGCCGTCGGAGTGCCGCAGCGGAATGTGGCCGCTCCACCCCATGCCGGCCCGGCAGCGGTCGGCGACTCCCGCCACCCGCAGCGGGTCGCCGGGCATCGCCAGCAGCCGCGCGGCGGAGGAGCCGACGATCTGCGCCGCGGGCAGGCCGAGGAGTTCCTCCGCGGCCCGGGTCCAGCCGAGCACGACGCCATGCCCCGACACCACCGCCGCCGCGTCGGTGGACGCGTCGAGGAGGGCGCGCTGTCCTGCCGACGCGGGCGCGTCGGGCTTTTCTCGGGGTACGTCCATGGGTCCTCACGCAGCGTCCCTGGATCCCGTCCTCTACACGACCATGTTCCTGCTAGTCCGCCCGATGTGCACGGGCCCACGGCACCCGTTCCCGTCCCGTGACGGTCGTGGGGTGCCCGGAGTGGGCAAGGCGCGCACGCGGAGAGAGCATGGAGGTGCCGGTCGTCGCCGCCGTGGCCCCGGGGGGCCGTGGTCGGCGGTTGTGGCCGGCCCGCGGCGGAGGAGCTGGGATGGCAGCCGAGACCTTCGAATCCGACAGTGGCGGGTACTCCCCCGTGCCGCCCCGGCCGACCGGCCTGCTCGACGTGCTGAGCGTGGCCGCGGTGGTCGTGGACGCCGAGGGGCGCGTGGTGTTCTGGACCCCGCAGGCGGAGGACCTCTTCGGGTACACCGCCGAGGAGGCGCTGGGCACGCCCGCGGCGCGGCTGTTCATCCACCCCGAACAGCTGCCGGCCGTGGTGCAGCTGTTCACGGAGGTCCTGGAGACCGGCCGCAGCTGGGCCGGCACCTTCCCGGTCCGGCACAAGGACGGCAGCACCCGGCTGACGGAGTTCCGCAACATGCGGCTGCTGGACGATCTCGGGGACGTGTACGCCCTGGGCATCGCGGCCGACCACTCGCTGCTCCAGCGTGTGGAGACGGACCTGGCGCTGTGCGAGCGGCTGATCAACCAGTCCCCGATCGGTATCGCCCTGGTCGACCCGGAGCTGCGGTTCCTGCTGGTCAACCCGGCACTGGAGCGGATCGACGGCACACCCGCGGAGGACCATGTGGGCCGTCGGCTGATGGAGACGCTGCCGATGCCCGACATCGACACGATCGTGTCCTGCCTGCGCCAGGTGCTCGCCACCGGCACCCCGCTGCTCGACCAGTACCACGTGGGCCGCCCCCCGGCCGACCCCGAGCACGAGCGCGCCTGGTCGCTGTCCTTCTACCGGCTGGAGGATCCCGGCGGGCGGGTCCTGGGCGCGGCCATCTCCTTCGTCGACGTCACCGAGCGGCACCGGGCCGCCGCCGAGGCCGACCGGGCCCGCCGGCGCCTCGCGCTGATCGCGGACGCGTCCACCCGGGTCGGCACCACGCTGGAGGTGGAGCGCACCGCGAACGAGCTGGCGGAGATCGCCACGCCCGAGCTCGCCGACGTGGTCGCCGTGGACGTGCTGGACTCGGCGCTCGCGTGCCGGCGCATGCGCCGGCCGGACAACGGCCCCGAGCTGTTCCGTGCGCTCGCGCTGAAGTCGTCGTACCCGAGTGCGGCGCTGCGCGCGGCGGACCCGCCCGGTGATCTCGCCGCCTACGACGGCGACCGGCTGGTCACGCTCTGCGTGCACACCGCCCGGCCGGTCCTGGTACGGCACGTCGGCGAGGACGACCTGCGGCGCATCGCCCGGGACCCCGAGGCGACCAGTCTGCTGGCGCGGGCCGGCGTGCACTCCTACATGGCGGTGCCGCTGATCGCGCACGGCGAGGTGCTGGGCGCCCTCGACCTCAAGCGGACCCGCAACCCGGTGCCGTTCGACGAGGACGACGTCGTCCTCGCGAGCGAGCTGGCCAGCCGGGCCGCCGTCGCCATCGACAACGCCCGCTGGTTCCAGAGCGTGCGCAACACCGCCCTCACCCTCCAGCGCAGCCTGCTGCCGGACCATCCGCCGCACCACACCGGCCTCGAGATCGCCTACCGCTACCAGCCCGCGCAGGCCACCAGCGAGGTCGGCGGCGACTGGTACGACGTCATCCCGCTGGAGGACGACAAGACCACGCTGGTCGTCGGTGACGTCATGGGCAACGGCATCGACGCCGCCGCGACCATGGGCCGGCTGCGCACCGCGACCTGTGCCTACGCCGACCTCGATCTCGATCCGGGGGCCGTGCTGCGGCACCTGGACAAGATCACCTGCGATCTGGAGCACTACATCGTCACCTGCCTGTACGCGGTGTTCGACCCACGCACCCGGCGCTGCCACATCGCCAACGCCGGACACATGCCGCCCGCGCTGGCACGTCCCGGAGAGCGGCCGGAGCTGCTCGAACTGCCCGCCGGCGCCCCGCTCGGCGTCGGCGGCATCCCGTTCCGGACCACCAGCGTCGAGCTCGGCCCCGGCGATCTGCTGGTCCTGTACACCGACGGCCTGGTCGAGACCCGGGCCCACTCGATCGACGACCGGCTCAACGTCCTGCTCGGCTTCCTCGACGAACCCCGCAGGCCCCTGGAGGAGACCTGCGACCTCCTGCTGTACGGCCTGCGCCATCCCGACGACCACGACGACGTCGCGCTGCTCGTCGCCCGGGTGCTGTAGCCGCGCACGGCCCCGAGCCTGCGGTGCTGTAGGCCCGCGCGGCCCACCACTCCCAGCACTGCAGACCCGCACAGCCCGCCGCTCTCGGTGCTGTGGGCGCGCGCCACCCGGCCCCGCCTTGCCCCCGCCGGGCGCCCGGCGCACGCTGGTTCCTATGGGTGTCAGTGACGGCCCCACGCTCATCGGCTCGGTGCAGCGCGCCTTCCGGCTGCTGGAGGCGATGAGCGCGCACGAGAACGGCGCGCCCGCGAAGCAGCTGGCACGGGAGACGGGCCTGCCCTTGGCCACGGCGTACCACCTGCTGCGGACGCTGGTCCACGACGGCTATGTGCGCAAGCTCCCCGACGGCGGGTTCATTCTGGGCGAGCGGCTCCAGACACTGCACACCACGGGTCGGGCGCAGGCACTGCTCAGCCGGATCCGGCCCGCGCTGGCCGCGCTCCGTGACGAGCTGTCCAGCGCCGCCTACCTCACCTTCTACGAGGAGGGCGAGATCCGGGTGGCCGAGATCGTCGACGGTCCGCGCGCCCCCCGCGTCGATCTCTGGGTGGGCTTCGAGGACGCGGGGCACGCCACGGCGCTCGGCAAGTCCGTGCTGCGGGAGCTGGACGAGGAGGCGCGCAAGGAGTACCTGTCCCGGCACCAGCTCGCCGATCTCACGCCGCGGACCATCACCGACCGCCCCGAACTGCTCAGACGGCTCGACTCCTCGCCCCTGGCCCCGGCGGTCACGGACATGGAGGAGTACGCCCTCGGCACGGTCTGTGTCGCGGTGCCGGTGTACAGCGGGAACACGCTCGGCTCGCTCGGCGTCTCACTGCGGGCCGACCGTCGCTCGCGGCTGGAGGAGGTCACGGCACGGCTGATCCCGACCGCGGACCGGGTGACCAGGGGCCTGTCGCTCACTATCTGAAATCCCGGTGCTTGTCCGATACGGGGTCCAACCCGTTTCCTGAATAAACCGGACATTTCATTGGGCGTACGCCCCTGCGCACAAGTGAGGACAGCAGACAAGCGATGAGCAAGGCTCCTGATCACGACCCCGACCACTGGCCGAGGCGAATGGTCGCCGCCACGCCCGTACTGCCCATTCTGATCGTCTGCGGTCTCGTGCTCGTCGACCTCGCGGGCGGCTCGGGGGTGACCTGGGTGCCGCTGCTCGCCACGGGCCCCGCGCTCGCCGCCGCCACCGGCGGGCCGCGCGGTGTCCTCTGCGTGGGGCTGCTGTCGGCCGCGCTGGGGATGGCCCTCGGTGTGCGGGGCGGTGCCGCGGACAGCGAGCTGGTGGTCGCGCTGGCGTCCCTGCTGGTGATCACGGCGGCGTGTGCCGCGACCAGCACGTTGCGCATCCGGCGCGAGCGGGTGCTGGCGGCGGTGCGCTCGGTCGCCGAGGCCGCGCAGCACGCGCTTCTGCAGCCGGTTCCGGCGACGGTCGGACCGTTCCAGGTGGCCGTGCGCTACAGCGCCGCCGCGGCCGAGGCCCGCATCGGCGGGGATCTGTACGCGCTGGTGTCGACGCCGCACGGGGTCCGGCTGATCGTCGGTGACGTGCGGGGCAAGGGGCTGCCTGCGGTGAGCACGGCGGCGCTGGTGGTCGGCGTGTTCCGCGAGGCCGCCCATGACGAGCCCGATCTGCTGGACGTGGTCGCCAGGATCGAGCGGAGCCTGGCGCGCAACCTGGGCAGCGACGACTTCGTCACCGCCGTGGTCGCCGGGTATCCCCGCGCCGGGCAGCTGGAGGTCGTCAACTGCGGGCACGCGCCGCCGCTGCTGGTGCGGGACTCCGTCGTCGTACCGGTGGAGCCGGACCGTCCCGCGCCGCCGCTCGGTCTGCGCAGCCTGTCGGGCGAGGCGCCCACGCTGCACGTGCTGCCCTTCACCGACGGGGACCAGTTGCTGCTGTACACCGACGGCGTCACCGAGGCCCGCAACCGCGACCGCGAGTTCTACCCGCTCGCCGAGGGGCTGGCCCGGCACACCTGCGACGAGCCCGTGGACACCGTCACCGCGCTGCACGGCGAGCTCCAGGACCACGTCGGCGGCCGGCTGCACGACGACGCGGCCCTGCTGCTGCTCCGCATGCCCGCCACGGCCGGAGCGTCGGCCGCGGCCGAGCCGTCGGGTGCCGGGTGCGTGGAGTCGTGCCCGTCGTAGGTCCGCCGGCGCCCCCGGGTCCGCGGTTGCGCCGACGGCTCCTGGCGGGCCGCGCGGCTTCCCTTGTCAAGCACCGTGCCCGCCTCGTGGAACGGTGTTAGAAATGATGCATGGCCGGATTCCTCGGCCGCCTGCGCCCGCTGTTGAGCGCGCGTACCGTGGCCAGGCAGGTCTTCGTGCTGCAGGCGGCCATCGTCGTGCTCCTCGTGGTGGCCGCCGTGGTGGCTCTGGTGCTCCAGGTGCGCACCGACACCAGGCGGGAGGCGGGCAACCGGTCCCTCGCCGTCGCCGAGTCCTTCGCGAACGCGCCGGGCATCGAAGACGCCCTGTCGAGCCCTGACCCCAGCGCGGTGCTCCAGCCCCGCGCCGAGGCGGCGCGCAAGGCCACCGACGTGGACTTCATCGTCGTGATGACCAAGGACGGGATCCGCTACACCCACCCCAACCCCGACCGGATCGGCCAGCACTTCATCGGCACCATCGCCCCGGCCGCGGCGGGCGGGATCGTCCGGGAGACGTACACCGGCACCCTGGGTCCGTCCGTGCGGGCCGTGGTTCCCGTGGCCGACGACAACGGCAAGGTCGTCGCCCTGGTCGCCGCGGGGGTGACGCTGGACAGCGTCGGCGGGGTCGTGGAACACCAGCTGCCCACGCTGCTCGGCTCGGCGGCCGCCGCGCTCGCCCTCGCCACCGCCGGGACCGCGCTGGTCAGCCGTCGGCTGCTGCGGCAGACGCACGGGCTGGGACCCGAAGAGATGACGCGGATGTACGAGCATCACGACGCGGTCCTGCACTCCGTGCGGGAAGGCGTGCTGATCATGGACGACCGGCGCCGGCTGGCGCTGGCGAACGACGAGGCGCGTCGGCTGCTCGGACTGACCGCGGACGCGGAGGGGCGGCCCTGTGTCTCCCTCGGTATCGGCAACGACCTGGCCCGGCTGTTCGCCTCCGGGCGGGACGCCACCGACGAGGTGCATCTGACGCAGGGCCGGCTGCTCGCGGTCAGCCAGCGCTCGACCGACCGGGACGGCGGGCCGCCCGGCAGCGTGGCGACGCTGCGGGACACCACCGAGCTGCGCACGCTGACAGGCCGGGCGGACGTGGCGCAGGAGCGGTTGAAGCTGCTGTACGACGCCGGGCTCGAGATCGGCACCACCCTCGACGTCACCCGCACCTCGCAGGAGCTGACCGACTTCGCGGTGCCGCGGTTCGCCGACTTCGTCTCCGTCGACCTCTCGGATCCGGTGCTGCGCGGCGAGGAGCCGAAGGAGGGCCGCGCCGACATGCGCCGGGTGGCGTTCCAGGGCGTTCGGGACGACAGCCCGCTCTATCCCATCGGCAAGCTGATCCACTTCGCCCCCGGCACGCCGCAGGCGTTCGGGTTCGGTACGGGCGAGTCGGTGCTGGAGACGGACCTGCCCGCCTTCGCGGGCTGGCACGAGCAGGATCCCGCGCACGCCCGCACGCTCGTGCGCTACGGGCTCCACGCGATGCTCACGGTCCCGCTGCGGGCCCGGGGCGTCATCATGGGCATGGCCACCTTCTGGCGCGCCGACCGGCCCGAGGCCTTCGAGCGCGAGGACGTCTCCCTCGCCGAGGAGTTGGTGGCGCGGGCCGCCGTCAGCATCGACAACGCCCGCCGCTACACCCGGGAGCACACCCTGTCGGTGACGCTGCAACGCAGTCTGCTGCCGCGGGCGCTGCCCGGGCAGAGCGCGCTCGACGTGGCCTACCGCTACCTGCCGGCACAGGCGGCGCAGGGCGGGGTCGGCGGGGACTGGTTCGACGTCATCCCGCTGCCGGGCGCGCGGGTGGCGCTGGTCGTCGGTGACGTCGTGGGCCACGGGCTGCACGCGGCGGCGACGATGGGCCGGCTGCGCACCGCGGTCGACAACTTCTCCACGCTGGACCTGCCGCCCGACGAACTCCTCGGCCATCTGGACGAGTTGGTGGCCCGCATCGACCAGGACGAGGGCGAGGGCGATGAGGAGGTGGCGCCGATCACCGGGGCGACCTGTCTGTACGCGGTGTACGACCCGTCCACCGGGCTGTGCGCCCTCTCCCGCGCCGGCCACCTCGAACCGGCGCTCGTGCACCCGGACGGCGAGGTCGAGTTCCTGACCGTGCCCGGCGGGGCGCCGCTGGGCCTGGGCGGCAGCATGCCCTTCGAGGCGACCGAGGTGCGGCTGCCCGAGGGCAGCGGGCTGGTGCTGTACACGGACGGGCTGGTCGAGGACCAGGGCCGCGACATCGACGAGGGCCTGGAGCGGCTGCGCGACGCGCTCGCCGCGACGCCCCCGACGCGGGGCCGGGGGCCGGAGGAGACGTGCAAGGCGGTCCTGGAGGCCATGCTTCCCGAGCGTCCCCGCGACGACGTCGCCCTCGTCGTCGCCCGGACCCGGCTGCTGCCCTCCGACCGCACGGCCTCCTGGGACGTCCCGCCCGACCCCTCCGCCGTGGCCCGGGTACGGGCGGCCGCGGTCCGCACGCTGGAGGAGTGGGGGCTGGCGGAGGAGGCGTTCACCACCGAGCTGATCCTGAGCGAGCTGGTCACCAACGCCCTGCGCCACGCCACCGGCCCGATCCGGGTCCGTCTGATCCGCGACCTCATGCTGATCTGCGAGGTCTCCGACGGCAGCAGCACCGCCCCGCACCTGCGCAGCGCGGCCACCACCGACGAGGGCGGCCGGGGCCTGTTCCTGGTGGCCCAGTTCGCCGAGCGCTGGGGCACCCGTTACACGGCGGACGGCAAGGTGATCTGGACGGAACAGCCGCTGCCGCGGGGGCGGTGACCGCCCGCACGGCAGAGCTGTGACGGGCGATACGGCGGGGTGCGCTCAGGTCGCCCGGCGGTTGCGCGGCTCCGGTACGCCGGCCGTGTGGTGGAACAGCACGACGCGGAGCGTCTCTTCACCCACGCCCGGCACCCCTGCACACGCGGCCTGCTCGCCCGCTCCCCCGAACTCGCCACCACCGTGCGCGCGTTGGAGCCGATCTCGGTCGGCGGCCATCCCTGTCCGACGCGTTCACCGGCTGCCCGATCGCGGGGCGCAACCCGATCGCGGGGCGCCGCCCGATCGCGGGCCCGGCTGCTGACCTACCGGGCCGCCCTCGCCGTTGACCGGCGTCCGGCGGCCGGGCAGGCCCGATCGCGGGGCACCGCCCGATCGCGGGGCACCGCCCGCACGCCGAGCCGGAGTGCGCCACCTGGATCCCGGAGCCGCTGCCGCTGCCGTTGCCGGGCGGCGGGACGATGGCGTGCCGACGGCTGACCGACCTCCCGGACGAGCTGTCGCTCACCTCCGCCCTGGCCAAGAGGAGCCCCGCATGACCGCGTCGTCCGGCGCATCACCGACGAGACGGTGGTGACGCGCCGCGGCACGGTGGTCGAGCAGGGCGACGGACAGGGTGCTGGACGCGCCCGAAGACCCGTACACCCGCGTCCTGTTGGCCTCCGTCCCGCGCCGCGGCCGGGATCCGGCTGACGTGGCGCGGGCAGGGCGATCGCCTGGACGAGGCAGGCCGGCAAACAAACGGAACGCGCAGTTCAGAGGCTATGAACAGCCTCTATACATAGCATGTATACTCGCCATGTATAGTCACGACATGCCTTCTCTGACCAAGAAGATGAAAAAGCCATGGGCCTGGTTGTGTGCCGCCGCCGTTCTGGTGGCGGCCGCTTCCTTGGTGGCGTTCAGTCAGTACGTGCGCCTGGAGACCACTTCGCCCAGCGCTGCACGGGCCCAGGCCGCGCCCACCGCCGGCACCCTCTCCGGCGGCGTCGACTGCCGCGAGGCCAAATGCGTCGCGCTGACCTTCGACGCCGGGCCGAGCGAACACTCCGCGCGTCTGCTTGACATCCTCAAGGAGGAGAAGGTCCCGGCGACCTTCTTCCTCCTGGGCAAGCGGCACATCGAGAAGTACCCGGAGCTCGTGGAGCGGATGGCCGACGAGGGTCACGAGGTGGCCAACCACACCTGGGACCACAAGAGGCTCACGGAGCTGGAACCCGACGCGATACGCGACGAGATAGAGCGCCCCAACAAGGCGATAGAGCAACTCATCGGACGGCGCCCGACGCTGATGCGCCCGCCTCAGGGCCGTACCGACGACACGGTGCACGACATCTGCCGCGAGCTGGGCATGTCCGAGGTCCTGTGGAGCGTGACCGCCAAGGACTACAAGACCGACGACTCCGAGCTCATAGAGCAGCGTGTCCTCGACCAGACCGACCGCGACGGCATCATCCTGCTGCACGACATCTACGACGGGACCGTGCCGGCGGTGCCCGGAATCATCGACGCGCTGAAGGACCGCGGGTTCGTGTTCGTGACGGTTCCGCAGCTGCTCGCGCCGGGGAAGGCGGAGCCGGGGAAGGTGTACCGGTGAGGCGCCGCGCATGACGATCGACGTCTGCGAGCCGAGGCGCGGCCGGGCCCCTTGTACACCCCGTGTACGCCACGCGCATCCACCGGATGACGGTGCTGTGACCAGCCCTGATCGCACAGCACGGTTTACGTAGGATCACTCCGTGGCGAACTTCTCCCTCGAACGCACGGTTCCGCTCCCTCTCACCGAGGCGTGGCGCCGCCTGACGGAGTGGCCCCGCCACGCCGATGTCGTCCCCCTGACCCGCATCCGGGTCGTCACCCCGGCCCCGACGCACGAGGGCACACGCTTCGTCGCCCGCTCCGGCCTCGGCCCTCTCTCCTTCGACGACCCGATGGAGGTGACGGTCTGGCAGCCCCCGTCCGACGACGACACGCCCGGTGTGTGCCGCCTGGAGAAGCGGGGCCGGGTGATGAGCGGCTGGGCCGAGATCGAGGTGCGTCCCGGGCCGGGCGGGCGGGCACGGGTGGTGTGGCGGGAGGAGCTGCGGGTGCGGTTCGTGCCGGGGGCGCTGGACGGGGTGGTGGAGCGTACGGCCCGCTTCGTGTTCGGGCGGGCCGTGAATCGGTTGCTCAGACGGGCGTGACGGCCCTTCGGCCGGACGCGTCCGGTACGGGTCGATGCGCAGGTGAGGCCCGCGGACGGCCGTGCCAGTGCCGAGCAGGGCGACACCCCCGGTCTCGCCGAGGTTCTCGTCGCCGGCATCGCCGCGCACACGACCCGGGACGCCGACGGCGCCCGCTGGTCCGACGTCGAGCACCGGCCACCCCGAGCGAGCCGGAACCGCGGACCGGGTGGGCGATGGGCATCACGGGCAGCGTGCGGGAACTCCTGCGCCACGTACGGATCTCACGGGTCGGCGCCCCGGACTACGCCTTCGCCCGGCCCGACCAGCCGGCGCCGTGGACTCAGGCCACCGACCCGATCCGGCCCGCCGGATCGGACGTGGACACCGCGTCGTGATGGATCGGCGTGTGCGCGCCGGTCAGTGAGACACCGCTGCCGCCACGCCGGCCGGCGACGATCTCCGAGGCGATCGACAGGGCCGTCTCCTCGGGCGTACGGGCGCCGAGGTCGAGGCCGATCGGTGAGCGGAGCCGGGCCAGCTCCAGTTCGGTGACGCCGACCTGCCTGAGCCGCTCGTTGCGGTCCAGGTGGGTGCGGCGCGAGCCCATCGCGCCCACGTACGCCACCGGCAGCCGCAGCGCCAGCCGGAGCAGCGGGACGTCGAACTTGGCGTCGTGGGTGAGCACGCACAGGACCGTGCGCGCGTCCACCTCGGTGCGCTCCAGGTACTTGTGCGGCCACTCCACGACGATCTCGTCCGCCTCCGGGAAGCGGGTCCTCGTCGCGAAGACCGGCCGGGCGTCGCACACCGTCACGTGGTAGTTCAGGAACTTGCCGATCCGCACGAGCGCCGACGCGAAGTCGATCGCGCCGAAGACGATCATGCGGGGTGCGGGGACGGAGGACTCGACCAGGACGGTGAGCGGGGAGCCGCAGCGCGAGCCCTGTTCGCCGATCTCCAGGGTGCCCGTGCGGCCCGCGTCCAGGAACGCGCCCGCCTCCGCGGCGACCGTGCGGTCCAGTTCGGGATGGCCGCCGTAGCCGCCGTCGTAGCCGCCGTCGGGACGGACCAGCAGCGCGCGGCCCATCAGGTCCGGGGGGCCGGAGACGACCCGGGCGACCGCCGCCGCCTCGCCGGCCGACGCCGCGGCCAGGGCCGCCGCCAGCACCGGGCGGGCCGGGTCCTGCGTCCGTACCGGGGTGACGAGGATGTCGATGATGCCCCCGCACGTCAGTCCGACGGCGAAGGCGTCCTCGTCGCTGTAGCCGAAGCGCTCCAGGACCGTCTCGCCGTCCTGGAGGGCCTGTTGGCACAGTTCGTAGACCGCGCCCTCCACACAGCCGCCGGAGACCGAGCCGATCGCCGTGCCGTCGGCGTCCACCGCGAGTGCGGCGCCGGGCCGGCGCGGTGCGCTGCCGCCGACCGCCACCACGGTGGCCACGGCGAAGTCGCGTCCCTGCTCGACCCACCGGTGCAGCTCTTCGGCGATGTCCAGCATCTGTCGGTCTCCTTAAAGCGGTTGTGTGGAGGGCGGTACGCGCACGGCTAGTGCACGCCCATCCAGCTCTCAATGGGATTGAGGGCGAAATAGACGATGAAGATGCCTGTCAGGGCCCACATGAACGCCCCGATCTCCCGCGCCTTGCCCTGAGCGATCTTGATGGCGACGTACGAGATGACACCGGCGGCGACACCGGCCGTGATCGAGTACGTGAACGGCATGATCACCACGGTGAGGAACACCGGGATCGCGGTGGCCCGGTCGGCCCAGTCCACGTGGCGGGCGTTCATCATCATCATGCCGCCGATGACCACCAGGGCCGCCGCCGCGACCTCGCCCGGCACGATCGCCGTGAGCGGGGTGAAGAAGAGGCAGGCCGCGAAGAACAGGCCGGTGACGACCGAGGACAGCCCCGTACGGGCACCCTCGCCGACGCCGGTCGCCGACTCGACGAACACCGTCTGCCCGGACGCGCCGGACACACCGCCGATCGCGCCGCCGGCGCCGTCGATGAACAGCGCCTTCGACAGGCCCGGCATCCGGCCCTTGTCGTCGGCGAGCTTGGCCTCGGTGCCGACGCCGATGATGGTGGCCATCGCGTCGAAGAAGCCGGCGAGCACCAGGGTGAACACGATCATGCCGACGGTCATCGCGCCGACCTCGCCCCAGCCGCCGAACTCGACGTTGCCGAAGATCGAGAAGTCCGGCATGGACACCGCGCTGCCGTGGAGTTCGGGAGCGCCGCTGGCCCACTGCTTGGGGTCGATGGCGCCGGCCGCGTTGAGAACGACGGCGACCACGGTGCCGCCGACGATACCGATCAGGATCGCGCCGGGGATGCCGCGCGCCTGGAGCATGAAGATCACGAGCAGCGTGGCGGCGAAGAGCAGGACCGGCCAGCCGGCCAGTTCGCCGGTCGGGCCGAGGCTGAGCGGGGTCGCCTTGCCCTGGTGCACGAAACCGGCCTTCACCAGGCCGATCAGCGCGACGAACAGGCCGATGCCCATGGTGATGGCGTGCTTGAGCGCGAGCGGGATCGCGTTCATGATCATCTCGCGCAGGCCGGTGACGACCAGCAGCATGATGACCACGCCGTACATCACGCACATGCCCATGGCCTGCGGCCAGGTCATCTGCGGGGCGACCTGCGAGGCGAGGACGCCGGAGACGGAGAGGCCGGCGGCGAGGGCGAGCGGCACCTTGCCGAAGAAGCCCATCAGCAGCGTGCTGATGGCGGCCGCGAACGCGGTTGCGGTGATCAGTGCCTTCTGGGCGAGAGTGTCGCCGACCGCGTCCTTGCCGGACAGGATCAGCGGGTTGAGCAGGAGGATGTACGCCATCGCCATGAAGGTCGTGACGCCGCCGCGCACCTCACGCGCGACCGTGGATTCTCTCTTGGTTATGTGAAAGTACCGGTCGAGCCAGGACCTGCCGGCCGGGACGCGGGTGCCTTCTCCCGCGTCTTCGGCTGTGGTCGCCGACTCCAGTGACTGCTGGGTCATGTGGGCCTACTCCCAAGGTTCAAAGGGGCACCCGCGGGTTGCCTTCGGCGATGTGCGGGATTTGGGGAGGTGCACGACCCGGGGGACGGCCCGAGACGAACATCGGGGGGCCTGGGGGGGAGAAGTCCCCCCCAGAAAAGGAACCAGGTTC